>JAFQCL010000030.1 GCA_017416425.1 Clostridia bacterium
ACTCCCATAGCAATAGAGAAGGGACTTCGCTTTGCTATAAGAGAAGGCGGCCGTACCGTAGGTTCGGGCGTTGTAGCGAACATAATCAACGACTAATTTTGACACATAGCGCCTGCTGCTCTTGCCGCAGGTGCTTTTTGTATCATGGGGTTTTATATGAATTTTGATGAAATAATGAGCATTGCCGACTATAAGGTGCGCTTATCCAGGATATACGAGTACTTCAACGAAAAAAAACGCCTCAATCACTCAAAGGCAGCACGTATTGAGTTTTTAACGAATGTACGTTATATAGAGATCTACCTGAAGCCTGGAGCAAAAATACTCGATATAGGGGCGGGTTGTGGCGAATATAGCCTTTATTTTGCGGGAAATGGCTATGATGTAACCGCTATTGAGCTTGCCGAAAGAAACTATGAGACATTGAAAAGCTCTGTAATGCCTGGGTATGATCTAAAGGTTTTCAATGCAAATGCGTTGGATCTGTCAATGCTAAAAGACGCTTCATTTGATATTGTGCTTGTAATGGGGCCTTTATATCATCTTGCTGCGGAGGAAGATCAGTTAAAGTGTATAAAAGAGGCCAGACGTGTTTGTAAAAAAGATGGTAAGCTGTTTTTTGCATTTATATCCAATGATATGGTAATGATGACGGAATTTGCAAATGATAACGATTACCTTATGGGCGATACGTATGAGCACGATACATTTAAGGTAAAGGATTTTCCTTTTGTGTTTATGACGGTAGATGGAATGAGGGGTATTTTGCAAAAGGCAGGATTACATTCGCTGCATGAAGTGGCGAGTGACGGCCTTTCGGAGCTTATGGTAGACAATATAAATCAGCTTAGTGAAGAAGGCTATGCTCGTTATATCGATTACCACATGTATGCTTGCGAAAAACCGGAGCTTTTGGGTTACAGCAATCACATTCTAATCGTGTGTGATAATGCTTGAAGTCATTATCATATATGATGAAAGGGACTATCGCCAAATAGCCCCTTTTTTTGATGCTTTGCTCATATATCACTATAGCACTGCGCGATTTAAATGTCCTCGCGTAAAGTCGCCGGAAGGGGGAGTGGTATTGCCACTGCGTGCGGATACTGCCGCCGAAACAATACTTGATACTTCAGCCTCCGTTTCGCATGTAAACGAAAGTGTCCAGCATGATGCCTTAACCTCTGACGCTGCATCCAGTATGTATGTAGGGACACAGTTCAGCATGCGAGTGATACAGCCATGATTCAATGCAGTTGATATCAATGGGAAACGCCTTCCTGCTTCATCCGTGATAGCGCCGCATGATACTGTACCATTCCGGCAAGCGGAGTATTCCTTGATCGGGCAATGCGCAAGATGCATAAGCGGTGTGCGCCCGTATACGTTTATAGCGCAATTGCAATTTGCAGCCATATCCCTCATTTGAGCCTTTGTAAGCTCTGGAGAGAGCGTAGGCAATATTTGGGCCTTTTCAAGAGCTTGCACGCTTTCTAAATTGGCTATATTAAGAGTAGTACCGCCGATCAGATGCTTTGCGGCGGAAGCCATGGCAATATGCCCGATATTGTTTAGTTCCGCACCGTAAAATTTAGGCAGCGCCGCCCTATAGCGCTCAATGTCAGAGTGATTGAGCAAGATAGGGGGAATGGAGAGAAAAATAGGAATATCAAGGCTTATTATCTCTGAAATTTCATCCGCACAAAGCCCTTTGGGATCAAATATGATAGCATCAATGGAGGCAGATAGCGCAGCTCTTGCCTGATCTAATGTACGCACACGCGCAATTATATCCAAAGTGGTGCTTTTGGGCATGATCGGTGTAAACTCGGGCTTTTTTATACAAACGGGTTTACGTTTTACGGCGAGCTTTTCTATAAGCTTTGAGATCACACTTCGGCGCAGAGCGTTAAGTTCACTTGCGGATATGAATGAAATGCCATCGCTATCTACTTTAAGCTCGTTTAGGATAAAGGGGGAATCATTAAGCTTGCTTAGCTGGCGACTGAACAGCTCATGGGTCTGGGGCTTTAAAGAGGCGGTGAGCGCATCTGTGCCAAACACTGTGGCGGTAACTTTTCCTGTAGATGCGGCCAGGCTTGGAAGCGCACCTACATGCGCGTAAAGCTCCATCGTAATAGGGGTTCTTTTTATAAAAGAGGAATAGTTCCTTTGTACACGAGAAAGGAGCTTAGGGTCGGGAGCATCATTTGCACGCGCTCCGGTGATTACTTTATCTCCGAAGTAGTAGCCACTGGTAAAGCCCCTATTGAATATGTCGTGAAGATCGTTTATAAGAGCGGGTGGCAGCTCCTCTCCGTCTATAGCGGCTCTATAAGCTCTTGTAACAAGCGCTACATATTCAGGACGCTTCATACGACCCTCAAGCTTTATGCAGCTTGCTCCGGCTTCTATAAGCTTATTTACATGCTTTAGCATATGAAGATCGGAAGGGCTAAGACAATAGTCATCGGATGCACGCTTTTCCTGTATTGAAGCGCGCTTACGACAGGGCTGAGCGCACATTCCTCGATTGCCGCTGCGCTCTCCTGCCATGGATGAGTAAAGACAGAGTCCGGAAAAACTCATGCAAAGCGCTCCATGCGCAAACACCTCAAGTTCCATATCGGGATTTTCGTCATGAAGTATATTAAGCTGCCTAAGACAGACCTCTCTTGAAAGGACGACTCGCTTTATGCCCATATCCCTACATACCTTGATACCGGGGCTATTGTGTACGGCCATCTGTGTGCTTGCATGGAGCTCAAAGTCGGGTAATTCGCGCTTTATCATTGAGGCAAAGCCTATATCCTGAACGATAAGGCTGTCGGCGCCGTTTTCATAAAGCCACCCCGCGTATTTTAACGCAGGATAAAGCTCACGATCAAAGAGCATCGTGTTCATGGTAACAAAAACCCTAACACGATAGGAATGGCAAAGGTCAAATGCCTTTATGAGCTCTTCATCGGTGAAATTTTTTGCATTGCGCCTTGCGCCATAGAGCGTACCGCCTACATATACGGCGTCAGCGCCGTTTTTTATAGCCGCAACGAGGCTATCCATACTGCCGGCGGGTGCAAGCAATTCGATTTTTTTATTATAATCCATATTTTTGTATGATGGCGTCAAGTTCGCCGGATTCCTTGAGATCGTAAAGCATTATATTGGCTATCTGCGCCAGCGCGGGCGCTTCCGATGAAACAACTATGCAGTAATCAACGGCAGATATAACAGTCGGGTCACTAAGAAGGCTATATTCATTTTGATATATTCGAAAAACAGCGCGATTTATGACCGCACCCTCGATAGTACCACGCTCAAGCGCGTTTAAAAGATCGGAATACGATGCAAAAAGCTTATACTCCATAAGAGTATTTCCTTCTTCATCGACAGAGAGCGCCTTAAGCGCGCTTTCCGCATTGGTATTTTGGATACAGCCAAGGAATTGATCCTTTGGCTCCTTATCAATGTCCTTGCAGGAAGCAATGACTATATCATCGTTATAATATGGCGTTGAGTATATATGGCCGGAATCGTCACCAAGCGGCATTTGAGCAATAGCCACATCGATCGAGCCATCCTGAAGCATGGTCTCTGCGCTATAGGTTGACACGGGAACGAGTGAAAGCGTAAGCTCGCTGCTTTTACCCTCAAAGATAGTATCTGAAAGAGCATATGCAAGCTCGATATCCAACCCTTCGCCGTTAAGGGAAAAGCCCGGTACATTCTCCCTTATACCTACATGAAGCACTCCATTATCCGCTATGAGCTGCATTTCAGGTGAATCAAAAAGGGTCTGCTCCTCCGCTGTAAGAAGGAACATGAGAAGTAAAACGGAGATTATGGCCACGATGAGCACACGATTTAGACGGCGCTTGCCAATTTCACCATCAAAGTATTCCGTAATAGATATGATCAGCCGACTTAGCATATATGCCTCCGGAGTGTTTTGGTAAATTTATCAAACATGATGAAAACATTCAATAAAATAAAAGGACTTACAGCTTATTATGTAAGCCCTTGGAATGTTTACTATTTATCTATCAAGAAGCTGTGCGAGCTTTACAGCTACAGCAACGGTAGCGCCTACCATGGGATTATTTCCCATGCCTATGAGTCCCATCATTTCAACGTGCGCGGGTACTGAGCTTGAGCCTGCAAACTGTGCATCGGAATGCATCCTGCCCATGGTGTCGGTGAGACCGTATGAGGCAGGACCCGCAGCCATGTTGTCAGGATGCAGCGTGCGGCCTGTGCCGCCGCCGGAAGCAACCGAGAAATATGGCTTATTGTTTTCAATACACCATTTTTTATAGGTGCCCGCAACGGGATGCTGGAACCTTGTGGGGTTGGTGGAATTGCCGGTTATTGATACATCAACACCTTCGTGCTTCATTATAGCTACACCTTCATTGACATCATCGGCGCCAAAGCAACGCACGCTTGCCCTATCGCCGTTTGAGAATGCGCGGGTGTTGAGTATCTTAAGTTCGCCGGCATAATGGTCGTATTCTGTTTCAACGAATGTAAAGCCATTTATGCGGCTTATGATATACGCGGCATCCTTGCCAAGGCCGTTGAGTATGACCCTGAGAGGGTTTTTACGGACGCCGTTTGCGGTGCGAGCAATACCGATAGCTCCCTCTGCCGCGGCAAAGCTTTCATGGCCGGCAAGAAAAGCAAAGCACGAGGTCTCCTCTTTAAGGAGCATCGCGCCAAGGTTTCCGTGCCCAAGACCAACCTTACGCTGATCCGCAACGGAACCCTTTATGCAAAACGCCTGTAGACCATGACCTATGCATTCAGCAATGTCGGATGCGGTGTGCGCATTCCTTTTTATCGCGATAGCAGCGCCAAGTGTGTAAGCATATACAGCATTTTCGAATGCTATGGGCTGTATGCCGTGTACTATATCGCGAACGTTAAGTCCCATGTTACTCACGAGTGCTACAGCTTCATCAAGGGATGAGATACCATAGGGTTTGATCTCTTCGTTTATCTTATCAATACGTCTTTTATAGCCTTCAAAATTAATCATAGCGCCTCCTTACTCTTGACGGGGATCAATATGCTTTACAGCCTCGGCATATCGTCCATAGGTACCTATGTTTTTCTCATATGCTTCATTGGGGCTCATTCCCTTTTTAATGGCGTCCATCATCTTACCGATGCTTAAAAATTTATAGCCGATGATCTCATCATGCTCATCAAGACCGATTGAAAGTATATACCCTTCTGTAAGCTCAAGATAGCGTGCACCTTTGGCTTTTGTAGCATAGGTAGTGCCTATTTGAGAGCGGTTGCCCTTCCCAAGATCCTCAAGCCCTGCCCCAATGGGAAGGCCATTCTCAGAAAATGCGCTCTGAGTCCTGCCATATACTATCTGAAGGAATAGCTCACGCATTGCTGTATTGATGGCATCACATACCAGATCGGTGTTTAAAGCCTCAAGTATGGTCTTGCCTACAAGTATCTCTGCTGCCATCGCAGCCGAATGAGTCATGCCTGAGCAGCCGATGGTCTCTATGAGAGCTTCTTCAATAATGCCGTTTTTGACATTTAGTGTGAGCTTGCAAGCGCCCTGCTGTGGAGCGCATCGTCCAACGCCATGGGTAAGGCCGCTAATGTCATCGACCTGTTTTGCTTTTACCCAGTTGCCCTCCTCGGGGATGGGCGCGGGGTCGTGCATTGCGCCCTTTGCAACGCAGTACATGCAATCTACTTCATGTGTATATTCCATAAACCCTCCTAAAAAAGATAACATCTAATTGGTAGTATTTACCGAAGGCTTGATAAATAAACTCAAATATTTCTAAATAAGCCTTCGTAGCGTAATTTCGGAGCCGATCTTTGGCATTACCCGTCCATCGCTTGCTTCGATTATCTGCTTGATAAAATCATCGGCATTTTCTGCCGGAAGGGATGAGGTTATAGTTACGACATCCGTAAAATCGATACTTTCTATCGTGGATAGCTTACGTATCGGGCCTTCGAGCTGGCCATAGCGAGAATAGTCGGTGGTTGTGATCATAAGCAACCCCGGGGATATCTCAACTATTCCTGAGGCCTCTATCGCAAGAGAGGCGCTTTTTGAGTAAGCGCGTACAAGACCACCCGCTCCAAGTAAAATACCGCCAAAATAGCGTGTAACAACGCATAATACATTCGTAAGCTGCTTTGCCTTTAAAACCTCAAGTATAGGCACGCCGGCAGTCCCGCTGGGCTCTCCGTCATCGGAGCATCGGGAGATCATACCGTTTTCACCGACAATAAATGCATGACAGTTATGAGTTGCGTCATGAAACTGTTTTTTTATGGCATTTAGCTGAAAAGTAGCTTCAGCTTCTGATTCGACCGGAAAACAACGCCCTATAAAACGGGATTTACGCTCTATTAGAACAGCCTCAGCCTGCTTGTCAATAGTCCTGTATGCTTTCATGTGATACCCTAAAAGCCGCTATCAGCACATTACGCGGATATAGCCCTTCTTGCCCTTTTTTATAATGACTCCATCGGTAAGCTTTGACCCATCGATCACAGCGCGAACATCGGTGATCTTAACACCATCAATCATAACACCGCCGCCCTCTATGGTGCGCCTTGCATCTGAGTTGGATGTGCACAGCTTGCCTCTTACGAGCATGTCCACCACACGAAGCCCGGTAGCTTCTATATCCTCATCGGTAAGCGTAAGCGTGGGCATATTGCTTAGATCATTTCCTCCGGCGAAAAGCGCTTCAGCAGCTTGCTGAGCCTTTATGGCTTCCTCTGTACCGTGAACCTGCTCTGTGAGTGTAAACGCAAGCACCTTCTTAGCGTGATTTAAGGCAGCTCCGCCTTCCGCGCAAAGCGAGCGAACTTCATCTGCGGGTATAAATGTGAGGAGCATAAGGCAACGCTCAACATCGGCGTCGTTTACATTGCGCCAATACTGATAGAAGTCATATACGGGACATTTTTCCTTGTCGAGCCATATGGCTCCGCGCTCCGTTTTGCCCATTTTTTTGCCCTCTGAGGTGGTGAGGAGAGATGTGGTCAGGCAGTAAGCCGGTTTACGCTCCTTTCTGCGGATAAGATCAACGCCTCCGAGCATATTTGACCACTGGTCATCACCGCCCATCTCAAGAACGCAGTTATAACGCTTGTTAAGCATAAGGAAATCGTAGCTCTGCATAAGCATGTAGCTCATCTCAAAAAATGTAAGTCCGGTTTCCATACGCTGCTTATAGCACTCGGCTGCAAGCATGCGGTTCACCGAAAAATGCACTCCTATATCACGCATAAAATCAAGGAATGAAAGCGAGCGTATCCAATCTCTATTGTTGACTATGATAGCGGCATTTTCACCCTCAAAGCTTATAAGGCGTGACATCTGCTTTTGGAAATTAGCGGCATTATTGTCGATATCCTCCTTAGTAAGCATCTTCCTCATATCTGTCTTCCCGGAGGGATCGCCTACCATGGCCGTGCCTCCGCCAAGGAGGACGATAGGCCTGTGACCTGCGCGCTGCATATGTGCTATGGTAATAAGCGCTACATAGTGTCCGATATGCAGGCTGTCAGCTGTGGGATCAAAACCGATATAAAATGATACCTTCTCCTTTGCCAAAAGCTCCTTTATCTCATCGGGATGTGAGGCTTGCTTTAAAAAGCCGCGTTCTTCAAGCACTTCGTATACATTACGCATTGCAGTTCTCCTTTTGTTTTCTCAAAATAGCGCAAATGCCCAATAAAGGGTATCTGCGCATTAAAATCAAAAAATGATACTATATTTATTAAAAAAAGTCAATATTAACTCATAGATTTTTACTTATTATCGATAGTTTTTTTGTTTATAGCCTCTTTAAACAGTTCGCCCAGCAGCATGATGCCATTTTCGATGCGTTCAATCGACTCGGATGAGAAGTTGAGTCTGAATGTATTATAACCAAGCTCGGGCGAAGGATAGAAGTGTTCACCGGGAATGAATGCGACCTTATATTCTTCAACAGCCGTTTTGAAGAGATCAAGAGTTCTTATTCCGTAGGGAAGCTCGCCCCAGACGAAGAGGCCGCCTTCGGGTTTGGTATATGTACATTCTGTGGGGAAATACTTATCCATCGCGTTTAGCATAGCGTTAAGCTTTTTGGAATACATCGGTATTACCGATTCAAGGTGCGGAGCAAGCGCATTATTGGTTAAAAACTCTGCCGCTATAGCCTGAGTAATATTGGATGTATGGGTATCGGCGCTTTGCTTGCATATGGTCATTTTGCGGATTATATCCTCACGTCCAAATGCATAGCCAACGCGCATGCCGGGTGAGAGAGTCTTTGAGAAGCTATTGAGAAGTACAACGTTTCCTGTGGTATCAAAGCTCTTGATTGTGGGAAGAGGAGTGCCGGAGTATCTGAGCTCGCAATAAGGATCATCCTCAATTACGACCACATCATATTTTGCGGCAAGCTCGGCTACGGTCTTTCTGCGCTCCAAGGTAAGCGTACGTCCGGTTGGATTCTGGAAAGTGGGGATGCAATATAAAAGCTTGGGTCTATGCTTTATAATAGCTTCTTCAAGCTCGGACATGATAAGCCCATCATTATCCATGGCAACGGGTATTATATTTGTTTGATAGAGGTTAAATGTCTGAAGAGCTCCGAGGAAAGTGGGAGCTTCGACCAATATCGTATCACCCGGATCAAGGAATGTTCTGCAAATAAGGTCGATACCCTGCATGGAACCGGTGAGTGCAAGTAGGTTAGCCGAAGTACCACTAAGACCCTTATTTTTTAAAAGCGCATCAAGGCATGCCTTTATATAGGGCTTATATCCTTCGGTTGCACCATATTGTAAAATTGCAGCGCCATCCTGTTTATATAGTTCATCGGTGTATTTTTGTACAAGATCCACAGGGAAGGATTCCTTTGCGGGATTTCCGCCGCCAAAGGATATTATTTTCGGATCCCCAAGAAGAGAAAATAGCGCGCGAATAGCGCTTCCTGTTACCTTATCAAGTCGTTTGGCAAATGCTGGCATAAGTCTACCGTTCCTTTCTGTTATCAATAGCTTCCGCATGAAGACCAAGGACAGCTGAGCTTAGTACATAGCTGTCATTACATGCCTATTATTAGTTTACTCGTGTAAATAAGTAAGCGCAAATATATTTGGCAGTAAGTTGACATTATTTTGAGTTTTCTGATGCTAAAAAGCGCAATAAATGCGTTTATATAATACATAATGAAAAACTGCTGTTGACCGAGGTAAGATGAGGGGAATATAATTAGTCATAAATTTATGGAGGGAATTCATAATGGAAATTAATCTTACGATTAACAGGACAACTGCTCCAAAGCAGAAGCCCGCAGATGAGAACTCACTTGGCTTTGGCCGCTATTTTTCGGATCATATGTTGATGATGGACTATAAAAACGGTGCATGGTCCCAGCCCAGGATCGAGCCTTATCACAGGCTGTCGCTTGATCCCGCAAGCAGTGTTCTGCATTATGCACAGGAGATATTTGAAGGGCTTAAGGCATATCGCCGTGCTGATGGAAGCATTGTTATGTTCCGTCCGTGGGAGAATGCAAAGCGTCTTAATCGCTCGGCGGATCGTATGTGCATGCCGCCTGTCGATGTCGATCTAAATGTTGAAGCTATGCGCCGCCTTGTTGAACTGGAGAGCGATTGGGTGCCGAAATCATTTGGTACATCGCTTTATTTAAGGCCGACTATGATCGCTAACGATGAGGCGCTTGGCGTGCATGCAGCTAAGGATTATATCTATTATGTGATTTGTGCGCCCTCTGGTTCATATTACGCAACCGGGCTTGCGCCTGTAAAAATCAAGATCGAGGATCAGTACGCAAGAGCGGTCAAGGGCGGTATGGGCTTTGCAAAGACAGGTGGAAACTATGCTTGTTCCATAAAAGCGGGTGATGATGCTGTAAAGGCAGGTTATTCGCAGGTGCTTTGGCTGGATGGCGAGGAGAAGCGCTATGTTCAGGAAGTTGGCGCAATGAATATGATGTTTGTCATAGACGGCAAGCTTGTGACTGCACCGCTTGATGGCTCTATCCTGCCTGGTGTAACTCGCGACAGTGTGCTTACTATTGCTCGTGATGAGGGTATGATAGTTGAGGAACGTAAACTTTCGGTAGACGAGCTTATGGACGCGATAAAAGACGGTCGTTTAACTGAGGCGTTTGGAACAGGTACTGCCGCTGTAATTTCACCGGTCGGAGTTCTTTGCTATCATGGTGTAGATCATGTTATAGGCGATGGCAATATCGGCAAGGTATCGCAGCACTTCTATGATACTATTACAGGTATCCAGTGGGGCACCGTTGAAGATAAGTATGGCTGGATACTAAAGGTGAAGGACTAATAATAAACAAAAATTATGATCTGTATAAGGCTGCTATGGAATATAGCTGCCTTTTTTTGCGGTATGTTAAAAATGTAGAAAAAAGGCGCAAGGGGTGATATAATGAATCATCTGCGTAATTGTTTTTACAGAAATACAACATGTTAAAGGGGAGAGCATATGTTTTCTTTTAAGCTGGCGGCCAGCGGTATGAAAGGGCGCAAACGTGATACCAGGCTGCTTATCACTGTATTATCGCTGGCTTTTGTTTTTATAATCGTGTCGGTGACATTTATTTCATCGGTTAATTATTCAAACTATCAGGAAAAATTTAGAAAATACGGAGAATGGCAGTCCGTTTTTTTAGGTGCATCCCGGGATACCTATAACGGTATTGTAAATATATTTGATGCAAATGAGGCAAAGGTAACACACGGCATCTCAAGACTTATAGGCAAAAGCACGAAGCTTGGCTTTATCGGTACATACGATGAAACTTTTCTTAGACTCAGCCATTTTGACCTGATCGAAGGACAATACCCTGAGGAAGTGGGCGAGCTGATAATTGAAAAGGATTACCTTAATAGTTTGGGTCTATCCGTTGGTGATACGGTAGATTCTACAATATTGCTTGACCTGGGCGTGATAGATCCCATTTCTCAGGAATTGGCACGCATCGATGCTACCAGGAAATTTTATCATCAAGCTGCCGAGTATGCATTAAGAGTGGATAAAATAGGCTGGGATCATATGGTGAGCCACGGTATGTGCCTTGATCTTACTGCCGCTATGGAAAGCTTTGAAGAGTATCTTGCACTGGAGGAGGAGCAGCAGACCGGACTTTGGGAGGATTTCCCATTTCAGCTATGGCAAGCTATGGATTATTCGGGACTTGCAAGTCCTTCAGGGAGATTCGACCTCGCGGAGGGCGCTTTCCTTGAGCTGACCTATCCTTCGGATGAGGTCATGTTTGAGGCGTTTAGCGCCTATTACGGCGATGCTCTTTTAGAAACAGAGGGTCTTTCCGAGGAAAAGCTTTTGGAGCTTGAATCAGTTTATCTTGATTTTTATAGGCTGTATTATGATAATACCAATGTCATTTCAGAGATGAATATCAAAGAGTATCCTATAAATACAGCGTCCTATATCGATGTCGAGGGGATGCGCGTTGCCGCAACGAGACAAAAGTACATGTATCTGCTGCCGATCAGCGAGAAATATGATGATGTTGATGTGCTTCTTGAGGATGAGGATAAGGCTGGGATTTCGTCTATAAGTTTAAATGCACGCATGACATTTAATATCGTGGGTGTTATAGATACCTATAGCGATGAATGGGATACGAGCTATTTCCCGGTAGCAAATACATTTGTTTCCGAAAGCACATATGAGGCTATATATGATGGTGTGATAAAGCTTCAGCAGGAGCGCAGCGATGTTCCGGGCTATGATGCAAAGTATAATATTTTCTTAGCGTCCGATGATCTTACTCCGATGGAAATGTATCTGAGCATGGCGGAATACGCAGTGCTTCAGGATGTAGAAGTCACGACCGAGGATGACTGGCAGTTGGCTTTGGAAAATGGTAACGGACGTCTTTTTGTTCTGAAGGAATACTATGATGAGCGCTTTTACAGTCCTTCTTATGAAATGATATACCCGATGGCAGTAAAAGCTGAATGGATCGAACAGGAGATTAACGATCCCGATTCTGAGTATGCGATAACGTATTATGATCACATTGATGCCTATGTGGTAACGCAAAGCCACCTTGAGGCAGAGCATAGTACTTTAATGAGCTTTGCGTCGCAGGGTCTGTATGGCGGTTTATCGTATAACGGCTATTGGTTTATGAGAATGCCTGTGACATCGTCAAGTTCAAAGTGCCTGATACAAGAGGCTATTTTGTATGGGGATACATCGGCATCTGAGTATGAAGTTGAAGAGATACCTGCAAACTATAATGTTGAGATGCTTTATGAACACTATAAGCTTGGGACCCCGGAGGAACTGCAGCAAATAGACCAAAACAGTGGGATGGTGGATACATACATAGTTAACACGGAGCAAACGGAGCGCTATTTTGCAGGAAAGTATAAGCTTCCCGGGGATGAGATATCCGTAGAGGCCGACTATGATCCGTATGGCGAAAATGTATTGCGCGCAAGGATAAATACGCTCGCCTACCCAAAACTTGAGGGTTCCGCGAACAACGCGCTTTCAAATGCCGTTATAATAATAATATTCTTTATAACGGTTTGCGCTACACTTCAGATACTGCTCACGCAGATAAGAAGGCGCTCTCGAAGGATAGCTTTGCTCAAGGCTGTAGGCGCGACCTCATCGCAGATATCTTCTATGCTCATGTTTGAGGGCCTCTATATACTGGTCTTTAGCCTTCCTATTGGCCTTATTGTTGGCTTCCCACTTATATATGGCCTTTTAGCGCTGATAAACGCGACAGGAACGATCTCGGAGATACTATTCCATATAGATATAACGAGGCTCATTGTCGGCATAGCGCTCGGTATCATTGCGCTGTTTATCGGAATGCTTATACCTATGATAATCGCGATAAGAACTCCTCTTAGAGGTAGATTCCAGATGGCTGTTCCCAGGGAGAGAGCCCATAAAAAAGCAGCGAGCAAGCCTGTTACATTCAGCATGATGCGTAAACGCAGCAGAAAGCTGAATCGAGGCAGGATAGTGCTGGAAATGCTTCTGTCTACGCTTATAGCGTCTATATTGCTTATATCGATCACCATAGGCTTCAACTCCTATTTTGAGTATAATGACGAGTATGTGTTTAAAAACAGACCGGATTTTTCCGTAACGGTTCAATATGGAATGAATGAGTCGCTTATGGATAGAATGAAGGCTCAATTTGAAGCCATTGAAGGTGTAGAGGCAGTTTATGCAACAAAATTCGCGCAGGATATATATGTGGATGCGCTTCCGGTAAGACTCACAAAAAACGGTGCCGAGAGTCCTATCATAGAGTCCCTTATGGATGCCGCGCTTGCCGGAGGAGTTTATGATGAGCTGTTCTATGGTGAATATGATGAACTTCTTGATCAAGTAGATGATGCGCTTGCCGGATCGATCACCGTTACCTCCACAATAACCGGCGAGCAGATAGAAATAGGCATAAACGCTATATTGAGTGGCAATGACTTTTCGTATGAATATGTAGCCGCGGGTATACCGATAACGATCATGGATCCTGCAACAGGAGCTCCATATGATTATGTCTCTGAGGAACCGATGATGCTGTTCATGGATCAGCGTACCTGGCATATGTATTTTGCCGATGCCGAAAATACCGAAAAGCTTCTGTCAGCTATAGAATATTATGAGAATAAGAGAATTGGCCAGTATAAGTCTGTGTTATACACCTACAACGAAGAGGATGCGCTCTGGGACGAAATCTTTGAGATGGTGGACGTTGGTGAGATAAACCGGGAGTTGTTTAAAAGAAGCGAAGATCAGGTTATACTTATAATGCCTCTTATAAGCGCTTCCATGTCAAAATTGCCGGTGACTTCCGATCTTTTAGAGGAAGACCTTGAGCCTGCCGATAGAATAAAGGAGCTCATCGATAAGAATGGTCTCATATCCACGCTTGACAGCTATTATGAGGACTGTCTTGAGAGTGAGCAACTTATAAAGGTTGGCGATATGCTGGCTTTAGGCGCGACTACCACAGTACTTCGTGGTGAAACAAGCGAAGAGATCGATCGTGATATGTTTGTGGAGGTAGTTGGTATCATATACACCATGGAGGATGAAATATGGCCGTACTCGGATACGATTGTTCCGTATTCATTTATAGGCAGCAGCAAGCTTTTGGCGCAAATTCTGCCAAATACCGATCCGCCGACAAGTCAGTTTGCTGATGCGGAGAGCTATGCAGGTTATCTTACCATGCGAAAGATAATTTATGGTACATCTTGGGGTGAGACGGAATTTTACATCTATTGCGATGATGGCGCCAATTTTGAAAACATAGAGAATACACTCAGGTATGGTTGCAAGAGCACAGGCTTTGCGTTCTTAAACTACCATAGCGAAGGTCAGGCTTTATATGAGCAAGCTATGAGCAACGCGATAACATACGTTATGCTTGGGCTTTCAGCGATCATGATAGCTATCGTAATACTAAACAGCACCATAGGTTCCGCTATGGATCAGGATAGGCGAAGATATGGAGTGCTTCAGTCTATTGGCGTGCAGACCAGGCGATTTGTAAGTGAGCAGCTCCATTCTGCTATTAAGCATAGCCTTGTGGCGTTGATAATAGGTCACTTGATTGTTGCTGCCATAGTGCTTGTATCAAACATCACCAAGTATTCAGCAATGGAGAATATGTGGCAATTTATATGGGCGGTAATAAGCCGCAGTTATACGGTATATCCGCTTGCTATACATGTAGCTGCATGCGCGGCATTTATACTGATCGAAATTGCCATATACCTTGTGCCGCTAAGAAGGATATACAACTTCAGCCCAATAGAAAATATTAGAAGCTAATATTTAAAGTAATTTGGCCCCTAAGGAATAGTAGGGGCTTTTTACATAAAAAAGGCACATCTTACAGATGTAAGATATGCAGGGGAAACTTATATCTATGGTATTAGTCGCCTACCATCATTCGGATTATCTCAAGATCAGTCTCACGCATACCGTCCTTTGCAAGGCGGCCTATTCTTGCTATATTGTCCTCAACTCCCTTGGTGATAATACCATCACCGCCTTTAAATTCGGTACCATAGAGGTACATATGATACCCAAGAAGCCCCGCATCGACCGCAGCGGCAATTTTAGCCGCACAGGATGCTTTAGCTCCATCGCAGACTATTCCTGATACGATAGCAAGCGCGTTTATAAGGGTGTGAGCTATCGCGTTAAAATCGCCACCCATGAGATATGCAATGCCAGCACCGCTGCCGCAGCCCGCATTTATAGCGCCACAAAAAGCGGAAAGTCTGCCTACCGAGGTTTTTTGATGGATTGTAATGAGGTCTGAAACCACAAGCGCACGCAAAAGCTCATCATGGCTTTTGCCAAGGTGTTCAGCGTATTCTATAACAGGAAGAGAGGCTGCCATGCCCTGATTTCCGCTTCCGGATACAATTATGACCGGCATTTCACAGCCGCTCATTCGCGCGTCAGATCCGGCGGCAGCTCGTGCTTTTGCTCTTACTTTAACATCATCCGAGCCGTATGTGGCAAGAATCACCTGGCCTACGCTTGCTCCATATGAGTTTTTAAGTCCTTCATTTGAAATAGCTGTGTTATATTCTATCTGCTTGTCAAGAAGCTCTCTTACATCGTCCAGATTTACGGTATCTGCAAAATCAAGTATGTCCTTTACGTTCATTATGCTACGGTCGGTAAGACCCTTCTCAACCACCATTAGCTCGGGAGCATCGAATACGACCTCACCGTTCTTTTCTATCAATACTACGTTTGTATGATATTCGGATATGCGAATATGAACATGGTCGTTTGCGGAATATAGCTTAAGATCGATATCGAATATAAGGTTTCCGGGGGCAGGCCTTACGGTTATGGGACAAGTACGCAAAAAATGCTTAATTTGGCTACGCTGTTCATCGGATACTCTTGAAAGCACCTGAAGCACGAGTGAAGGGATGCCGGCAACGACTCCGGCAGCAATGGCAGATTCGATGCCCTTAAGGCCGCCGGTGTTTGGGACAATAACGCTCTTTACATTCTTTATTATATTACCGCTTATGGTGGCATCGATCCTTTCAGGAAGAGTGCCAAGTATCTCGCGTGCCCGAGCAGCTCCATAGGCAAGCGCAATGGGCTCGGTACACCCCATTGCCGGAATAAGTTCCTCTTTTAGGATCTGAATATATGCTTGATAACGAACATCATCGCGACGCATAATTATCTCCTTATCGAAATAGTTATTACATTTATTCTACAACTAAACTGTTAATTTGTAAATGAACATATCATTAAAATGCAACATTTTTTTCAAAATACGTCAAAATAAAGAGATATAATACATTGAAACGGACAAAAAAGAATATTGATATATGAAAAGGGCATAGTGGGCTAAAATCCCATAAAAATGCCTTATACAAAATATATAGTCATTTGTGAGCAGGTACTAACAAACCCTAAGCCTAAAAATATATGCCTCTTTACGTACAATGCGTATCAGATGTGTAAAAATTATACAAATTTACGCATGGATTTCAGTGCACTTTTTTCAAGCCTTGACACCTGAGCCTGCGAAATGCCGATCTCAGAAGACACCTCCATTTGAGTTTTACCTTCAAAAAAGCGCATTCTTATTATTTTTTGCTCACGTTCGGGAAGCTTATCGATACCCATGCGTATGGCGATGTTATTGAGCCATTTTTCCTCGGAGTCAGATTCATCCTTTACCTGATCTATGACATATATTGCATCGCCATCATCATGGTATACGGGCTCGAATATGGATACAGGATCCTGTATTGCCTCAAGTGCGAATACTATCTGCTCAGGGCGCACCATGGCTGCTTTTGCAAGCTCTTCAACTGTAGGTTCACGACCAAGTTCAAACGAAAGGCGATTGCGCTCCATAAGCGCTCTATAGGCGATGTCACGTAGCGATCGCGATACTCTTATTTGGCTGGAATCGCGCAAAAAGCGTCTGACTTCACCTATTATCATTGGCACTGCATATGTACTAAAGCGGACATCATGGCTTGTATCAAAATTATCTATAGCTTTTATAAGCCCAACACAGCCTACCTGAAACAGGTCGTCCATAGGCTCGTTTCGGCCTGCAAAGCGCTGTATTACACTTAAAACAAGTCGTAAATTTCCGCATATCAGCTCTTCACGTGCGGAATTGTCACCTGATTTCAGCTTGGAAATAAGCTCTGCGGATTGCGCCGCGTTCATGAGTGGTAGCTTCGAGGTGTCTATACCGCATATTTCAACTTTATATAATGCCATATCAAAGCCTCCTGATCCATTTGTGATATAGCATTTCCCAAATCGTAGAATTTATCCCTGCAAAATGAGAAGAGACGAAAGAGTTCTGGCATTTAATATTGATTGACGTAAAAAAGGCACCGTTAGGCGCCAAATCCAACTTGATTATTTGTGGATAATATTCCTTATATTGGCGATTACCATGTTAAGATCGGGCGTTGGCAAGCAGGGATCTATTTTTGCGCTTCCCTGAGCGATATCATCTCTGCCACCGCCTTTTCCGGAAAGAGCAGCGTTTACGGCTAAGCATAGTGTCTTCATGCTGATATCTACTTCGCTGCCTCTTGCAATGCAATAATAGATAGTATCGCTTTTTGTGCCAAATAAAAGTGTGATCTTATCTTCTTCCTGTATTATGCGGTCGCAAAGCAGCTTTATCTCTTCTATTTCCGAGTCGCTTTCAATGGCAGCAATGAATTGACCTGATGTATTTGAAAGAAGCTCCTTTGCTCTAAGCTCACAGTAGCGAAGCTGACGACGCTTAGCCTCAAAACGCATATCGGCAAGTTCTTTTTCCTGTGACAAAATTGCAGCCTCCAAATTTTGCCACCTTGTACTAAAGTGTTTTCCTAGCCGTATCAGAGTATCATGCTTGCCTGAATAATCCACAAGAGCCCTCATTCCGCACGTCATCCAAAGACGTATGCCACCACGGTGTTTCATGCTGTCAGTGATCTTAAGGAGCCCTACGCCGCCGGTTGTAAGCGTATGTGTACCGCAGCAGGTACATGAATCTATACCCTCTATATCAACGATACGAATAGCTCCCGATATGCCATCAGCTTTCTTTCGAAGTGAAATCGTACTTAGCTCTTCCATGGAAATTATTTTTGATCGAACCGGAATATCCATGAGTATAGCTCTATTTACAGCCATCTCAAGCTCATTTATCTGTTCTTTGGTGAGCATTTTATCAAAGTCGATCGTTACATAATCAGTACCCATGTGAAATCCTACGTTTTTTACCGAAAACAAGCTATGCGCGATTCCCGAGACCATGTGCTCACCCGTATGCTGCTGTGAATGATCGAAACGTCTATTCCAATCTATGGTTATCGTTACAGTTTCGCCCGGATCAAATATTGCGTCTACAATATGGAACACATCATCGCCCATGTCCTCTGCTGCTACTATGGATGCATTATTCATTTTTCCAATATCAGAGGGCTGTCCGCCACCCGCGGGAAATACAATTGTTTCCGCTGTAAGTACATTAAAAAGCCCATCGGCTCTTTTTCGGCATTCCGTTACGGTAGTTTTAAGCTCTATCTGATATGGGCTATTGTAGTAAAGTCTTTTGGTCATAATTTATCCTTTCATTTTTTATTAGCTTTGTTTAAATTGAGTTTAACATGTAATTATAAATTTTAAAAGTAAAAAAGGAGTTACAAAAATGCAACTCCTGAGTGCGTTAAAGATTATAACACGGGCATTTGAAGAATTTGAGCATCAACGCCAAATTGTTTTTCCCACTTCAAAAGCAGAGCTTTTAAATGGGCATCAATCACTATATCTGATTCATCGGCTGACGGTTTATAGGTTTCAAGCAGCTTAAATTCAAGTGTTCCGCATTCATTATAAAGCTGTTGCAGCATTTTATATGAGCATGCGTTTAACTTAAGCTCGAAATCAAGTCGCTTTTTTGTAGCATAAACATGACGTGAAAAGCCTATTGCAACACGTGCATCGGGCGCAAAATATCCATAAACGCCCATCAATTCTTGAGGCTTATTCATTATGCGTACGCACGAATACGTGAAGTATAGCGGGTAATGGGGGTGGTTTCCATCTTAGAATCGATGAAAGCCTGGATCAGATCATTGCCTGCTGTTTCGAAGAGAGTATCATAGATACTGTCGAAGGCATCTTCATATGAAACGATCACTGTGCCCTCATCATATTTTGCTATGAGCTGAATGTAATGATAGCCGTGTTCAGTCTGAATACGCTCGCTGATATCGCCGACATTTTCCAGTGCAAGAGCAGTCTCGCCAAAGGGCTCAGAATATCTGCTAACGATCTCCTCGTGTACAAAATATCCAAACTCACTGTAGTATTCATTGTCAAGACCTTCATCCTCATTATACAGCTCAATAAGATCATCAAAGGTAAGACTGCTGGTGCCGGCTTCTATTTCAGCAATCTTAGTTTCTATCTCTTCGCAGATTGCATCGTAATCCTTGGTTTCGGAGTCAACGGTGGTTTCAGCAGAGGTGGGAGTATCGACCTTTATGAGTATGTGCTTGACCGCAACATAGCCCGCAGGTACATACAGAGGCTGGTCAGAGTTTGTGGGGTTGCTCGCGAAGTTGGAGAATGCGGTATAGAAGGATGAGGGGGTCTCATCATAGGTTTCCTGCTGAGTTTCAAGGCGTGAATCATATTCCTCTTGAACCTCGCTATCCTCAACAACTGCTGCGGAGCTGATCTGATCACGAAGCTTTAAAGACATAGCATCATCGTATGCACGGTCGTAAAGTTCATCTTTATACTCCTCAATGGTACTGCCGTTTGCTTCAAGGTCGGCCTTGAGCAGAGCTTCTTGTTCACTTCTTATCTTATCCTCATCGGTAATGGCGGAATCGATAAGGCTCTTATATGAAGCAAGCGCATCATCATATGCTGCCTCAGCATCAGCTTGGATCTCAAGCAGCTCGGTCTCTGTAAACTCAAAGCCCTCTTGATAAGCATAATAAACAAGAATAGCATTTTGGATCAATGTGTCAAGTACCCAATCCTGATACTCGTGGAGTCCATTGGCAGTTGAAAGGTCATAGCCAAACATTGAGGCATAGTAATAATATGACTGATATAATGAGTAGAACTCAGAAGCATATATGTTTATGTCGCCTACCTTTGCAACAATGGGATCAGCAACGCTGAGCGAACATCCTGCAAAGCTGAACAGCAATACAAGTATCATGGCAATAGCTGCGATTTTTTTCGTAAGGCTCTTACGTATTTTCATTAAACATCTCTCCTTATTTACTTATGTTTAGATACAGTAAAGTATCATACCAATTGATTTTATTAAAAATTCGAAGCCATGTCAATACTGATTAACTTTTAGAAGTCATTATTTTATTTATTCTTTTAAGTTAATCATTCGCCTGGTAAAGAAAGTGTGATATAATGATAAAATAGGAGGCGAGGCTATGTATACACAAGGTCCGAAAAAGATGATAAATCTCTATATACTGGACATATTAAAGCGCAGATCAGATGCAGAACATCGATTGACTCAGCAGGATATAATAGAGCTGCTGGAGCGAGACTATGGAACCACCTGTGAACGCAAGGCCGTAAGCAGAAATATATCAATGCTTAAAGAGTTTGGTATAGATATAGAATATGATGGTGGGTATTATATGGCTTCAAGGGAGTTTACCGATAGCGAGATAAGACTTCTTATTTCTGCTGTGCTCTTTTCTAAAAACCTACCTCATGCACAGACCAAAAAACTGATAAACAAGCTGGCGGGTCTTTCAAGTGAGTATTTTATCGCAAGGGTGGAACATATCTCTACAACTTCACAATGTTCACCTGAGAATAAGGAGCTGTTTTATACGATCGAAATATTGGATGAAGCAATAAGCAAGCGTAAGCAGGTGTCTTTTACATATAATTCATTTGGAATGGATAAAAAGCTGCATCCAAGGCGCGATCTGCCCTATATTGTGAATCCTTATCAGATAGTAGCATCGAATGGACGATATTATGTAAAATGCAATAGCCACAACCATGAGACTATAGGCTATTATAGGCTTGACAGAATAACCAACATCAAGCTCAGAGAGGAACCTGTGCGTCCCGAATCTACGCTTATGGAGATAAGCTTTCGTTCAAGGCTTCCTCAAAATGAGGTGGATAGCATATATATGTTCTCCGGAGAGACTGAGAGTATTACTTTCCGTACGGATAGGGCTACGATCGGGGATGTTATGGATTGGTTTGGGAATTCGGCTCGTATTTTAAAAGAGTCAGAGGATGTATGCACTATAAGAGTTACGTCAAACCCAAAAGCAATGAAATATTGGGCTCTTCAATATGGTGAACGCATAGAGATACTATCCCCGCAAAGCCTTCGGGATGAAGTAAGTGCAGCAGCCCTAAAAATTGCAGAAAAATATGGTGTTATGGGGAAAACAGAAGCAAATAGCAGAGAAGAAAATGGCGATGTGAAATGAAGTACATAGCATCCGGTAACCCGAGGACAAAGCCCTCAAAAAGAGGGCTCGTGGGGGTCTTGCCCCCGAAAAAGGCCGACATTGAAACAACACGTGTTTTTAATGGGGCTTTGTGACAACGGCGCAGTCCCAATGTACGAGCTTTCCCCCGAAGGATTCCGCCGTATTTATTGCGAGAGTGGTTATCTCATCCACACGCTTCTTATTAAGGTTTGAAATTATATGAAGAACGACGCCGTAAGGAAGATCGGTCTCATCGGCAAATTCAGTATTCCCGATAGCGAAGCCGGCACTGAGCGCCGCACGCTTAAAACCTATAAGATTAGGCTCCGTTGGGAAAAACATGTGGAGGTTGAGCCTGCGCGTTACGCTCAGCCGATCGCCTTGAGACTCCAGCAGGTCGATCTGCTTACGATTCCAGTCAGTTTGAAGTTTTGCAGCATCCGGATATAGCAGCTTAAAAAATGTAGTCCAGTTTGGCTCGTTTTTTGTGCCAAAACGCGCAAGCAACAGCTTTTCTCTTTGAAAACGCTTTTCAATTTGACCAAAGGCGTCATTAGAGGCGCCGTAAACATAAAACTGTATCTGCTCATCCGTTCTTATAGCGCCGGCAAGTAAGAAGTCACCCATTGAAAGCACGTTTTTGAGTATGGACTCGGCACGCCACTCCATAAGATCGGTAAGCTTTGGTCTTTTCTCGGTTGGAGATTCGAAGCTTAGAAAGTAGAGCACAGTATGCCTGGCGTCAGGCGCTAACTTTGAAAGCGCCATATCCACGCCAAACTCAGCATCTATGGTGTCGATATGCCAATCATATTCAAACCAGGTTTTAGGAAGCCGCATAGGTATCCTCCAAATTAAAGTAGTATGAATTATTAAAATTATTAAATAAATCAGGGCGGTGAAGCTTTATCATCGCCCTTTATCGCAGTGTATCGTTTATTCAAGCACAGCTTTTATTCGCCTTACGCCTGCTGATGAAGCTTCTTCTTTTTTGATCTTGAATTTACCAAGTTCGCCAGTCCTTGCAGCATGCGGTCCACCGCATATTTCTTTGCTTACCGCGCCCATGGTGTATACCTTTACCCTGGCGCCATAGCGGCTCTCAAACAGGCCGATAGCGCCTGCTTCTTTTGCCTCTTCAACGGTCATTTCTTCGCAGGTCACCTCATAGTCCTTTGCTATGAATTCGTTTACGAGCTGCTCGACACTGTCAAGCTCTTCCCGGGTCATCTTGCGCGGGAACGAGAAATCAAAGCGAAGCCTTTCTGAGGTTATATTGGAGCCCTTTTGAGCGACTTCGGGTCCAAGCACGCTTCTTAGAGCCGCTTGAAGCAGATGAGTAGCGGTGTGGAGCCTTGTGGTGAGCTCGCCGGAATCTGCAAGACCGCCCTTAAAACGCTGCTCGGCGCCGGCCTGGGATTTTTTCTGATGCTCCTCAAAGGCAGCATGGAAGCCTGCAATATCAACGGCTATGTCATTTTCACGTGCAAGCTCCTCGGTAAATTCAATGGGGAAGCCAAATGTATCATAAAGCCTGAATGCGGCTTTACCATCTATTATACGCTCGCACTGAACATACTGGAATTTGCGCATGAGCTTATCAAATTCGCGCATGCCAAGTTTTATGGTGCTTTGGAAGCGCTGCTCCTCAAGGCTGATCTGCTCCGTAATATAGTCGCGTTTTTCGCCGATCTCGGGATAAAAATCCTTATATAGATCGATGACCGTTTCAGAAATTTTGGAAAGTGTATTTTCCGGCATGCCGATCCTAAGCGACCAGCGTATGGCACGCCTTATTATCCGTCTTAAAATATAGCCCTGATCAACATTGGAGGGCAAAACGCCTTTAGGGTCGCCTATCATAAATGTCGCTGTGCGCATATGATCCGCGACTATCCTGTACGCGCGAATGCTTTCGTCACTTTCAGTATAGGAAATGGTAGCATGATGGGATATGGTTTCAAGTATCTTTGAAAGCGTATCAATCTCATATACGCTGCCTGCGCCCTGAAGTACAGCTACTGTACGCTCGAGTCCCATGCCGGTATCGACATTGGGTTTTTCAAGCAGCTCGTAAGTGCCTTCTGCGGTTTTGTTGTACTGCATGAAAACATCATTCCATATCTCAAGATATTTTCCGCATGAGCAGGAGGGGTTGCATTCGGGTGAACATTTTTCTTTTCCGGTATCAAAGAACATCTCCGTATCCGGACCGCAGGGACCGGTCATTCCGGCGGGGCCCCACCAATTATGCTTTTTGTCAAGGAAAAATATATGATCTGGCGATACGCCTTGGCTGAGCCAGCATTCATAGGCCTCTTCATCACGAGGGGCGTTCTCATCGCCGGCAAAGCATGTAAAATAAAGCCTGTCCTTTAAAATGCCAAGCCATTTGTCACTCGTTAAAAATTCCCACGACCAGGCAATGGCCTCTTTTTTAAAGTAATCGCCAAGCGACCAGTTTCCAAGCATCTCAAAATATGTAAGATGGGAGGAATCTCCAACTTCATCTATATCTCCGGTACGAACGCACTTTTGAACATCGGTAAGCCTTGTTCCTTCGGGATGCTTTTCACCGAGAAGATAGGGGACAAGAGGGTGCATTCCTGCCGTTGTGAAAAGAACGGTGGGGTCATTTTCGGGTATAAGTGAAGCGGAAGGTATTATCGAGTGTCCCTTTTCAGAGAAAAACCTAAGATACATCTCCCGAAGCTCACTTGTTGTTAATTTTTTCATGTATTCACCTCATAGTCATAATCGTAAAATTATACACCATGCCGCAATTTTGTGTCAATCTGTATTTGGATGCATAAAAAGTACATCATACGGAGCAGATTTTTAATTACCATCCCCTAAGCTTATCAAAATCCTTAAGCATGGATGCTACTATATCTTTTATGGCGTTTACGCCGCTCTTGATATCGCTTTCGATATTCAGCGGCATTACAGGATCGTGAAGCGACATTCTAAGCAAAAACCAGCCTTTAAATTCAGGTACATTGCAGCGTATGCCCTCATAGTTTTCAGTTTCGGGCACTATGCCAGGGGTATTATGGCATATCGCTGTCAATTCACTTAGTACCTTTTCGCCATATGCGGCAAAGTCGGGATCGTCTATTTCAAGCCTTATTTCAATGGCGTCGGCTGGCTCATCAAGACCTGACAGGAGATCGTTTATTCTTAGACCTTCCTTGCGGCAGCGTGCAAATTCAACGATAAGCTTGGCCGCTATATAGGCGCCATCATCAAGGAAGTTATTCTCTAAAAAAGCGCCGTGTCCAGAGGTTTCAATGGCAAGCTGGCAGTCGTGACCCTCTTTATTAAGACGCAGCGCTTCATTTATTACATTTCGATAGCCACGCTTAAAGCGCCTGTGTATTCCTCCGTGAGCCTTTATATAGGTTGCAAGCCCTGTTGAGGTTATGGAGTCGGTAACTATAAAGCTGCCTGGATGATCTCGCAACACTATAGCAGACAGCATTGCAATGAGCCTGTTACGGTTTATCTCGCTGCCATCTCCAAGAACGATCGCTGCCCTATCAACATCGGGATCTAGTATTATGCCCATATCGGCTTTGCTTGAAAGTACGGCCTTTTTTAGGCTCTCCATGGCTTTTTTATCCTCGGGATTGGGGGAATGGGCGGGGAAGTTGCCATCGGGAGTTAAAAACTGGCTCCCCTCTATATTAGCGCCAAGGCTCTTAAGTATATTTGTCGCAAAAAAACCGCCTGCCCCGTGACCCGCGTCAACTATTATATGAAGCCCTTTTAATGGGTGCATGAAATCATCCGAATCTACACCTTTTCTTATAAAATCTGCCATCATATCACAGTAGACCGACATAAAATCAACCTGCCTCGGAGTAAGCTCATCTATAAAAATATCCCCGCAATTGTCCGCAATGCTTAATATTTCAGCTATATCGCTCTTTTCAAGACCTCCATCTGCGGTGAAAAATTTAAAACCGTTGCGCTCCGGGGGGAGATGACTTGCAGTTATCATTATAGCTCCGTCAAAAAGGTAGCCCTTCGTTATGGTGGACATGAACATTGCAGGCGTGCTTGCCATACCAAAGCTTGTTACGTCAGCTCCTAAAAGGCTTAGACCGTACGCGATATGAGAAAGAAGCGATTCGCCGGTCAGCCTGCTGTCGCGGCCGAGGGATACACTGGGCGAAGCTTTACCTGTTTTCTTTTTTAGCCAGTGTGTAAATGCCATGCCTATACGCACTGCGGCTTCATTTGTGAGATTCTGCGGCTTTCCGCCGGGTATACAAAGAGCTACGCCTCTGATATCAGAGCCGTTTTGCAGAGAAGTTAGATTCATGAAATACCTCCGATAAAAAATTATGCCCTTGAACCTATTATAGCTCAAGGGCCTGAAACAATAAATAGCTATATCAAATAATTCGACAATTTACTTATCTTAGGTGGTGCCTACTCCAGCCAGGAACCGCCGTATTCATCGTTATATATGGTGTCTCCCATAGAATTCAGATCCCCAAGCACTATGGTACACTCATAAATTTGACCATTTCGCCAATACTGTACCGTTATCTCATCGCCGACATTCATGCTCTGTATTATGCCGGACAGCGCTTCGTTGCCATAAAGTTCAATGCTATTACAGCTTAAGATTATGTCGTCTGCACGAAGACCGGCTTTAAACGCAGGCGAGTCGAGTATTACGGAGTATACCAAAAGTCCAATTGGACGATCATATTTTTTTGATATATATTCATCTATTGCAACGGTGCTAAGACCTATACCGGGTCTTTGGAGCTCACCTTGCGTTATGAGAGCTTCGGCTATTTTCAGCACATTTCTTATAGGAAGCGCAAAACCAAGTCCTTCAGCCGATATGGGGTTGCCATATTCATCGTAGCTTGCGGTAATGGTCTTTGCCGTGGTCATACCTATTACTTCTCCGCGGTTGTTAATAAGCGGTCCGCCGCTATTGCCCGGATTGATCGCCGCATCGGTCTGTATATAGGCATTGGTATGGCCATCTATATTTATCTTCCTCTCAAGTGCGCTTATAATACCGAAGGTGGGAGTACTTGCAAGCGTAGTTCCGGTTGGATCTCCTATCGCGATCACAAATTCACCTACTCTGCATGTATCCGAATCGCCGAGTTTTAAAGGCAAAAGGTTAGTGGAGCTTAGGTCTACATAAAGTACTGCAACATCCATAATGGTGTCATAGCCTATTACGTCGGCTGCACATTCAAAGCCGTTATTAAACACAACGCCTACGGAATGTGCATCCGCGATAACATGAGCGTTTGTGAGTATATAGCCATCAGAGGATATAATAAATCCCGAACCGCTTGATTGTATCTGGTTTGATGTGATGAAGCCTGAAAGGTCAGACTGCTCATAGTTGATTATACTCACGACTCCTGCGGATACTCCTTCGATTATATCGGGGAACGGATTATAGGGATCTGTGATGGAAGGAGCAACGCCATCAAGCGTAGCCATCGGACGAGCGGTGACAATTGGCATCGGCGTAACGAGAATGGAAGAACCGTCAGTCGTATATGGGTCTTCAGGTGCACCGGTCGGAAGTACGGATGGAGATGGCATCGGCGAAAGCATCGGTAATGAAGGTTCATCGCCGAAAATGACCGCAGAGGCTATAAGAACCAGCAATATAACAAGAAGCATGCTTATAGCAAAGCCTGTACCAAAGCCGGAGCCCTTTTTCTTAGATGACTTGGTGACCTCAGGCTCTTCGGGGCGGTAGGCAGCATTATATGTGCTTGTGCTGCTTACAATGGGATCGTAAACGGGATTATGACCATCAGCACCTGGATGCGCTGTGGGTTGGTTGTTTTCCTGCTTACTATTGCTACTTGAATTGTTATTGTGATCATTCGTATGATCGCCGTTATCGGTGTAAAAGTCCATTACAACACCTCCCTCAATATAATTATAAACCAAGTATGCGTAAAAGGGTAAATCTCATATGTGAAAAATGTGTGAAGTTGACGAATGGAAAACACCAAATATATCAAAAAAAGGGTTGACACGATACCTAAGAAGTGCTATCATACTTGAGCTGGAATTTGATCCGCCTAAGACAGTTGGTAAAACGATCATCGTTTTTACGATAAACGTTTTTTACGATCATCGTTTTTTAAATATCCAACCGAGGTAGAGCGATTGGCACATCAGTTATCGTATGTCTCCGATCCCTTGCTGCTTGGCGGTGAGGGATTTTAGTTATTATAAATCAGGAGGTTAGGCAATGGCAAACATCAAGATTATCGAGATGAAAGCCGCGCTTGTTTCCGAGGTTGCGGACAAGATCAAAAGAGCTCAGTCCGTAGTTGTATTTGATTACCGTGGATTGACCGTGGAAGAGGTCACTGCGCTTCGCGTAGAAATGCGTAAAGCAGGCGTTGATTATGTTGTACTTAAGAACACAATATTTGAACGTGCGGCACGCGAGGCTGGGATATCAGAGACCGTTAACAATATGCTGAAGGGACCTTCGGCGTTTGCGTTCGGTTATGAAGATCCGGCTGCCCCGGCAAAGATACTAAAGGAAACTATTAAAAAGGCTAAAAAATGCGAAATGAAGGGTGGCCTTATAAATGGCATCGTATCCTCTGCAAAGGATATGGATCAGCTCGCTGAGCTGCCCTCAAGAGAGGTACTCATCGCCCGTATGCTCGGCAGCATGATGTCCCCGATCACCGGTCTTGCGATCGCACTCGACCAGTTGAGAAAGAAGCTCGGTGGAGAAACCGAGTCCGCAGCTGAATAATCAGCAAAACCTGAAAAACAAAACTATTTGGAGGATACAATAATGACTAAGCAGGAATTTATCGATTATATCAAGTCACTTACAGTTCTTGAGCTTGCAGAGCTCGTACACGCTGTAGAAGAAGAGTTTGGCGTTTCCGCAGCAGCGACCGCAGTAGCAGTAGCAGGCCCGGTAGCCGCAGCAGCAGAAGTTGAAGAGAAGACCGAGTTCGATGTCGTGCTCAAGGATGCAGGCGCTGAGAAGATCAAGGTCATCAAGGAAGTTCGTGCCCTTCTCGGCCTTGGACTTAAGGAAGCTAAGGAAGCTGTTGATGGCGTTCCGACCACCCTTAAGGAAGGTATTGCTAAGGAAGACGCAGAGAAGATCGTTAACGCTCTTAAGGCAGTTGGTGCGACCTGCGAGATTAAGTAATCAGAATATAATAGAAAACGGCTGGTATAATTACCGGTCGTTTTTGCATTTAAGTCGCGTTTTTCAGCTTTTTACTGAAACAAGGACTTGGCGCCGGGATCATAATGACTTGAATAATATTTTAAAAGGTGATATAAATAAACATTGAGACCCTTAATATGGTTTTTGATATGAGCTCATAACAGTACGCATAATTATGAAGGGTTGATGTTCACGGCAAACTTTAAATATATAATTGAGCAAACGTAAAAATCCATGAAAAAAGGATAAGAATAGGTTCGATAGTTTTAACAACATATGCCGAGCGCTTGATTCTCGAAAGTAGCTTTATGTGAAGCATAGAAATAAGCTCAGTTTTGAATTTAAAGCGCAGGGAGAGTCCTTCTGATCGAGCTTACGTTAAAGATAAAATTAAATCAAGATATTATCCTCATACTTTCCTATTGCCCATTTATCATAGCTGAGGATTAAAAGGCTTGATCTTGCCATGGCTATCAGAATTGTCAACAATGGCGTAGTAGACGGATCGTTTGACTATGATGTAGAATTGGGTCATATATTTTTCCGTATGACAAACAGCTTCTATGATACCACTATAGGCGATGAGGTCGTTGTCTATATAATCCTCAGTGCGCTCCATACTATCGATAAATACAACGATAAACTTCTGTTGCTTTCTAAGGGAATGATTTCTTTGGAAAAGTTTATTGAACAGGAAAATAGTTAAGGAGGGTATATAGATATCAGATAAAAACAAGCCTGCTCTTGTATCTTATAAAAAGTGTGTATAAAACACTTTGCGAAGCACACGACAAGAGACAGTGAAAGTATGATAAGGAAGACGCGAAATTGCTGATTCATTTTAAAGCAGACGGCGATGATATTACGAAGGATTTTATAATAGTAGTAGATGGTGAGAGGCAACTTGTTAGAGTAATGTTGCCTATGCATTTTAACGTAACAGAGGATAAGCGCGTTGAGGGTGCAATTGCTACGTGTATGGTCAACTATAGATTATCTGACGGAAGCTTTGATTATGACGTCACCGGTGGAAAGATAGCTTTCAGAATGACCGCCTCATTCAGAGAGTCACCGTGGATGGGGCGATCCAGTACCTGATTTCATTTTCCTGCACTGTGGTTGATAAATATAATGACAAGTTCCTTACTGTAAACAAGGGTTTGATCAATATCACAGATTTTATAGATATCATATCGTAATGTGCGCTCCTATGCTTTGAGTAAAAACTCCTCATCGGAAATTACGCATATTCCATTTTGTTTAAGCAGGGCTGTAGTTACGCCATCGCCAGGTACAAGCCTGTTTTTAAATGTACCGTCATATATGAGCCCACATCCGCATGAAGGGGATTTGGATTTTAATATAGCCAAATTTATACCGTACTCCTTTGCAAATAAAAGGGTACGTTCAGCTCCTGTTATAAATTGATCGGATAAATCCAGACCGGATTTTGAGACAGCTTTAGCTTTGCGGCATAATACGAGCTCACCACTTCCGGTAAGCTCAGAGGGCTCTCGCGGAAATGTAAGACCTCCCGCACATTCAGGGCAAAAGGGCAACGCTTTCTTCTCATTACATAGTTTTATGAATGTATCGTTACCCTTTGCTTTGCCGTCGTAGCGACAGGGATGCCCCGCAAGACATTTTGAGATAAGCAGCATTATTCCCACTCGATCGCGCCGATGCTGGCAAGGTATTCTTCAGCATAATCCATATAGTCTTCAACGAGCCTCATGGCATATGCCTTGTACTGTGAATAATTTGTAAGCACAGCTTTTTTTAGCAATTCAAATGCTTTCTCCTCATCATAATCGGCGCCATCATATACTCCATCATCATTCATGTACTGATCATCGGTGTTTATAAGCAGTGTTATGATGGCATCAAGTTCCTCATTAGGTATGAACAAGAAGTCGCCGTTATTGATAAATTTTTCCATAATTGACGTTTTTCCGTCCAAAAGATCGATTTCGATGTAGTTTTCGTCCATGTTATACCTCTTTTTTATTTATTATGTAAGCCCCAAAAAGCCGCAGTAAGCAAGTAGTTCAGAGCCATAGCGCAGGGCTTCGTTATTTGTAGAAAACCTGTTACTATGCCATGGGAAATTTTGTTTGTCCATATAGCCCGAACCCAGCCAATAGAAAAAGGTTGGAGCTATTACGCTATATTCAGAAAAATCCTCAGAAGCAAGGCAGGGATTGCTTTCCATGATGCAATCATCACCCATGGCTTTATGAGCAATTATTTTGGCGCGCCGATACATTTCATTTGAATTGATGATAGCAGGCCCATGGTTTATAAGCTCAAATTCACCTGTGCAGCCGTAAGCCATGGGAACATGCTTTACAATATCACCTATACGGCTCATGAGAATATCTCGGACTTCATCTGTATAAGAGCGTAAACTACCGGTTATTATAACCTCATCTACCGGGTGATTATTCTCATTACCTCCATTTATGGAGCATATTGTAAGTACCGCAGTATCAAGTGGAGCAATATTGCGGCTTACAATGGTGTTCAGAGCTGTTATTGTTGCGGCTGATGCGAGTATGGTATCCTTGCATTTTTCGGGCATGGAGCTATGTCCGCCTTTTCCGTGTATTTTAATGCGAATGTTATCTTTAGCAGACATTAGCGGCCCTTCTTTTACTACTACTTTGCCTGCGGGAATTTCAGTTCGGTTATGCAGACCATACATAGCATCAAAAGGGTGCTTTTCAAAAAATCCGGATGATATGAGATCGCGTGCGCCAAAGTTTAATTCCTCCGCATGCTGAAACACCAACATAACATCAAAAGGAGGCTTTTGGCGAGATAATAAAAGAGCAGCTCCAAGTAAGCAAGCCGTATGGAAATCATGACCACAACCATGCATAACATTGGGTACGGATGATATGGGGTAATCGGCGGGCTCCTCTTGATAAGGCAAAGCATCTATATCCGCGCGAAGCGCTATTACCTTTGAAGAATCATGACCGCGAATAAGTCCTACAGCGCCTGTTGGTTTGCCCGTATCCAGCAGCTCAATGTTAAGGCAAGTAAGGAAGTCCTTTATAAGGGCGGTCGTTTTATGCTCATGTAGGGATAATTCGGGATGAGCATGAAGATACTCCTTGATACGCAATATATTTGAAAAATCGGTATCGGTAAGGCGATATAGATTCAATTAGTCCTCCAAGTGCCGGGAGCGATGCAAGCTCAAGGCAAGTTTTTACAGAATTGTAGCACTAAAACAAAAATTATGCAAGCAAATATTGCGATTTATCGATATAACTCGGATAAAAGCTAAGGCGCCTCCAAAGTCAATAAAATAAAAATATACGAGAGTACTTTTTAAGATAAACAAAGCATAAATGCATATCCATAGCGTAAAAATGAAAGATATATGAAAAAAAGTGTTGCAAAATGAAACAAGGTGCTTTATAATACAAAAGTCGCAAGTTTAAAGCGGCCATAGTGCTGATATAGCTCAGTCGGTAGAGCGCGTCATTGGTAATGACGAGGTCCCCGGTCCGAATCCGGGTATCAGCTCCAGAAAAACTCCATCGCTATAGCGATGGAGTTTTTAAGTACATTTTCATTCTGTAAGAAAATGGCTTGTAAATAAGTATTCACTTTGTAATTGTGAATTTAATGCCTAGCAAGGTGAAATATTCCATTAATAGTATTTCAAAGTACAGATCGGGTAAAAACGTAAATAATTATTACTCTTAGCTCATACTTCTGCATCATTGCGCTATCAGAGCGCCTTCTTTATCTTCGAATAATTTTTTACTAAACATGATCACCAATCAAAATCCGATATAGTTATATGAACAGGGGCGTGATTAAATGAAAAGTCTTCGCATATGCATTACAAATGGAGGATCAGGGGATGAAAAAAAGAGTAAAGCGATCTTTTAAGATACGTATGGGAAATCGAATTGCACAGGAGCTTGAGCTTCCGGTAGACGTGATAGGCGATACTCCAAGAATAACGCTATTAGGCAGCGAACATGCAGAGATAAAAAATCATAAAGGTGTGTTTTCTTATGATAGTAGCTCAATACGTCTTGAAACGAACTTGGGGCTTATCGAAATAAAAGGTGACAAACTTGAGATCGGGGAAATAAATGCTGAAAGACTGCTGGTAAGCGGGAAAATTATAGGGGTTAACTTTTTGGATATAAGTTAAAAGAAAATGGCAGACGTATCTCATGTAATATGGATGAAATTACTACAAAAAGCGGTGGAATGGTGATAAAATGTCGAGTTTGATATGGAAAAATATTTTAGGTTATGTTATTATAAGGGTGGATGGATATAATCTGGAATCATTTGTCAATCGATGTACCTGTTATGGCATTGGAATTTGGGGCATAAGACGTATTTCACTAAATTCAATGCAGGTGCGGATGCTTGCAGAGGATTTTTATCGCGTGAGAAAAGCCATACGTGGTATTGGATGTAAAGTGCATATTATTGGAAGACAGGGCGTGCCGTTTAGACTCAAACGAAAGCGAGCGGTATTTGCGCTAGGACTGATCGCAGTGATAATTGCTATATTTGCTTTATCAAGATATGTGTGGGTAATAGAAGTAGACGGTTGCAGCAGGATCGACGAGGCGGAGATATTGTCTTATATTAAAGACTTGGGACTTGATCTTGGAACCTTGAAATCAGGGATAAATACTACAGATATAGCGGGGGATATTACGAAAAGGGATGAGCGTATTGCCTGGACAGGTGTTGAAATAGATGGAATAAGGCTCAAGGTAAATATAGTTGAGACTGAGCCGCAAAATATAGTCGATATAAGCACACCTACAAGCGTTTATGCCAAAAAAGACGGAGTAATTGTCAGCGTTTTATCAAATGGCGGCAAGCCTTGTGTAACGGTCGGTCAGGCTGTTAAAAAAGGTGATCTGCTCATAAACGGAAATCTGACATCTGAGGAAGGAAAGGAGCTTTTGGTGCATGCTTCCGGAGAGGTGATGGCAAAGGTGTTGTATAGCGCTGAGGCCACGGTATATCCAAACATGGAAGCAGTGATACGTACAGGCAATTTAGCCAAGCATATTGAGATAGAACTTCTTGGTATAAAACTTTTTTCAAGGGCGCCTTTTCTCGATTACGAAACTGCATTACGCTATGAAAAAAGGCTGGCTGGTTGCGTTATTCCGGTTACAATACGCTTTTTTGACTGTTTTGAGCTATCAATGGGCATGAAGACCCTTACCGAGGATGAAATGTACTCTCGCGCAAAAGCTGAAGCTCAAACAAAACTTCGCGCAAGCATTCCGGAAAATGTTGCAATACTATCAAGGTCGGTAGATATCTTGAAAAATGATGATGGATCAATAACTGTGGTAATATCCATAATTGCTGAAGAAAATATTGCCGATATAAAAACTATAGGATAGAGGAGAAGGATATGACAGACGGACAAAGCGCTAATAAGGTGGAAAGATACGTAAATGCTGATTCCATGGAAGAAATAATGCATCTTTTTGGTGTCTTTGATGAAAACGTAGCAATACTTGAAACTGAAACTGGCGCGAAGATCACTATTGATTCAGATATGATAAAGCTGAGCGGTACCGAAGAACAGGCAGAGCTGGCAAGTACGGTGATAAACAAACTGCTTCTAATGATAAGGCGAAAAGAAGCGATTGATAGAAGCCGCATAAGGTATGCTATAGACCTTGCAAAAGAGGGTAATGCGGATCTTATTGAGGAACTGATGGATGATGTTATTGCTTTTACAAACAGAGGAAGACAAATAAAATGTAAGACGCTTGGCCAAAAGCGCTATGTTTCAGCTCTAAAGCATCATACTGTCGTGTTTGGTGTGGGTCCTGCGGGAACGGGTAAGACATATCTTGCGGTAGCTATGGCTGTGCTTGCGTTTAAGAACAAAGAGGTATCTAAGATAATTTTAACAAGACCTGCTGTTGAAGCGGGAGAAAAGCTTGGATTTTTACCAGGCGATCTTCAAAACAAGGTAGATCCGTATCTAAGACCCCTTTATGATGCACTTTATGATTTCCTGGGTGCGGAAGGATTTAAAACGCTTAATGAAAGAGGCTGCATCGAAGTGGCGCCGCTTGCCTATATGCGTGGGCGAACATTAACTGATGCTTATATAATACTTGATGAGGCGCAGAACTGTACTATAGAGCAGATGAAGATGTTCTTAACCAGATTTGGGGAGGGTTCAAGAGTAGTTGTAACGGGAGATATCACACAGATCGATCTACCTCGTGATAAAAAAAGTGGGCTTGTACATGCGATTGATATTTTAAACGATGTAGATGGAATAAGCATCGTTCGCCTGACACACAAAGATGTTGTACGTCATGAGATGGTACAGAAGATAATACAGGCTTATGAGCATGCTCAAAAACGTGAACCACAAAAGGAAAACAGGGAAGCTCAAAGGCAATAATATAGAAATAGTATACATAAAGCAAAAGGAGATAGCGTTATGGATAAGGGCGGCAGCAAAACATCGCATAGAAAGGTGATTTTTAGCATCATACTTATTTTTATAATGCTGGCTGTGACGGCATTTGTTTGTGCTTTCACGCTTACGCCGAAGCGATTCAGCGTTTCCGTTGGAGATGAGATGCCTGAGACAGTGAGGGCAGATGTTACTATAAGGGATAGTACCACAGGCGAGATTATATATGATAAAGGGGATGTTGTGATCTCAGAGGGCGCCACGATTACTCATTATGATATGACGATACTGGAAAGCCTTGATCTTATAAAGGAGAAGGCTTCGGATGTAGCGCTTTATATTGGAATCTCGCTCATACTTATAGGAGCTTGTGCTGTATTTGTGGCATTTGCTATGCAGAGCGATAAAGCGGTTCTTATTAATCCAAGATATATGACGATCGTTGCGCTTTCTGTTATAATTACAATGATTATTTCGCTGGGTCTAAAGAGGCTTTCGGTATTTATAATTCCTGCCACGCTTTCTGTTTTGCTTATATCACTACTTATAAATAGAAGGACGGCTTATGGGCTTTTAATATTTTCAAGCATTGCCGTTGGGCTATTAGCCGGTGAAAAGGGAGTTGTGTTTAATGGAACTAGTACCGTAATGATGGTGGCTACGCTTATATCAGGCAGTATTGCAATACCCCTTATGCGTAATAAACATAATAGAGGCTCGCTGTTGGTAGGCGGAAGTATAGCTGCCATTGTAAATGGTCTTTGTATAGTCGTATGCATGTTGATATCGATGCAATCGTTAGAGGTAATACTAATAAGTGGTGCATATGGCCTTGCTGGCGGTATACTGTCTACGGTGCTTTGTGTGGGCACAATGCCTGTATGGGAGAATATTTTTGATATAACTACTCCATCCAGACTCTACGAGCTTACAAACGCGAACCATCCTTTGCTAAAGCAGCTTATGACTGAGGCTCCGGGAACTTATCATCATAGTGTTATGGTAGCGTTGCTAGCAGAGTCTGCTGCGCAGGTCATCGGGGCCAATTCCGCGCTCGCAAGGGTAGGTGGCTATTATCATGATGTGGGCAAGCTTAGAAGACCTCTTTATTTCCGTGAAAATCAGTCCCAAGAAAATATACATGATACACTGTCGCCGAGCGAGAGTGCATCCATTATAATCGCACATCAGGCGGATAGTGTTGCAATACTAAAAAAGGCGAAACTCCCCGGTGATGTAATAAAAATAGCATCCGAACATCATGGAAACGCACTGATGACGTATTTTTACTCTAAGGCAAAGGCTGACGATCCTAGTGTTACGCAGAGGGGCTTCAGATATACGGGAAATCGGCCATCCAGCGCTGAATCGGCCATAGTAATGCTTGCAGATTGCTGTGAGGCGGCAGTACGTTCGCTCAAAACTACCGATAAGTCTGAGATTGAAGCTATGGTACATAAGGTCATAAGCAGCAAGTATCAGGATAAGGATAGCATGCTTATGAACAGCCCTCTTACACTTCAGCAGATATCTGCCATTGAGCGTGCGTTTTTAAAGACTTTTAACGGAATCTTGCATGATCGTGTGAAATATCCGGAGATGGATAAGCAGTCATGATAGAGATTAATTTTGCGGTACAAGCGGATATGGATATAATACGAGGCTGCATTAAGCGCGCGGTTGAGTTTACACTTTGCTTCCTTGGTAAAAGTGGGGATGTATCGGTGTTGGTGGTGGATGATGATACGATACACCGCATGAATCTTATCTATCGAGATGTAGACCGCCCCACGGATGTGCTTAGCTTTCCCGATTCTGAAGGGGATCAGTTGATTGCACCGGGTTCCCCATATCTCGGCGATATAGCCCTATCATATGACAGGGCTAAGGCTCAGGCGGATGAGTATGGTCATACCTTTGAGCGTGAGATTACTTTTTTGGTGATACACGGTTTGCTGCATCTTATGGGATATGACCATATGGTAAAGGCGGATGAAGAAAAAATGTTTAAAACTCAGAATAATATACTGGAAGCTATGGGGATCCTAAGATGATGGAATTAAGTGAGGAGCTGATCTTTGGTCTCATAGATGCAGCTAAAAAAGCAAGGGAAATGGCATATGCGCCTTACTCGGGTTTTCGTGTAGGCGCGTGCATTGTAGCCGATTCAGGAAATAAATATACCGGTTGCAATGTTGAAAACGCATCATACGGTGCATGCGTATGCGCGGAAAGAACGGCTCTGTTCAATGCTGTGTGCAGCGGAGAAAGAAGCTTTGCCGCGCTTTTGGTCATATCGGACAGTGAGGACATAACATTTCCTTGCGGGATATGCAGGCAGACGCTTTTGGAGTTCATAAGCTCGGACATGCCGATAATATGCTGCGATAAAAATGGCGCTTTTAGCATATTCACAATGAAAGAACTTATGCCGCATTCATTTACGAAGGAGAATATGAAATAAATGGCAGCTTTTAAATCAGGCTTTGTATCAATAATAGGTTCGCCTAATGCCGGTAAATCTACAATAATGAACGCTTTTGTAGGTCAGAAGGTATCTATAGTATCATCAAAAGCGCAGACCACGCGAAATAGGGTCTTAGGCGTGCTTACGCGAAAAACGCATCAGATAGTGTTCATAGATACGCCTGGTATAATAACCCCGAAGAATAAGCTGGGTGAGTATATGCTCAAGGTAGCGTACGAATCTATTAACGAGGTCGAAGTAATACTCTTTATTATCGATGCTTCAAAGGGTATTGGCGCGCGAGATGAGGCCATAATACAGCGTCTAAAAAAAGCAAAGGCGCCTATAATTGCCGTTATAAACAAGATAGACATAGCAAGTATGGCTGATGTAGATGTTATAAATGCCAGATTGGATACCGAGGGTATTTTTAAGGAGCGAGTTCGTCTTTCCGCGCTTATGGGAGATGGGCTTGATAGGCTTGAGCAAACGATATTAGGGCATTTTGAGCAAGGACCTATGTATTTTCCCGAGGATATGGTCACGGATGTACCTGAAAGGGTTATATGCGGCGAATTTATACGCGAAAAGGCGCTTGGACTCTTAAAGCAGGAGATACCTCATGGGATCGGTGTCTACATTGACAAGATGAGCCAGCGTGATGACGGCATATTTGATATATGGGCAACCATATACTGCGAGCGAGACAGTCACAAGGGTATAATAATAGGGAAACAGGGTAGTATGCTTAAGCGAATAGGAAGCGAAGCCCGCCATGAGATGGAATGGATGCTCGGAACCAAGGTAAATCTAACGCTGTGGGTAAAGGTAAAGTCTGATTGGCGAAACAGCTTAGGCATAATGAACGAGCTTGGCTATAGTGAAAAATAAACGCCTGCTGATTGGCTTTTATTACAGCAGGCTGAAATATTATTTATAATGGTTTTATGGTGCCTCATCTGATTCGGTCGATTCATCGACCTCTGCGTCTTCAAGCGCTCGCCTGTAGCGTATATAGGCATCGGCAGACCCGGTAGCCATAAACTCCGCCCAGTATTCGGGAATCATCCTTCGCGGTATTTCCATTTAGCTACTCCTTTCATTTTAAAACGGTGGCTTATGTAATAAGTTTACGATAAATCGATTGTTTGAATACCATGTAAAAAAAGGTAGATATATGCCGCTTGAAACAATAAACGGTCTGGTGCTCTTTGGAACAGACTATCGTGAAAATGACAAAATATTAACGGTATTATCACCCGAAAAGGGTAAGCTTTCTATTGCTTCAAGAGGCTGTAAGCGCTCTTCAAGCACGCTTCTTTCAGCATCCGAGCAATTCGCGTTTTCCGAAATGGTGGTCGTTGAAAACTATGGCAGATATACCTTAAAAGAAGCATATGTTAAAGAGCTGTTTTATCCGCTGCGCAATGATTATCTGAAATTTGCGGCAGCGGCATTTATTATGCAGGCGAGCGATCATATTTCGTTTTTGGGTGAGCCTAACAGCATTTTTTTTACCATGCTTTATCATGTTTTAAGCTACCTTGCGTATACAGACATAGAGCCTTTTGATATCGTAATATGCTTCATGGCCAGGCTCTTATTTATTTCAGGGATGGCTTCAAGTATAACGAGCTGTGCTGTATGCGGAAAAAGTGTTGCCGATAGTAAACTTATATGTTTTTCTCCAAAAGCAGGAGGCTCATTATGCCATAATTGCGATGATGGCTCAAGAATGGTATCGAGCCTATCGCTTGAGGCGTTGCGGCGCATGTTTAGAATTCCCGATAAACGAATACGCGACGTGGTGCTACCAAAAAAAACACGGCAGGAACTGGCTGCCGTGCTTGATGATTATTTTGAGTATGTACTTGAGCACAGGTTTAAAACCTATGAGTTTTTTATAAACAGCATTGAATTATAGCTGCTACAGCGAACATGCTTCGCTGTGCGAACATGCTTCGCTGTGCGAACATGCTTCGCTGTACGAATATGCTTCGCTGCGCTAATATGCTTCGCTGTGCGAATTTTTTTCGCTGAACGAATCTATTTTGCTGATAATATCACCCAGTATATCCAAGGAGCGCTTTGATATTGCGGTGTAGCGTTCCTGCTTTTTACGGATCCTTTCATCAAATGGGTCCATTATGCCGAATGTAACATTCATTGGCTGAAAATCAGAGCCTGCGTATTCGGAGACATAGTGTGAGAGTGCTCCGATGGCGGTCTTTTTAGTAAAATCGATCATCGTCTTACCGTTAATTGCGGCATATGCGGAGATTGCGGCGGTATAGCCGCTGGCCACGCTTTCAACATAACCCTCAACGCCTGTGAGCTGCCCTGCAAAATGTATCTCCGGCTTTGACTTTAGTCTATAGCCTATATCAAGCAGACCCGGCGAATTTATAAATGAGTTTCGATGCATAACGCCATATCGTACAAAGCACGCATTTTCAAGACCTGGTATCATGCTAAATACTCGTTTTTGTTCTGAAAACTTCAGATTTGTCTGAAACCCTACAATATTATAAAGGCGTCCCTCGGTATCATCGCGCCTTAACTGCACTATAGCGAAGGGCTTTTTATCGCTATGAGGATCATCTATCCCAACGGGCTTTAAAGGGCCGAAAGCAAGGGTCATTTCACCACGCTTTGCCATGACCTCAACGGGCATGCAGCCCTCGAATACACGCGGAGTTTCAAAAGAGTGGAGCGGCGCTGTTTGAGCGCTTATAAGCTCATGCACAAACGCAAAATACTGCTCCCTGTCCATTGCACAATTCAAATAATCGTTTCCCCGATCATAGCGTGACGCGAAGAAAGCCTTATCCATATCTATGGATTCAAATGTAACTATTGGAGCCGCGGCATCATAAAAGTGGAGGCTGCCGCCGGTAAGATCGTTTATTTCATCCATGAGCTTTCCATCGGTAAGAGGACCAGTGGCGATTATGACATTTCCTTGAGGGATATTTTCTACCTCTTCATGTATGACCTCGATATGGGGGTGGGTATTTATTTCTTCTGTTATACGTCTTGAAAAGCCTTCTCGGTCAACAGCAAGAGCACCTCCCGCAGGTACGCGCGTTTCATCGGCAATACCCATAACGAATGAACCAAGCCTACGCAACTCTTCTTTTAAAAGGCCAACAGCATTTTGTAGACGGTCTGAGCGCAAGGAATTAGAGCAGACAAGCTCCGCAAGTAAGTCTGTATTATGAGCCGGAGAGCGGCGAAGAGGTTTCATTTCATAGAGCTTGACCTTAATGCCGCGTGAAGCCAGCTGATAGGCAGCCTCGCATCCCGCAAGGCCGCCTCCTATTATTGTTATATTGGGCATCATTTAAGTATCCTTATGAGTTCTGTTTTGTTGTGTTGCAGTCGGGATTTGAGCAAAGCGGTTTATCAAAGCGTGTTACCATTATGGAACCGCAGCTTTTGCAGCGCTCGTTTATGGGGCGATCCCAAACTGTAAAGTCACAGTCGGGATATCCTTCGCAGCCGTAAAAGGGCTTGCCTTTTTTTGTCTTGAGCTTTACTATATCACGCCCACATTTTGGACAAGGGACATTTACCTTTTCAGCCAGGGGCTTTGTGGTCTTACACTCTGGATAATTGGGGCATGCCAGGAATTTTCCGAATCGGCCGCTCTTTATCACCATAAGCGTACCGCACTTATCACAAGGCACATCGGATACTTCATCGGGGATGTTTATCTTCTCAATGCTCTTTAACGCATTTTCCAGTGTCACACTGAATGACGCATAAAAATCCCTCACAATATTTTTCCACTCAATACTTCCGTGTTCGATCTTGTCCAATGATTCTTCCATATCGGCGGTGAATTTTGGGTCTACTATTTGCGCGAAATTCTGCTTCATGAGCTTTGTGACTATAAAGCCAAGCTCAGTGGGAAGTAGCTGCTTCTTTTCCCTGACCACATAGCCTCTTGCAACTATGGCAGCAATAGTCGGAGCATAGGTGCTGGGTCTGCCGATGCCTTTTTCCTCCAGCAACTTTACAAGCGATGCCTCGGTATACCGGGGCGGGGGAGCTGTAAAATGCTGCTCGGGTATAATGTTTTCGGCAGAAAAGCTGTCACCTTTTTTTATGTGGGCGGGGAGTATTACGCGCTTTTCGTTGATCTTTTCATCAACACCTTCGGTATAGACGGCTGAGAAGCCCTGAAACAGTATTTTGCTAGAGCTTGAACGGAATATGCATCCGTTTGCAGTGAACGTAACAGTAGTTGTTGACAGGCGTTGATCCGTCATCTGACTCGCTATGAAGCGCTCATATATAAGCTTGTAGACCTTATACTGACCGGGAGTTAGAGCCGATTTTACCGATTGAGGGGTAAGCTCAATATATGTCGGACGTATTGCTTCGTGCGCATCCTGCGCATTGGCACGTCCCTTATATACATTAGGCACATCAGGTACATATTCAGAACCAAAGGTATTTAGTATATGCTCTCTTGCGGCATCCTGAGCATCCTTAGATACCCTCACGGAATCGGTTCGCATATATGTAATAAGACCGGTAAGTCCCTTACCTTCTATCACAACGCCCTCATAAAGGGATTGCGCTATAGCCATGGTGATCTTTGTAGTTATATTGAGTTTTCGCGATGTTTCCTGCTGCAAGCTGCTGGTGGTAAATGGGGCAGGGGCATGGCGGCTTTTTTCCGAGGTTTTCTTATCGGATATCACAAAGGGATGTCCTTCTACGCGCTTTAAAATGGCGTTTGCGTCCTCCTCGCATAAAAGCTCAAGCTTGTTTCCATCTACGCCGTAAAACGTACTTTCGATAAGTCTGGCATGTCCGGGTACCCTGAGCATTGCAGTGATGGTCCAAAACTCCTGTGGTACAAATGCCATTATCTCCTCTTCTTGGTCGCATATTATGCGTGTGGCAACGGATTGAACCCTTCCTGCAGAGAGTCCTTTCCGCACCTTAGCCCAGAGTATGGGACTGATCTTATATCCAACAAGCCTATCCAGCACTCTTCGCGCCTGCTGTGCGTCTATAAGATTATAATCAAGCGCGCGCGGCTCTTTTATTGAGCTTTCAACGGCTTTTTTTGTGATCTCATGAAATTCCACGCGGCAGGGTTCATGGCCATTGAGCTTTAAAATATGCGCAAGATGCCATGAAATAGCTTCCCCTTCTCGATCGGGGTCGGTCGCAAGCAATACGGCGTCCGCGTTTTTTGCTTCCTTGCGTATTTTGTCAAGTATTTCACCTCGGCCTCGAAGTGTGATGTACCTGGGCTCAAAATCATTTTCAATATCAACGCCAAGTTGACTTTTAGGCAGATCCCTTACATGTCCCTGTGAAGCGATCACCTTGTAGTTTTTTCCCAAAAAGCGTCCTATAGCATTCGCTTTAGTTGGCGATTCAACTATTACCAGTTTTGACATTCATATACCTCTCAGTTTTATATCGTAATATCCTTACGGACAGTATGCGTAAAGCTTGGTCTTAAAGCGGCTTTATGAGTTCATAGACTCTACCGTGTGACTGTCTTATTATTCCCGAGAATTCAAGCTCTGTCAAGACACTTATGAGGTAAGAGATCGAAAATTCGCAAACATTACAAATTTCGTCAAAGTTTTTCGGTGAATCATTTAGCGCCTGTATTACAAGAAGCTCATCATGAGTTAGAGAAGCTTTGGGTTTAGCAGCGCTTATTTTAGAATCAGGCGACTTCTTTTTCGCATGGCCTGCCATCTCGGAGGGTGAAGGCATTATTTTTGGTTCATTGCATACAGCGGTTTTACCGTAATCTTCAAGAATATCGTTTATGCCAAAAACAGGTTTTGCAGCGCCATGCCTTATTAGCGCGTTTGTTCCGGCAGAGAGCTCATCCGTGATCCTGCCGGGCAGACTATATACATTTCTGCCCTGCTCATGAGCATAGTCTATTGTTATATTTGTACCGCTTTTTATTGCCGCTTCTACGACCAATACCCCGTTTGAGAGTCCGCTTATTATGCGGTTGCGCTGAGGAAATGTATACCTATTCGTAACCTTATGAGGCGCATATTCGGATATTACTGCACCGCGCTCCATTATTGATTGGGCAAGCTCGGAGTTTGAGGCAGGGAAAATATTAAGTATATTGGTGCCGAGCACCGCTATCGTAGGATAATCGGAATTACTTTTTAAAGCGCCGCGAGAAGCTTCGCCATCTATGCCCTTAGCGAGGCCTGATATAATACATACACCTTCATTTGCAAGCTGCCTTGAAAACACACGAGCAACTCTTATGCCATATGGGGATGCGCTTCTTGAGCCTATTATTGCAATGGATAGCCCAATATCGGACTTAAGATTTCCAAGACAATACAGTACTGCGGGTGGATCATATATATCCTTTAGCATGTCGGGGTAGCCTTCAGTGATAAGGGTATACGCCTTTACATTATGTTTTATGAGCTCTGCGATAAGTTCATCGATATAAGCTTCTGAGGCGTTTTCGATGAGCTTTTTTAAAAGCATATCCGATATAAGTCCTTCGCTGGTGAGCTTTTTTGATCTTGCAAGCTCAAATATGGCCTCTATTGATCCGAAATGTGCAAGTACCTGCTGATACTTATTGTAATATACGTTATTCTGGCTGTCATACCACAGCCGATACCGCTCTTCCTTAGATAGATCGCTGTACATATTATTTCCTCCGGGTTTATGATTGAGCTTATATCCAGTATTTACTTATAACATTGCGGTATTGTATTGCTTCGGCAATGTGTATGGATGATACTGTAGTACTTCCTTCAAGATCCGCGACCGTTCTTGCAACCTTGAGTACCCTATCATATGCCCTTGGTGATAGAGCCTGCACATCCATTGCTCTTCTAATAAGCTTTGCGCCGTTTTCATCGGGCAGACAGTATTTTTTTACAAGTCCGGGAGGGAGCTGGGCATTTATCATTATACCCTCATTTTTATAGCGGTTCTTCTGTATGGCTCTGGCATTTTCTATTTTGCTTCTTATGGATTCAGAGGTTTCAAGCTGTACATTTGATGTCATCTCGGAATATGTGACCTCCGACATTTCAACATGAATATCTATTCTATCCAGCATAGGCCCGCTTATTCGCTGTAAATAACTTTTTACCTGATATCTACTGCACGTACATGGTTTTTGCCTTGATCCAAAATATCCGCAGGGGCAAGGGTTCATGGCGGCGACCAGCATGAAATCGGCAGGATAAGTAGCCTTTGCAGCCGCTCTTGTTATGGTTATTTTTCCATCCTCTATAGGTTCTCGCAGTGCTTCCATAACATCCTTTTTGAATTCGGGAAATTCATCAAGAAACAGAACGCCAAGATGAGCAAGGCTTACCTCGCCGGGGGAAGCGTTTGAGCTGCCGCCAACCAGCGATACACTTGAAGCGGAATGATGCGGAGATCTGAATGGACGCTGCGTTATTATCCCCGATCTTCCTTCAAGCATATTTACTACGGAGTGTATTTTTGTGACCTCAAGAGCCTCCTCAAATGTCAATCTTGGGAGTATGCCGGGGATGCCCTTTGCTATCATAGTTTTTCCGGTTCCTGGGGCGCCTACCATCAAAAGATTATGTCCACCTGAAGCTGCAACTATAGCCGCGCGTTTTGCGCCTTGCTGTCCCTTTATATCGGAAAAGTCCACAAGTGCGCTATAGGTATCCGGATTCCAATCCTCTGCTTTTAAAGGCGATATTTTAGACCTATGCAGTAAAAATTTGCATGTTTGAGTTAAATTTTTTACGGGTATCACCTCTATATCTGATATATGAGAGGCTTCGGCGGCGTTAGCTTCAGGGAGTATCAATTTTTTGCATCCCATGCTACGAGCGCAAAGCGCCATAGGCAGCACGCCATAAACGGGTCGAACATCTCCATTAAGGGCGAGTTCGCCAAACACAACGGTGTCTTTAAGCGCGGACTTGGGTATGATCTGATTTGCGGCAAGTATTCCAAGCGCAATGGGAAGGTCGTAAACGGAGCCAACCTTTTTGGTGGCGGCAGGAGCAAGATTAATTATAAGCCTTCCGTCCGGGTAATTGAGCTTTGAATTTATTATTGCAGACCGCACGCGCTCCTTTGATTCGCGGACGGCAGCATCCGGCAGACCCACTGTATCATATGAGGGCAGCCCGACTGATAAATCTACCTCTATCTCTACAGGATAGCCGTTTATACCGCTTAGACCGCAGCTTTTCACTTGACCCAGCATCGTTTATCCTCCGTTTTATAAAAAATGTTAATTCGTGAATGAGAGTACTACACCTACGATGATTATACAACATTTTTTTCCATATTTAAACAAAAGAAGCGTTATGCTTTTAAGTGCGGGCAAAAAACTGGGATTATTTCCCGGAAAAAACAAATCAAATATGCACAAGCTAAATAAAACAAACGATCATGAGAGGTAAAAGATATGAAGGCTGTAATTATGGCGGGCGGAGAGGGTACAAGACTTCGTCCGATGACCTGTACTATGCCAAAGCCAATGGTAAAGCTTCTTAATAAGCCGGTTATAGATTATTGCGTTGAACTGCTTGCGAAGCATGGCTTTGATGATATAACCGTTACGCTAAGGTACATGGGGGATATGATAAAAGAGCATCTTGGCGATGGAAGCGCGTTTGGAGTGCGTATAAACTATAGCTTTGAGGATAAACCACTGGGCACAGCAGGTAGTATTCGTGCAGCTATGGGTGACGTGAGCGAGCGGATACTTGTTATAAGCGGAGATGCTATCTGCGATGTTGATCTTAAAGCGGCTTTTGACGCGCATTCTGCATCAAGTGCTTTGGCATCGATAGTATTAAAGCGTATTCCCACACCATATGAATATGGCGTTGCAATAGTCAGCAAGGATGGAAGAATAAAAGAATTTATAGAAAAACCGCGTATTACAGAGGTTTTCAGCGACCTTGTAAATACCGGTATATATGTACTTGAGCCCGAAGCGATCTCAATGATACCCAAGGATAAGCTTTGGGATTTCAGCAAGGATCTTTTTCCAGAGATATTAAAAACAGATAGGGGAATTGCAGGTATAGTTACCGACAGGTATTGGTGTGATATCGGAGATGCAAAGAGCTACATAAAGGCTCAGATGGATATGCTGGATGGAAAGTGCAGCTTTAAAACAAACGCGCATTATTCCAATGGTGTGCTTATAGAACCGGATACTTATATTTCAGAGGATGCTATAATTGCCGCTCCATGCTATATTTCAAGCGGCGCAGAGATAGGATCATGCGTTGCAGTAGAGCCTTATACTGTGATAGGAAGCAATGTAAAGGTCGAGCGTGATTCCGGCATAAAAAGAAGTGTATTGCTGGATGGGGTACATATAAGGCAAGGCTGTCAGTTGCGAGGAGCAACTATATGCGAGGATGCATCTATTGAGAACGGCGCTTCCATTTTTGAAGGGGCAGTCATAGGAGCGAGGAGCTATATTGGAAAAAATGCGCTGATATCTCCCTATTGCAAGGTATGGCCGGAGAAAAATGTTGAGGCAGGAAGACAGCTTTCAAGTAATCTGATGTGGGGTGAGAGCAAGCCTCTTGATTTTACACCCAGAGGAGTTTGTGGTTATGCCGATAGTGAGCTTACGCCTGAACTGACAGCAAGGCTTTCCGCCGCATTTGGTGCATCAAAAAAGGGAATGTCAAGATGTGCTGTTGCATGTGACGGAACCCTTTGGGGCGTTATGCTAAAACAGGCAGCGCTTTCAGGTCTTATGTCGCAAGGAATAGATGTGTTTGACCTCGGAAGCTTATCGGAATCTTCGTTTTCATATTCCATATGCAGATTAACACTTGATGGCGGTATATATATAGAATGCGGAGCAGAGCGAAGCGTTCGAGTTGGTTTTTATGATGAACTGGGAGTTTCTCTTGATAGAGATATGATGCGTTCATTCTCAAAACGATACGAACAAGGACAACAGAAGCCTGTAACACACAGTGAGATAGGTATAATTCAACGTATGGATGGTATGGGCTTTGCCTACGAAGCCGAGCTGATGACGAATATGAGTACAATGAAGCTCATGCAAAACCCACTTACGGTGCTTATCGCAGCGCCTCGTGGGATCAGCGATACTGTAGCATCCGTATTAATAAAATGCGGATATAAGGTCTATAATACAAAGCCGCTCTCAGAGGGGGAAAAGCGAAATGCAATGAGGAAAAGTGATGCAGCGCTATATCTTTTTGCCAGCACCGATGGCGATATAGGAATAACGCTTGATGATGGTACTTATTTGGATAGGCACGCTATGCTTACGCTCATTGCGCTGGACAATGCGAATTCCGGAATGCGGACGCTTATAGTTCCCTTTGAGTTCCCGGAGCAATATTGTAGATTTTTACATGAAAGGGGTATTGAGACGGTTCCTGTGACCGACATGAGTGAGGCAGAGAGAAAATCCTATTCGTTCAACATGCAGAATCATAGGGAATACTTTGACATTGAGGCAATGCTGCTTAAGATGTGTGAGCTGCATTCTGCAAATAAGCTTTTTGAACTTTTAAAAGACTTACCTAAAGTCAAGATAAGTACTGCTGAGGTGAAATGCGATAAAAAGAGCATTGGTGGCATTTTAAGATCGCTTGCGGAAAGTGAGCCGGATTCGGAAATGCTTCAGGGAATAAAAATACATGCTGATACCGGATGGGTGATAGTAAGACCTGAGGAGGGGATTGCTGCATGCCGCATAATAAGCGGAAGTTTTAATCAGGAATATGCTTCAGAGCTCTGTGATATATATGCAAATCGAGTAAAAAAACTGAAAAAACAATAAAAACTTGGGCAAGCATGGGTGTGACATTTATGTCATACCCATTTAAAATGCTTAAAAGTAAAAAGGCATTGAAACGTGTTAAAATTTGTAATAAAATAAACATAATTGAAAGTGCGTCTGGAGGGAAAAATGGGTTCTAATATTCATGAAGGACATAGAGGAAGATTAAAAGAACAATTTTGCAATGCAAAAGGTTCACTTAACGATCATCAGCTACTCGAACTATTGTTGTTTTATGCTATACCTCAAAAGGATACAAATCCTCTTGCACATACCCTGATAAATACATTTGGTTCACTTGAACGAGTGTTCAATGCCCATTTTGATGACCTTAAGCGCATTAAGGGTATGGGATACAGTTCGGCATTGCTGATTTCTTTGGTATCTGAGCTTTCGCGCCGCATGTTTTTCCAAAATGATAAACGTGTGGAGCTGACAAATGCCGAAAATGCGATCAGGTATTGTATTCCTCTTTTGTGCAATGAAAAGCATGAAGTCGCATATGCAATAGCCCTGAATAGCAATTTAAGCGCAATACATGCCGAAAAGATAAGCGAGGGAACTATTATAGCAACACCGTTAAGCGCCAGAAGTGTAATGGATGTCGCTGTGCGTCATAATGCTACGAAAGTGATACTATGTCATAATCATCCCTCAGGAAGTCTGTTACCATCACCTGAAGACGAGCGTGTAACGGAGTACATAGAAAATGCGTTAAGTATGTTTGATGTGCATATTTGTGACCATATAATCATTGCGGGACTTCGTGGTTATTCTATGTTTCAACGTGTAGAGGTTCATGCCACGACTAATGAAGAAGCAAATAATTTAAAAGCACGTACATTCTGGGGAGAAGGTAATGCTTCATCAGCATGTGCGGCTGATTATAGACTTGGCACAAGAAGATTTAAAGGCGTTTTAGATTCAGATAATAGAGATTGGAATTATATGGAGAATATACCACCACAAGAACCCCGTATTCAGTATGATCAAGCTCCGATGAGAGATCATAATGATTTTACTCGAAGAAATGATAGCGATTATTATGATCCCTATTACGATACCGATGGGTTCGAAATGTTTGAATAAAGGAAGATAGATAATCAATTAAGGTATTCCACATTAAGTTATGAGGATATACCAGAACTTTTATCAGGCTATTTTTTAAGCTGATATGCTATCCGCTCGCTTCCATTAGCAACATATATTATGCCGCAGCGCTTAAATTGATTTTTCTTAATCAAATGCTGCATTATAAGGTTATCTGCATGAGTATCTATACGAATATTTGAAATAAGTGCCAGGCAGAACTCAAGACACATTTTGAATACGCCATGTACCATGCCATCGCTTGCAAGTCGGTGTATGGTGCCGTATTTGTCGCTGTTTTGCCATTCTCCATGTTTGATGCTTGAATATGTCGGTTCTTCGCCTATTATGAACGCGAATACAAAGTGTGGTATATTAGAGTCGTCAACGCCTACAAAGCAGTGGCCGTTATAAATATCATTCATAATATTGGATTGGCAAGGATACCCATCTATCCATTGTGTTGAATTTCCTGTTTCATTCATATAGCGCTTCGCATGATCGTATATATCCATTATTATATCGATTTCCAATGCAGCAGCAGGTCTTATATTCATAACAAGGCTCCTTATACCAGAGAAAATGTATGCATAGATAAAAAATCGAGGCGACTGGATTTGAACCAGCGGCCTCTTGGTCCCGAACCAAGCGCGCTACCAAACTGCGCTACGCCTCGACATACTAAGCCAATGTGGGGACTCGAACCCCAGGCCTGCTCATTACGAGTGAGCTGCTCTACCTGCTGAGCTACATTGGCACATTGGCACTTGCAACGAAATTGATTGTAACATAACTTGACTCATTTGTCACTACCTTTTTTAAAATATATGTTGTATTGATGAATAAGTAGCTTTTGAGGGAAAAGAGGCATATTACAATATGAGAAGTGGTGTCTGTTGGGGAAACAGCGTTCTAGCGGCATTATCTCACTATAAATTCTGATCACCTAGCCGGCCAAGAAACTTATCCGCAAAAGCAAGCTGCTTTTTATTCATCCATTTAATGTGTTCAGCAGAACTTCTCCAAGGCTCATACTCAAATTGGACTGTACTAAAAAGAAAACTCATCTGGCTTTGTGTTCATAGCAGTAGCGAGCCGCATTATTATTCCAGTAGAAGGAATGGAAAATCCCTCTCAATACTGGAAAGATATTTATGTCCTATGTCGATCTTTTCTTCCACCTCACTTTGTTTTAGCCTCAACCGCTTTCCAAGACTTGATAAGCGTTTAACTATTTCGGCGCATATCCAGCCTTCCGCATGGTTGCATATTGAAAACAGATGATAATATATCTGTTGTAAAAAAGAATCCTGTCTAATAAATTATTATTTAAAATATAATTGCAACTCCAATCATGAAGTAGATATAAAAAATCATTACAACAGAGCCGAGTGTGAAGCTAGCAACAACATGGAAACATCATCGAAGCTATGACATAAACAATATTCCAAACAAATTGGTTACAATGAAAAGAGGCAGCACAAGCCGCCTCACATTTTATTGTTTAAACGATTTATTAGACAAGACCCTGAGCGATCATTGCATCAGCAACTTTCTTGAAGCCTGCAATATTTGCGCCTGCAACGAGGTTATAGCCAAGACCACAATCAGCAGCTGCTTCAGCGGAAGCCTTATGGATGTTGACCATGATAGCCTTGAGCTGTGAATCTACTTCTTCAGCGGTCCAGCTAAGACGCTCTGCATTCTGGCTCATTTCAAGAGCAGAGGTAGCTACGCCACCTGCGTTAACTGCCTTAGAGGGAGCAACGATAATGTTGTTGTTCATAAGGAAGTAGAGAGCCTCATTAGTGGTGGGCATGTTTGCTACTTCGATGTAATACTTGGTGCCGTTCTCAAGTATCTGCTGAGCCTCGGGCATACCAATCTCATTCTGATATGCACATGGCATTGCGATGTCGACCTTACGACCCCAAGGCTTCTGCTTCGGGAAGAACTCTACGCCGAACTTGTCAGCATAATCCTGTACCCTGTTGCGGCCGGAAGCACGCATCTCGAGCATGTAGTTGATCTTTTCCTCGGTTACAACGCCATCGGGATCATAGATGTAGCCATCGGGACCTGCAAGGGTTACGACCTTACCGCCAAGTTCAGCTACCTTCTTAGCTACGCCCCAGGATACATTGCCGAAGCCGGAGATGCCAACGACCTTACCCTTGATGGTATCATTCTGATGTGCGAGAACTTCGCAGAGATAGTATACAGCGCCATAGCCGGTTGCTTCCGGACGGATGAGGCTGCCGCCGTAGGACAGACCCTTACCGGTGAGTACACCATTTTCATATGCGCCACGGATCCTCTTATACTGACCAAACAGATAACCGATTTCGCGTGCACCTACGCCGATATCGCCTGCGGGAACGTCGATGGAGGGTCCGATATGACGCTGAAGCTCGGTCATAAAGGCCTGGCAAAAACGCATGATCTCGCCATCGCTCTTGCCATTGGGGTCAAAGTCGGATCCGCCCTTACCGCCGCCGATGGGGAGGGAGGTGAGGCTGTTCTTGAAAGTCTGTTCGAAGCCGAGGAACTTCATGACGCTGAGGTTAACATGGGAAGCAAAGCGGAGACCACCCTTGTAAGGTCCGATCGCACTGTTGAACTGAACTCTGAAACCACGGTTTACATGTACTTTGCCGGCGTCATCAGCCCAGGTGACGCGGAATTCGATAACTCTTTCGGGCTCAACAAGGCGCTCCAAAAGACCCATCTTCTGATATTCCGGATGCTGATCAATTATGACCTCGAGGGAAGTCAAAACTTCTTCTACTGTCTGCAGGAACTCGGGTTCACCCGCGTCGCGTTTGCGTACCTTTTCAAGTACTTCCTGAATGTAAGCGTTCATGAGAAACCTCCATGATTTAGTTGGTAATATTGCGGAAACAACCGCTACTCGTATCTTACTTCTTCATAAAATCGCTTGTCAATATCTACAGAGGAATATAATGTTTATTCTTACAGATATCCATGCGACAAATGAAATATTCTTGCCAATATGGGTATTAATAATGTCGAAATTGTGGTATGCTTATCTTGAATACAAAGGTTTCACAGGAGGAACTATGACCAGTATTGATAAAATATCCGTCGCCGCAATGCGAGTCCTTGCAGCGGAGGCTATACAAAAGGCAAAAAGCGGTCATCCGGGCATGGCAATAGGTGCAGCTCCGGTTGCATATGCCATTTGGAAATCCATGAGACATACCCCGAAGACTCCGGACTGGGTAGGCAGGGATAGATTTGTGCTATCCGCCGGCCATGCGTCCATGCTCGAGTATACGCTTCTGCATTTTTACGGATATGGCATAACTATGGAAGATATTAAAAATTTCAGGCAGCTCAACAGCAAAACCCCCGGCCATCCGGAATACGGTCAGACCGTAGGCGTAGAGGCAAGTACAGGTCCATTGGGGCAGGGCTTTGCCATGGCGGTCGGTATGGCTGCCGCCAGAGCGCATCTTGCAGCAAGATTCAACCGTGAGGGCTATCCCATTTTTGATAACTATACCTATGTGCTCTTGGGCGATGGCTGCATGATGGAGGGAATATCGTATGAAGCAGCCTCATTTGCGGGTGCTATGAAGCTGGATCACCTTATTGCTGTATACGATAGCAATCATATTACGATCGAAGGAAGCACCGACATAACATTTACGGAGAATGTTGCTGCAAGGTTTGTTTCATGCGGCTGGAAGGTGATAACTGTTGCCGATGGCAATGATATCGATGCTATGGAAAAGGCGCTTTCGGTCGCGCGTGGCAGCGATGCTCCGGTGCTTATAATAGTTGAAACTAAGATCGCAAACGGAACTCCTCTTGAAGGCTCAAATAAGGCTCATGGCGCACCTCTTGGTGAGGAAAACATTCGTGTCATGAAGGAGAACTATGGTTGGGAACATGAGCCGTTTACGATCCCTCAGGAAATTTATGATAATTTTGAAGCGATCGCAAAGCAGGGCGAAGCTAAAAAGGCATCTTGGGACAGCATGATGAAATCATATGCTTCTGACTATCCGGATGAATACATGCTTATGATGGATATGCTTGGGGGAAAGGTCGATGAAAAGCTGTTCCTGGATGAATCGCTTACCGCCTTTGAGGGCTCCGTTTCCACCAGAAGCGCTTCAGGCAAAATACTTAACATACTTGCAGGCTATTTGCCGGGGCTCATTGGCGGTTCGGCAGACCTTGGAAGCTCAAATGTATCGGAGCTTAAGGGCTATGCTGATTTTTCTTCCGATGATAAGTCCGGCAGAAATATTCATTTCGGTGTGCGTGAGCTTGCTATGGCGGCAATATGTAACGGAATCACCCTTTTCGGCGGGCTCAGGTCGTATTGTGCGACATTTTTCGTATTCTCGGATTATGTAAAGCCTGCGCTCAGGCTGTCGGCGCTTATGGGGCTTCCCGTTACATATATATTTACTCATGACAGCATAGGCGTTGGAGAAGATGGCCCCACACATCAGCCCATAGAGCAGCTTGCCGCGCTTCGTGCGACACCGGGCGTATATACATTCAGACCTGCTGACGGCAAGGAAATGGCTGCTGCATATCTAACGGGTCTTAAGCTTAAGGCGCCCATGGCCATAGTTGCCTCAAGGCAGAATCTTCCTACTTATGAGGACACGGGAGCCGAGGCTTCTCGTGGGGGCTACGTGCTTAGAAGGCCTAAGGGTGAACCCGATGTGCTGCTTATTGCGAGCGGCTCTGAGGTTCAGCTCATATATAAGGCTGCGGATATACTTGCCGTCCAAGGGTATACGGCTCAGCTTGTAAGTATGCCGTGCATGGAGCTCTTTGAGGAGCAGGATGAGGCTTATAAGGAATCAGTTCTGCCAAAGCATATAGCAAAGCGCGTAGCATGTGAGGCTGCTGCTACATTTGGCTGGGAGCGATATACGGGTATAGGCGGTAAGGTCATTGGAATAGACCGATTTGGTACTTCAGCGCCTGCTGATAAGGTATTTGCAGAGTATGATATTACGGCAGAGCACATTGCGCGTGCTGCGCTTGAGCTTATACGCGAAAATTAAGAGATAGCTTTAAAATATTATGACGAACGGATTGAAAGTCGGAATAAGGGGGCAGCGCAGTGACGTTGTTACCAGGGAAAAAACGGCCGAGGTTCATGGCAGCGGCCTTTTACCGGTTTATGCTACGCCATTTATGATAGGGCTTATGGAGCAGACATGCAGTGAAAGCGTTTTGCCTTATATGGATGATGGCAAGGGAACCGTTGGCACAAAGGTTGATATAAGGCATCTATCCGCTACGGTGGTGGGCATGGGAGTGCGCTGCGAAAGTGAGCTTATTGAGATTTCGGGAAGACAGCTTACATTTTCGGTAAAGGCCTATGATGATTACGGACTTATAGGCGAAGGCCTGCATGAGCGCTTTGTGATCGATAACGAAAGATTTATGGAGAAGGCCGTGAAAAAGGTGAATAAAAACTGATGCTAATATCAAAGCTTCGGATGCGCATGCGTTCGGGGCTTTTTGATTATCAAATGAGCATCGATGATTTACATAAAGAAGGTTTATGTGGTATAATTTTTTAAACTAAAATGGAGGATAAAACTTTCATGAAAGCTGAGATCAATGAAAAACAACTCGTAATGTACAGTGTAATGGGCGAAATACATCATCCTGCCGTTGCCGGCTCGCCCTATCGTCTGGAGGATAATGGCAGACCTTTTGTGCTCCCAGGAACTGGTGCTATCACCTATAATGTTAAAATCGGCGATTCGGTTTATGCATTCGCGGCGGATCATGTTGAGCCGGGTGTTTCCCTTAAGAATCCGGACGCTAATGAAAATTCCGCGTTGAATCTTATGGCATGCATTGGAAACACAGCCTATGTAGTATCAGGCGATGCTAAGGGCGCAAAGGGCTTTGTTACCGGAAAACACGGCGGGATAGAGCATGTTTTGATATGGTTCGATGATGAAACTCTTGATAAGCTTTGCATCAAGGACAGGATACAGATAAGGGCGCATGGACAGGGAATGCGCATAAAGGGCTTTGAGGACAGTGTCGCTGCCATGAATATGGATCCAAAGCTATTTGAAAAGCTCAATATAACGATCGAGGATGGAAAACTGGTGGTGCCTGTTACCGCCAAGGTTCCGGCATATCTTATGGGCTCGGGCATAGGGTCAAATAACGCATATCGTGGCGATTACGATATCATGACCGCTGATTGGGAAGAGGTAAAGCGACTGGGACTTGATAATCTTAGATTTGGCGATATAGTGCTGCTTGAAAATTGCGACACAACGTATGGCAGGGGATATCTTACAGGTGCTGTTACGATAGGCGTTGTCGTGCATAGCGATTGTATTTTGACCGGTCATGGCCCGGGTGTTACTACCCTTCTTACATCGCAGACCGGCGCTATAATGGGAAGAATAGATAAAAATGCTAACCTTAAGAATTATTTTGTAGACTGATGATCGATCTTGATACTTTAAATACCGAGCAGCGAATGGCCGTTGAATGTTTAGACGGCCCTCTGCTCGTGCTTGCTGGCGCCGGTTCAGGAAAGACCCGCGTTTTGACGTACCGAATCGCGAACCTTATTGAGCATGGTGTGCGCCCTTGGAATATTTTGGCGCTTACTTTTACAAATAAGGCCGCAAGGGAGATGCGTGAGCGTACCGAAAGCCTTGTCGGAGCAAGTGCACTTGACACTTGGGTGATGACCTTTCACGCGGCATGCGCGAGGATACTCAGACATGATATTGAAAAGCTAAATTTAGGCTATGCGAGTGATTTTACCATATACGATGATTCGGATCAGATGAATGTGCTTGAAAGCGTATTTAAATCCATGAACATCACCGAAAAGCAGCTTCCAAAGCGTGTAGTCAAGAGCAATATAAGCGCGGCGAAGAACGGTTTAGTCGATTTTGAGGAATTTTTCGGCATATCAGGGATAAACGATGAACGCCAATTGAATGTCGCCATGCGCTATCAGCAGGCGCTTTTAGAGGCAAATGCCATGGATTTCGATGACATATTGCTCATTGCGATCAGGCTGTTTTCAGAGTGCCCTCCTGTTTTAAACTACTATAAAAACAGGTTTAAATATGTACTTGTGGATGAGTATCAGGATACCAACAGACCACAGTATATGCTTATAAAGCTTTTGTGCGAGGAGCATAAAAATATATGCGTTGTAGGCGATGACGACCAGAGCATATATGGCTGGCGAGGCGCTGATGTTAGAAATATACTAGAATTTGAACACGATTTTTTGGGAGCGAAGGTGATACGGCTTGAGCAGAATTACCGCTCTACAGGAAATATACTTGAAGCAGCGAATAGCGTCATAGCAAATAATCTTGAGCGTAAATCGAAAAAATTATGGACGAGCCGTGGTGAAGGTGAGTACATTTCGGTCGTACAGCAGCAAAATGAGCGCAGGGAGGCGGAGTATGTATGCCGCGAGATACTTCGTGAGGTCGCTTCCGGAAAGAACTTAAACAGCTTTGCTGTGGTCTATAGGATGAATGCTCAGAGCCGTGTGCTTGAAAATACACTTCTTTCATATGGCATTGCCCATAGAATATATGGCGGACACAGGTTCTATGACCGCAAGGAAGTAAAGGATGTTTTAGCTTATCTTCGTCTTTTGGCAAATAAAGCCGATGATGTGGCATTCAGGCGCATAATAAATCTGCCCGCAAGAGGCATAGGACAGGCAACGCTGGATAATCTTGCAATTTTTGCGGAAAATGAAGGTGTATCGCTTTATGCCGCTGCAAAAAGCGAAACTTTGGCGGATACTAAGATAAAGGTAAAGCTAAGACCCTTTGTTGAGCTTATGGAAAGATATACAAGGCTTCGTTCGGATACCGAGATCGACATGCTTACAAGGCAGCTTTTAAGCGATATCGGTTATAAGGCTTATCTGGAAAAAGAGGATCCCGTTTCGTTTAACGAACGCTGGCAAAATGTCGAAGAGCTTATAGGAAATATGATGGAAGTCGCGGATTCTGTGACCGGTGAAACCGATGGCCTTGCCGCATTTCTTGAGAATGTCGCGCTGATGAGCGATATTGATGCTATGGCCGAAGATGGAAACGGCGCGGTATCTCTTATGACGCTTCATTCGGCCAAAGGGCTTGAATTTGATACCGTATTTATCGTAGGCATGGAGGAGGGCATATTTCCGTCAAGCAGGTCAACATTTGAACCTTCTGAACTGGAAGAGGAAAGGCGCCTTATGTATGTTGGCATAACAAGAGCCAAGCGAAAGCTTCATCTGGTTATGACTCGTGAGAGAACCCTTTTTGGACGTGCCTCTTCCAATTCGCCGTCAAGGTTTATAGATGAGATACCCAAAAAGCTCTGCGATGCCGAGCAAACGGGATATTTCGGCGTTAGCTATGGTAAAGAAAACTTTGGCGGAAATGACAGCCATGGCAGTTGTTCTGCTAAGAGCAGTATATATCAGCCAAAGCAAAGTAAGCCCTCTTACGCCACCGATAAGGCGCAGGCGGCCGCTTCCTGTGCTAAAAAACCAAGCGCCGCATCGGGAGCTTCTGTAAACTTTAGTGAGGGGCAGAGAGTACGCCATGAGCGCTTTGGCAATGGAACGGTAACAGGTTTTTCGGGCACTGGAGGCGCAATGATAGTTATGATCACGTTTGATACTGGCGATGTAAAGCGCTTTGCGGCAGCATATGCTCCGATAACTATAATATAAGGGGTAAGTTTGAAAAAATTCAAGCCGTGTTTTGTGATTTTCGCAGCCTATAGACTGCTATTTTGCGCGAGCACAGAACCGGTCCCAATTCCACAGGAAAGTTATGGTCAGAAATATGGAACGGATGAAGGAGCTTGTGGCTCTTTTGAATGAATACGCAAGGGCATATTATACCTTTGACGCACCTGTCGTAAGCGATGCGGATTACGATGCTTTATATGATGAGCTTGTGCAGCTTGAGCATGAGTTTAATGTCGTGCTTCCCGATTCACCGACTTTAAGGGTCGGTGGGGAGACCTTGTCCGGATTTGAGCCGCATGTGCATTTAAGGCGTCTTTGGAGCCTGGATAAGGTGCGTACAGAGGAGGGACTTTGCGATTGGATAAAGCGAATGGAGAAAGCAAGGGAAAGCGCTATCTTGCTTGGACGATATGTGCCCGAGCTTTGCTATATTCTAGAATATAAGTTTGACGGTCTTACGGTAAATCTTACCTATGATGACGGAAAGCTCGTGCAAGCTGCTACAAGAGGAAATGGTATATATGGTGAAGGCATACTTGAGCAGGTCCGCACTATAAGGGATGTCCCGCTTACGATCCCTCATAAAGGGAAGCTTGAAGTGCAGGGCGAATGCTATATGAAGCTTTCTGTACTTGAGGCTTTGAATCATGATCTGCCAGATAAACTTAAAAACGCAAGAAACGCTGCTGCCGGCGCTTTGAGAAACATAGACCCCAAGGTGACCGCTTCACGAAGGTTGTCCTGTTATTGCTATAATATTGGTTATGCGGAAGACGTGAGCTTTATTTCGCATAGGCAAATGCTTGATTTTTTGATGGAAAATGGTTTTCCCGTAAGCGAATATCATAAGCCGTGTATGAATGCGGCTGATATCCTTTCGGGAGTAGAAGCGGTGCAGAATGAACGCGGCGCATTGGATTTTTTGATAGACGGAATGGTTATAAAGATTGACGATATGAGCCTTCGGGAAGATTTGGGATATACCGAGAAGCATCCGAGATGGGCAATTGCTTATAAATTCCCGGCGGAGGAAAAGACCACTCTTGTAGAGGATGTAATATGGCAGGTCGGAAGGACGGGAAAGCTTACTCCGCTTGCGATACTTTCGCCTATTGAGCTTAGCGGAGCCACGATATCAAGGGCAACGCTTAATAATATCGATGATATCAGAAGGAAGCATGTGAGGATAGGTTCCACTGTATTTGTGAGGCGAAGCAATGATGTGATACCGGAAATACTTTCAGCCGTGGAAGGAGATGAAAACGGCTCTGAGATAATACCGCCGGACTTTTGCCCCGAATGCGGCGCGCATGTAGAGCAGAGAGGCGTACATCTTTTTTGTACAAACTCACTTACCTGTAAAAAGCAGATAAGCGCAAGGCTCTCCCATTTTGCTTCAAGAAACGCAATGGATATAGACGCATTTTCCGATAAAACAGCCGATAAGCTTATAGCTTCGCTTGGTATTTCCGAGATACCGCAGCTTTATGAGCTTACCGCAGACAAACTTTATTCTTTGAGCGGCTTTGGAAAGAAAAAAGCCGAAAAGCTTATAGATGCTATTGAAAAGAGCAAGAATTGTACGCTTTCGTCGTTTCTTTTTGCGCTGGGTATCCCAAATGTTGGCATAACTACCGCCAGAAATCTTTCAAAACGCTTTAAAACACTTGACAACATCATGAATGCAACATATGATGAACTGTTGTCTGTTGATGACGTAGGAGATGTTGTGGCGAAGGGTATCGCGGACTTTTTTGGCGATATTAAGCTTAAAAACGCGGTAGATCGCCTTCTTGAATATGGCATTAACCCAAAAGCCGAGCAAATATCTAAAAGCATCATATCAGGCAAGACTATAGTGGTAACAGGCAGTATGGAGCGCATGAGCCGTTCGGATATAGAGGAGCTGATAGCTTCGCTTGGAGGAAAACCTGCATCTAGCGTAAGTAGTAAGACAGATATTGTTGTAGCGGGGCCGGGCGCGGGAAGTAAACTTGATAAGGCAAGATCGCTCAATAAGCCTGTTATGACCGAAGAAGAGTTTTTTGACTATATTGGATGGAACGGATCAGATGAGAATCGGTAAACTGGATAATGCTGCTCTTGATAGACTTATACTAAGTAAATTTGAGTCCAAAAGAGAAGAGGTGATCTGCTCACCGCAGATAGGCGCGGACTGTGCTGCGGTGAATTTTGGCGATAAGATAGCTGTATTTTCAACAGACCCAATAACTGCTGCAAGCAATAACATAGGAAGACTTACGGTATGTGTGTCTTGTAACGATGCAGCTGCGGCGGGTGCGGAGCCTATCGGCCTTTTGGTGACGGTGCTTGCGCCAGAGAGCGTTACTGAGATAGAACTGGATGAACTTGCCAGTGAGATTGCGATCGCGGCAAAGGAGGCTAATGTCGATATAATCGGCGGACATACTGAGGTAACGACAGCGGTGAACAGAATCGTGACATCTGCTACGGTGATAGCAAAGACGATAAATGATAGACCTATCGAAGCTTCACGTGATATGCGGATTGGAAATAGTCTTGTTATGACAAAGCATGCTGGACTTGAAGGTATGTCGATAATAGCTGCTGATCATTTTGAACGTATAGCCGATTATGTAAGTCAAAATGAGCGTGAAGAGCTGCTTTCATGGTCGCTTCATACAAGTGTTGTACCCGAGGGCAAGTTTGCCGCTATAAACGGCGCAACGGGCATGCATGATGTGACGGAGGGTGGAATACTTGGCGCTGCTTGGGAGATGGGGTATTCAGCTGGCCTCGGCATTGAGATCGATCTTTCAAAAATACCGCTAAGGAGCATAACAAGGCGCATTGCGTCAGCGCTTAATATAGACCCTTATAAGCTAATATCCAGCGGCTGCATGCTTATTTCGTGTGACGATGGAGAAAAAATGGTAGAAGGACTTGCTTCCATTGGTATAGAGGCAGCAGTGATCGGAAGGGTCATTGAGTCGGGTGCGTTTTTGACGGATGGAAGAAAGATATCACCTCCGACTGCCGATGAGATATATAAGCTGTGATTTATTTTAAACTGATGCTTTGTTTTATTCACGAGCTGTGATATAATCTTTTGAATAATACCCACCACTGGAGGTACCTCTGTGATAAGAAGCATGACTGGCTTTGGCCGTGGCATAATTGAAGAAGACGGAAGGCGGATATCGATAGAGCTGAAAAGCGTGAATCATAGATATCTGGATATCTCTATCCGCATGCCAAGGCATATCTCGTTTATCGAGGATTCGCTGAGACAAAGGCTTGGAAGCAGGCTTTCGCGCGGACATGTGGATATATACGTATCATATGGGAACACAAGGAGTGATGCAAGAACTGTAAGCATCGATATGCCGCTTGTCAGCGCGTATATTGCGGCGGCGAAAGAAGCAGGCGCAGCGCTTTCATTGATAGATGATATTACGCTCTCAAAGGCGCTGAGATTACCCGATGTTACCGTGGTAACCGAGGCGGATGAGGATAGGGATGCTGTTTTAAAAATAGCATTAGGCGCGCTTGATATTGCGCTTGATGAGCTTATTGCAGCCAGAAGTGCCGAGGGGCTAAGGCTTTATGATTCCTTTGAGCAGCTTACCGCTTCAATTGATAGTATACTAAACCAAATAAAAGAGCGTGCACCCTTTATTGTAACCGAATATGCAGCAAAGCTTAAGGAACGCATTGAGTTTTTGCTTAAAGATACCATTGTTGATGAATCAAGGCTTGCCGCAGAAGTCGCCATTTTTGCTGATAAGTGCTGTATAGATGAAGAAATCGTGCGCATTGTGAGCCATATACACGATATTAGGCAGCTATTTTGGTGTGATGAAGCGGTTGGCAGAAAGCTTGATTTTGTGATCCAAGAGCTGAACCGTGAATTTAATACAATAGGCTCTAAAGCAAATGATATTGTTATTACAAAATGTGTACTTGCTGCTAAAGCGGAGATCGAGAAAATGCGAGAGCAGATACAGAATATCGAATAGTTGGCAAAAAAGCCGCGGAGGGCTAATGTTAAAAATTGAGCTTAAGCTTTTGAATTTAGGCCATGGTACTCATGTGCTTGCAAGCCGTATAGTTGCCATAACATCTCCCGACAGCATGCCCATAAAGCGTATGATACAGGACGCAAGGGAACAGGGCAAGCTCGTTGACGCAACGCATGGGAGGCGCACACGTTCGGTAATAGTTATGGACAGCGACCATGTAGTGCTTTGCGCACTGCAGGCGGATACAGTGGCAGGAAGACTTTCAGGGGACAATGGCGATAGAAAACTTGTGGAGGAAGAAGGATGAATGTAACAAGGAAGGGTATGCTGATAGTGGTTTCAGGACCGTCCGGTGTTGGAAAGGGAACGGTAGTACATGCTTTTTTGGAGCGCTACCAGACAGCAAGGCTTTCGGTATCCGTTACTACCAGAGCAAGGCGTGAAGGTGAGATAGAGGGAGTAAATTATTTTTTCAGAACTGTACCTGAGTTTGAAAAAATGATAGAAAGAGGAGAATTCCTCGAATATATGCGTGTGTACGGCATGAACTACTATGGTACGCTGAGATCGCATGTATTTGAATCTATGGAAAATGGTTACGATGTTGTGCTCGAGATCGATGTGAACGGCGCGATGCGAATAAAGGAGGTATGTCCTGAAGCGGTACTCATATTTATTGCGCCGCCATCGATGAGTGATCTTAAAACGAGATTATATGGACGCGGTACTGAAACTGATGATGTTATCGAACGCAGGTATCGTGAGGCCTATGTTGAGATGGGCTATCTTAGAAGCTATGATTATGTAGTTGTAAATGATGTTGTTGATAAAGCCGTAGATACGATGTGCCACATTCTTGATGCCGAAAGGTGCAGGATAGCACGTAATGAGGATCTTTTAAACTCAATAGATGAGGAGATAAAAAAATATGATTAATCAGCCGCCGATTGATGACCTTGAAAAAATTGTTGATTGCCGTTATATGCTCGTGACAGTAATTGCAAAAAGAGCACGTCAGCTAATGGTCGCTCAGGACAGCCTTGACGGTAAAAAACCGGTCACATATGCTGTTGATGAGCTTTATGACGGAAAGCTTCATGTTATACCGAAGCAAATTCCCGAAGTGAATGTAACAAATGAGTAAGTGCGTAGTATTGGGAATAACAGGCTCCATTGCTGCTTATAAGTCTGCTGAGATCGTAAGCAGGCTTAAAAAGCAAGGGGTGGATGTTAGGTGCATCCTGACTCGGGCGGGAGCTGAATTCATTACGCCGCTTACACTTGAAACGCTTAGCGGTGCTCCTGTTGTGACGGATATGTTTCACAGGGAGACCCCATGGGAGGTGGAGCATATCTCGCTTGCTAAAGGAGCGGATGTGTTTTTGGTTGCACCGGCAAGCGCCAATTTTGTAGGTAAACTCGCAAATGGGATTGCCGATGACATGCTTACCACAACTGCAATGGCAACAAAGGCTCAGATCGTAATCGCTCCCGCAATGAATACGGGTATGCTTACAAGCCCCGCCTATATGCATAATGTGGAGGTGCTTAAATCACGCGGCTGCGTATTTATTGAGCCGGATGCAGGTATGTTGGCATGTGGGGATGTTGGGCGTGGAAGGCTTTGTGAGCCCGGCCATATCGTTTCTTATGTAGTTCAGCTTTTAAATGTACAACAGGATCTTTTAGGCAAAACAATTTTGGTGACAGCGGGGCCTACCATAGAGAGGATCGACCCTGTTAGGTATATAACAAACCGCTCGACCGGAAAGATGGGTTTTGCAATAGCTAATGCTGCGGCAAATAGGGGGGCGAGCGTTACCCTTATATCTGGCACCAAGGCAGATCTTGTACTTCATTCCGGAGTTAAGCGCATCGATATTACCTCTTCGGAGGATATGTATGATGCGGTAAGCAAGGAATTTGATGCCTGTGATTATTTGATAATGGCGGCAGCGCCCGCGGATTTTACTCCGAAGGTGCAGGCGGAGCAGAAGATAAAAAAGCTTGGTCGAAGCGAGCTTTGCATCGAGTTTGTTGCTACTAAGGATATTTTAGCGGCAATGGGCGCACGAAAGCGAGATCATCAGCTTATAATGGGTTTTGCGGCAGAAACCGAGAATATTGAGGAAAACGCACTTTTAAAGCTTGAGCGAAAGAATGTCGACTTTATCGCGGCAAACGATGTTATGGGTACATCGACCGGATTCGGTGTGGATACGAATTCCGTAATGCTGTACTATAGAGGCGGCAGAAAAAGGGCAAGCGGCCTAATGACAAAGGCTGAGCTTTCAAATTGGCTGCTTGATAGCATGATCGAGCATTTAAGATGATGCAGGCTCATTTAAAAAACTACAGGCGCCTTTAAGCCATGAGCATATCCTTTGATATGCTTTTCTTTGTTTATATGTCTATGGAGAAAAACATGTACGCGAATGTAATAATTGATATAGGACATACCAATGTAGATCGAAGCTATTGTTATTCTGTACCCCAGGAGCTGAATGTACTTGCCGGTCATAGAGTTTTGGTGCCTTTTGGGGCTGGAAATAAGCCTACAGAAGCTTTTGTGATATCGGTATCTAATGATCCACCGGCAAGTGTCAGGCATATAAAAAGCATAATTAAGACCCTTGAGAGTTATCCGGTCTTATACAAAGAGCAGCTTGAGCTTGCCGAATGGATGGCAAAGGTCTACCATTGCTTGTATATAGATGCGTTGCGTTTGATGATACCCGCGCAGCTGCGGGGGGGACGTATAAGCGAAAAACGCATACGAACCGTAAAAATAAATAATGAAATAGATTTTGAGGGCGCAAAAGCTGCGCTTTATACAAAGGATGGCAAGCCCAGGGCAAAGAAGCAGATAGAAGTGCTTGAGCTTTTAGAAGCGGCAGGCTGCGAGATGAGCATAGAGGATATAACAGGTTTTATAAGCGGATCCCAAAGCGCGATAAAGGCGCTTTCCGAAAAGGGTATAATTAAGATAGACGGAAAAATAAGCTACAGGTCGCCTTTTAACACACAGGTGGAACATAAAGAGCCGCTAAAGCTAAGTGCTATGCAGGACAAGGTGTTAAAAAGCATAAGCCTTGGAATGGATGCGCGTGAAGGGAAATATCTCGTTCACGGCGTTACGGGAAGCGGTAAAACAGAGATATATATGCAAGCTATAATGAAGGCGCTTGAGAATGGGGGGAGTGCGATCATGCTTGTCCCTGAGATATCGCTTACCCCTCAGACTGTTAACCGGTTCAGATCAAGGTTTGGGGAAAAAATAGCGGTGCTTCATAGCAGGCTCAGCGCAGGTGAACGATATGATGAATGGCGAAGGCTAAGGCTTGGAATAGCAAAGATCGCGGTAGGCGCAAGAAGCGCTGTTTTTGCACCTCTTGAGGATATTCGCATAATAATAATAGATGAGGAGCATGAGCCATCGTATCAATCGGAGACTTCGCCCAGGTATTCCGCAATAGATGTTGCCGCAAGGCGTTGCATGGTGAATGGCGCTGTGCTTGTGCTTGGCAGCGCTACGCCTTCCATCGGGGATTACATAAAAGCAAAGCATGGCGTATATACTTTGCTTGAGCTTCCTGAAAGGATCAGTAATACGCCCATGCCAAGCGTTGTGATAGCTGATATGCGTGAAGAATTTTTAAACGGCAATGTGAGCATTTTTTCAAAAGAGCTTTACAATGAGATTGATGCATGCCTAAAGCGTAATGAGCAGGCTATTTTATTTATGAATCGCAGAGGGTATTCTACATTTGTATCGTGTAGGGGATGCGGCCATGTGTTTACCTGTAAAAATTGTGATATCACGATGACGTATCATAAATTTGGCAATGAGATGAAATGCCACTATTGCGGTCATACCGAGCCAATACCCGATATATGCCCTGAATGCAAGGAACGTTATATTAAGTTTTTTGGTGTAGGTACACAGCAGGTGGAGGAGCAGTTAAAAAGGGCTTTCCCCAAAGTTACAAGCCTTAGGATGGACATAGACACCACGGGGGTGAAATACGCCCATGAAAACATACTTGGCGCTTTTGAAAGAGGCGAAGCTCAGGTGCTTATAGGCACGCAGATGGTGGCAAAGGGACTTGATATACCTAACGTAACACTTGTCGGGGTAGTTGCCGCCGATTCAATGCTTTATATACCGGATTTTAGGAGCAGTGAACGAACATTCCAGCTTTTAACTCAAGTATCAGGGCGTGCGGGAAGGCGCAAAACACGGGGAAAAGTTGTGATACAGACATATTCACCAAATCATCCGGCAATAATTCATGCTTCGAACCATGACTATGCGGGCTTTTATGAATATGAGATAGAACAAAGGCGTAGATCGTTGTTTCCGCCTTTTTCACTACTAGTGAGGATTCTTTTTACATCCGCAGATGAGCATGATGCGGCGGTAATGGCGGATAAGTTTGCGGAAGGCGTAAAGCGTGAGGTAGAAGCGGCTATTTTAGAAAACGGGGGAGATGCTCGGGAGCTTTTAAGCATAATAGCTGAAAACGCACCTATACATAGAAAACAGGGAGTATTCAGACAGCAGGTCGTGATCAAATTTGCCCGCACGAAAAGGCTCACGGTAATAATTAATGCCATATATGAATATCATGGTAAAAACAGACGTAATGAGATGGGGGCAGTTGAGATCAATCCTACAGACATGTTATAAATATATAAAAAAACAAGTTGACAAGGTAGCTTATTGATGGTATGCTGAAAAAGTGCCTAGGGGCATGATGTAATGGTAACATAGCGGTCTCCAAAACCGTTCTTGAGGGTTCGAGTCCTTCTGCCCCTGCCAGAAAAAACGACAAGTTTTGACTTGTCGTTTTTTCAACAAAATAAATCCCTTACGGGATTTGTGAAATGCACTATGTGAGAGAAATACGCTTCGTGTGTGAAATGCACTGCGATGCGCGAGGTGATCTATTTCATTTCACGTCGAACGAAGTGAGATAGTTTACAAAAAATGCAAAGCTTCAAATCCCAATAACAGATACGCCAAAATATCTTTTTTATAGCCCTTACACAAATAGTAACCGTTATTTTTCCTCGAGGATCATTTTAGAGTATACCTTGATATTATTTTGATCGTGAATTTACGACATGATTGTGCTATTGTGGTAATGGTGATTGTAGCGTTATTGCTTGTGTTTTCTGAAAACTTTAATCGGGTGCAGTTAACAGACGTTCCTTTGTTATCCATGATACCCACGCGTGTGCGGCTTTTCTATTATAGTACACATTTGTCAAAATGGAGAATAAAAGAAATCCCATTTTCCAGTCCTGAAAAGCGGAATTTACGGACAATGTATTGGTTAGAACTTATCGCTGCGGCTACGTTCGCAAAGAAAATGACGATTTCCTTTTTCAGGATATAGGAAATAGCTGAACTGTTCGGGACCGATTTTCAGGAGTTTATCTGTCTCTGCACGATTCAGCAAAATTGCCTGTAAGCAGATGGCGGTCTTTATAGAACCCAATTTACAACGGAGAATTCCGACATCCTCGACAATCTGGGGCAACTCCAAGTATGCGGAAACCATTTCCTCTTCATCGTTAGGCGCCCATTCGACACTATGTCCATAAGAGATGAAGGACTTTGTGGAAATAGGATAGAAAGCGATTTCAAGCAATTTGTGGCAATACCAGTTTGTAATTTCCAGATTGTACATGTCTTCGATAGGGTCAATAAACATCATATATTCATTGCGGTTTCCCAGAGCTGCCTTGGAAGCGGGCATTTTATAATCGCTTGCCCCCATTGTCACTAATTTCCAATAGGGATAAGCATCGTTCGGTTTGTAAAGCAAGACATCAATGTGGGGTTCCATTATAATAGGATGCAGCACCGTACAATCATTCTGACGAAAGTAAGTATCAAAATGCTGGGTCAGCTTGTCCATTTCTCTTTGGTTCATCAAAATCACCTTTCTTTAAACAGAATATAGTTTTGTAGATTGCGTGAATTAATCATAACATTAAAAATATTTGAAATCAACAACATGTATACTTCAATAAAAAGAACAGCAACATATTTCAATTTTTCTCTGCTATTGCTGAACAAGAGTAACCCCTAAAGCAAAATGAATTTTCTCCGACTACCAGAAAGTCACAAAGGAGATACCTACTTTAAACTCGCAATGGCATGATATCCTAATAATAATTATTTGCCACGAAAGAAACCTCTTTTGTCTACATAGTAACCGTATTTAGAATACGTAAAACAGGGTTTGACACCTTTTCGCAAAAACTAACGCCACCCTGGAGAAATATTTCCCGGTTTTTGCTGGCTCCAATTTTTGCGGTTCTCAATCGCAGCATTTATGAGGCTATCGAAGTATTATTGCAAATCAATTTACGGATAGTATAATGACATTGTCGAAAGGAGAAATTGCTATGAAATACCGCGTTGAAAACCTATTGGACATCTTCGAATTTCATGATTCGGATTTTACACTTGTCCACTTTGGTGGAGAAGAGCTGATCGTATCCGTAAAACACTTGAATATTCATAAAAACACCGAGCAAAATCCTTCGGAATACGATATGGAAATTGAGTGTTCAAGAATTACTTTTAACGGTTTTTATGTACCTTCTTATTAACCGGGGAGAGCATGGAAAAAGGATGCTAACGGTAACTTCTATACTGATGAACCTCTTGTTATTTTTGAGGGGAAAGAAGCCGAGGAAAGAATTAGAGAGGAATTGCAACATCAGATTACTGTGTATGATTTTGACAAGAAAGATGATAATAGGTATTTTATTGATGCCTTTGGAATTGAACCATTTTTCGTAATGGAGTTTTGCTTCGATAACGTAATAGTGGAATGGGAGAAGTATAAAAATAAAGCGTGGTACGAACTACATAGGCAGTACCAATATGAAACGACTTTAGTCACTCCCCAAGGTGAGCAGCCCATTAAAGTTCATATTATATGTCATGACGAAGATGTGTATTTCAAAGGAGAACTCGAAAAAGCACCAATTGTCAGTGTAGGAATCAAATATGACGGCAAAGAATTATGGGGTCACGGTAAGGATTATTTTTGGATCGATGCCTTTGCTGACCTTCAAAAGCAACTGCCGAACGGCATTTTATTGAAATGCTGTTTGACTTGCAGACATGGCAATATGTCTCCTGTCGGAAATAACCTCAACGAACTGTTCTGCACAAATGACATTGCAATTACACAGAAAAGTGATCTCTATTTCTGCACGGAGGACGAAAACGAATGAAAAAAACGTTCAAGGCAGTATTGCCATGTGTATGAAGAATATCGGCCACAGAGTTATGAATACTACACATACAACGATTATCTGTATTACTTGAAATAAGGTTGAACCTCCAAAACCGTTTAGTGGGTTCGCATCAGAAATGTGGGATTTAGAAACTGTCTCAATTTGGTATCCGGATAATAGTCACTTTTATTTAGGCACTCTTCACTTTTCTCTCAGTACTTATTTTAGAAAGTAACGTTGAATAGTAAGATGTGTTTTCACAAGGCCTAGTCTTGCTTTCTTTGATTTAGTATCATATAATAAACTAAAGGTGGTGATGCTATTGAAGCCAATTTGTTAAGAATGTTATCAAATAGGAGTGATAGTTGAAAACGAAATTGAATATACTTCTCAATTTTCAACTGTAAAAAAGTACAGAATATTATATGCAGAAGAGCTGCCTCGATTTAGAAAAGCTTCGTTAAATATTTATGCGCTGCCTTTTTCGACAAGCCCCTAAAATATATAATGCCACAAGGCGAATGGGAATTTACTTAGCGGATAAACTCAAGCGAAAACTTACTGAAGAACAAAAGGAACTTGCCAAGAAAATATTTGACGACTTTACCTTTGTAGATGCGTTAAAGCTAAATGAAAGTTTTGCACTACAATATATAGAATTATTTGAGGATGGGACTCACTTTGAGCTGATTTGGTTGCGGAATAGTGGGGTTAAGGACGAAATACCTAACGGATATAAATTTATTGGATATGACGTATCATATCCTTGTGACTATTCAGGAGCTTTTTCAATTATTTGCGACTGCATGTTTATCTGTTGTTGGCATGGATGTGATAAAGGCGAAAAGATGTTTGCTTCTGATTTTGGCAACTAAATGATGACGGCTTATTTGATAATCGGCAAGATGCGTATAATTATATGCTCAAGTACTTAAACGAAGATTGGTCTGAGCGCGGGAAATACTGTATTTTTGAGGTATATAAAAAAGTTTACGAGGGATAAAATCTCTAACGAAAATACGAAAATATCTTTTTTATAGCCCATAGTCAGAAATAAACGACAAGTTTCAATTTGTTATTTTTTAATTATAATTGTTCTGCTGAAAATTGTGAGTTTAAGCCATTATACATAAGTATAAAAAGTGTCTTTTTCATAGCTTACACGCAGGACAGAAACCCCTTTTATCTATAAGGATAAGGGCGGTTTTTCTTTAATCAGCAGCACAGAACTGAAATGGTCAGGACTAATGATATAATAACCAAACAGGAGGAATGAATTATGGATAAAGACTGGATTTTTAAAACCCATGAATACATCTGTGATCTGCGGACGGTTGGCGTTTTGATTCGGGATGGCAAACTGCTGGTGCAGCGTGATAAGGATGGATCGGAATATGCCCTGCCCGGTGGGCATGTGAAAATAGGTGAAACCACCGCTGATGGACTTATTCGCGAATATAAAGAAGAAACAGGCGCGGATATCAAGTGTGACCGTCTGCTTTGGACGGAGGAATGTTTCTGGGAATGGAACGGTATGCAAGCACATAACATTGCGTTCTACTACTTGATTGAGCTTTCTGATGGCTTCGACATTCCCGGTACCGAGGAGTTTGTGTCGCACAAGGATAACTGCAATGTCGTCCTAGGCTGGATGCCTATTGAAAAACTGGGGGATGTGATCATCTTCCCGGATTTTATCAAGGAAACAATATATGAATTGGATGCGCCGCCCCAGCACTTTATTACAAGGGCGTAATGTATTGCCTTTAGAATAGAAAAGGAGGAGATATAAAACGTTCTAAGATTGAAGATTTTGCAGTTAGCCATAAATGCGAGCATGAAAACTACGAATGTTACTGTCGTGAATTTGTACCCTTTGCTGCTGCCAAAAATACAATAGTTGGTATTTATGAGATTCCTACGATGAAATCCTCATATCCCTATCATCATAAAAACAAGGAAACCTTTTATATCATCGGTGGTGAAGGAATTCTAAAGACTCCCAGTGGCGAGAGGCAGGTTGTAACTGGTGATCTGTTATTCTTTCCTACCGGGTCGGAGGGCGCACATAAGCTGACCAACTGTTCCGAAACAGAGAACCTCATTTATATTGATTTTGATGTGGTTCATGATATAGATATTGCTGTATATCCCGATTCCGATAAAATCGGTATTTGGGGAATGGGAGTTAACAAGATATATCCTCAGTCGAGCGATGTTGAATTTTATGGTGGAGAATGACGTTGTGTGATGGCATTAATTCCACTAGAAGCAATGTCTGAATAATTCAAATGCGGAAGCTTCATTGCCCCCGCATGGCAACTTTTTATGAACCTTGGAGAAAGCCTATTTACAAATTTCGTCTTAAGTGCGTAGGCTTTTATGGAAAACATTTTCATAAATTAATATCTCTTCTAAGCATCCTACCGAAATAAAAATGCTCAAAACTTCAAGAAGCTTGATTTTAAAAATAAATTTGGTGTAAAATATTAGAAAGGAATTTTTAAAAACAAATAAGGAGATAAACGCAATGGCAAACAGATTTGTGCTTAATGAAACAAGCTATCATGGTAAAGGCGCGATTGCTGAGATCGCAACAGAAATCAAAGCAAGGGATTTCAAAAAGGTTTTCGTTTGCTCGGATCCTGACCTTATTAAACTCGGCATCGCAAAAAAGGTAGTAGACATCCTTGATGAAGCTAATATCCCATATGAAATTTACAGCCAAATCAAGCCCAATCCAACGATTGAAAATGTTCAAACCGGTGTTTCTGCTTTTAAAAATAGTGGCGCTGACTGTATCGTTGCGATCGGCGGCGGTTCATCTATAGATACGGCAAAGGCAATTGGCATCATTGTTGAAAACCCGGAATTTGCGGATGTAAGGAGTCTTGAAGGGGTTGCTCCAACAAGGAATAAGTGCACTCCTATTATTGCTGTTCCCACAACAGCAGGTACTGCAGCTGAGGTTACTATTAACTATGTTATTACCGATGCTGAAAATAACCGCAAGATGGTTTGTGTTGATGTTCATGATATTCCGGTAGTTGCGGTTGTAGACCCTGATATGATGGCATCAATGCCTAAAGGACTTACAGCTGCAACAGGAATGGATGCTCTTACCCATGCAATTGAAGGTTATATCACAAAGGGTGCGTGGGAAATGAGTGATATGTTCCATATTAAAGCTATCGAAATTATTGCAAAGTCGCTTCGTGGTGCTGTTGCTGGCACCGATGACGGCAGAGAAGGTATGGCTCTTGGTCAGTATATCGCAGGAATGGGCTTTAGTAACGTAGGCCTTGGTATAGTTCATTCAATGGCTCATCCTCTTGGTGCAGTTTATGATACGCCCCACGGCGTTGCGAATGCGATCATTCTTCCAACCGTTATGGAATATAATGCTCCCGCAACAGGTGAAAAGTATAGAAATATCGCAAAGGCTATGGGTGTTGAGGATGCCTATGCGATGAGTCTTGAAGATGCGCGAAAGGCTGCTGTTGATGCAGTTAAGAAGTTGTCTGCCGATGTTGGCATACCTACTGATCTTAAGAGTATTGTAAAAACCGAAGATATCGATTTTCTTTCACAGTCGGCATTTGACGATGCTTGCCGTCCGGGCAATCCCAGAGATACAAGTGTTGCTGAGATAAGGGAACTATATTTTAAGTTGATGTAGCAAATTGGATGGGCAAGGCTTCGGTCTTGTCCGTTTTTTTATGGTTATCGGAAGAAAACATACTTTGCTTAAGGATAAGCACAAAAAATCTACTCGTTGCCAAAATAGATAGCTGCTGCTGTATTAAAAGTCAAAGCCCTGCAAGCAAATGAATAACTAAAAAACAATAGATGATCTTATCAACCGCTGTCGAACGAATACTTATGCGAGTGCTTGTATGTTTTTGGATGCCAAAAGTATTGATATATCCATCATCTATGCGCTGGCACGGATAAATATATTGAAACCGCTGCGAATAATGATAAATCGGATATCAGCGGACGCGGAGCGTCTTTTTTATCACTAACCTTTTAGGTTTCAGTCTATCGACAGACATAATTATACCTATAACCAACGAGTGCCGCAAGGCATTACGCATATCATATCGCGCAGCAGATATAATATTGAAATTACGCTTTAATTGTTTTATACTGGCTGTAAATTAGGAGGTGAGATAATGCCTGAAACAGAACTGAGGACTCAAATATACTATCTTCAATCCCGTTGGAAGCTGGAAGGTGATAAACTCTATTACTATGGGCTTCGCAGCCGTGAAAACATGTTTCAAAATAGAGTTTCCATTTCCAAGAGACAGGCAAAAATTATTTCTTCACTGCCCAAAGAGCTGAAGGATGCCGAAAAAAAGCTCATCGATAAATTGCTTGGCGTGCAGGTCGTTTGTGAGAGCGATCTGCGTAAAACACCGGGCTCGCTTTCGGAAGCCGCATTTTGTGTAAGCTGCTGTGCGAACGATTTTATCATCCCCGGCCTTGAATTTGACGAAAACGGACTCTGCCCGATGTGTCAAACCGCGGAGGAAACCAAAAAATTAAGAAGCGTTGTCCCAATAATAGATGATATTCCGCATTGCTCCAAATCGCGTTTTGATGCGGCGCTGTTCTATACCGGAGGCAAGGATTCAACATTTTTGCTTTATTATCTGGCTAAAGTAAAAAAGCTCCGTGTGCTTGCGCTGACTTGGGAAATACCTTTTATGTCGGATTCGGCAAGGCAAAGCATTGAAAACGCCAAAAAGAGCTTTGATAATGTTGAATTTATATCTCATTCCGTAAGTAAAAATGATCTAAGGAGGGTTTATAAGAAGCTCTATTCGTTAAGTGAAAATACCTGTGCTTGTCCGTCTCTTGCCTATCTGCTGTTCTATCCCGTTCTTGTAGAAAATCGTATCCCTTACTTTTTAGCGGGCAATGAGCCGGTGCAAATGCTCGGTCTTTATTATAACCAAATGGCACCGAAAATCGCATACTCATTCGCAAATAATAAGTTCCTGACTTTCCTTTTTAATGCCGGAAGGATACTTACTTTGCATCCGCCGCTGAAGCAAGGGCAGTTTCAGACATTGATGATGATGAAACAGTTGGCATATGGGAATAATCCGATTCTAAAGATCAGTGGTTATTCAAATAAATTGGTAAATGATGTTGTGGAGGCCATACATGAAGTGCCGTGGCTGCTTACGCCGTTGAAACGAAGTATTCGCCGTTCATCCTGGTCAGGAAACGTTCCTGCCTTTGTGCATTTTGATTTTGATATGATCTTCGAAGGAACCTATGACTGGAACAAGGTAAAGCATGTTTTGGTAAGCGAATGCGGGTGGGTCGCGCCAAGCGAGGACAAAAAAGCATTGCATACCAGTTGTAAGATCGAGAAATGTAAAGATCATTCACAGTTTGTGCGTTTTTATAATTGCAGAAGCAAAATGATACCGTTTAGCGCGATTGAGATCTGTCTTGCAAGCCGAAATTGTGGCCGCACGAAGGAAGAAATGATGTATGAGATGGAACATTTACTTGGTTTATCCCTTGACGAGCCGAAAGAATGCGCATTGATGCGTGAATATATGGGAGAGAGCATATGACAGCCGTTTACTGCTTTTCGGGAAGCGGGCACAGCAGGGCGGTTGCAGAATATTTCGCAAAAAGGCTTAACGTTGATATTTTGAATATCGGTGAAAAGCCAGTCGCGCAAAAAATGATATGCAGGACCGCGATCGTGGTATTTCCCGTTTACTGTCAAAACATACCGGAGCCGGTTAAGAGTTTTTTGCCCTGTCTGAAGGCAGAGTATATCGTTTTTATCGCGACCTACGGAAAAATGTGGCATGGCAATGTATTGTGGGAGGCGGCAAAGGCTGCTTGTGGCAAGGTGATCGCAGGCGCGTATATCCCGATAGGGCATACCTATTTAAGAGGCAATGCGGAGTTTCCCAAAGAGGGCTTATCCGCCATTATTGAAAGAATAGAGGCTCCGCGGCTGGCTGTCATACCAAAATCGTCAAAAAATATTTTCGCGGACTTTTTTCCGGCATGGCGCAGCCGGCTTAGCGTAAAGATCACGCGAAACAAAGACTGCAATGAATGTGGCCTGTGCGCAGAGCGGTGCCCGATGCAAGCCATTCATAGCGGCAAGATCAAGTGCAACTGTATTCGTTGTCTGCGTTGTGTGAATTTGTGCCCAAGGGCAGCCCTTGAATTTAAACTCCGCCCGATCTTAAAGAAGTATTTGTCAAAAAACCGTGAAGAATCTCTTAAGGTATACTTATAGCGAGTGCTTTTTAGTGCAAAATGCAATATTTCCTTGTATCACGGAAAATTCATAATGTCCGTCGTCAGGTTGTCTGTCAAGTAAAACTTTCTTTCATTTGGAAGATTTATATTAGCTCAATAAACGCGCCTTGGAAGAGACCCCGAGGCATTTGTTATTTTATGACCATTTAGCACCACAGGGAGCGCTTTTTACAAGAGGTCATACGTAATATATTTTAGTTTTAGGTCGATTTTTGAATAAAACAAAACAAATCAAGCTGCATATACATAGACTGTACTAGTGCCCATAATCAATAAAATGGAGGATAACCATGTACACTGATAACTATATAGTTAAATCTTTAGAACTGCACCTGTTTTTTGCGCGCATCATGAAAGAGCATGCTCTGTTTTTAAGATTGGGATTTACTCCTGCAAATGCGTCTTTTTCAAATAGGGCAGAATTCTATAATAAAGAATTTGAAAAATTGTTAAGCCGCGCGGTAACAATCGGTGATGGACTAATCAGTCAGGAAAGTGTAAGCTCGGGAGAATTTGTTACAGAGTTTACAGCATTGGCAGAAAAACAAACAGAGGCTCTTATAGGAATTGCAATCAACAGTGAGATTACTTCCAGAGAGCTGCGTTTAAATGAGGGTTGCCCCTGTAATATAAGCTTGGAAACGGGCTGTCAGGTAAGACGACTTAATCAAAGAGCACTTGATTTGCTAAGCGGCCTGATTTCTTTCAAAGAACGAATTTTGGGAAGTGTTTTGAATTACGAGATGTTCACTATGAATTATCCTTTGCTGATTGAACATATCCTCCGAGAGGCAAGGTTATACCGACGGTACATTGAAATCCTGGAGAAAGAGGGGTATTTAAGCGATGAATCTATGTATGATATGGAATGCTTCTGGAACCGGATCATGATGGAACATGCTTTGTTTATTCGCGGCCTATTGGATCCATCGGAGTCTGAACTGATCTGTACGTCGAACGGATTTGTCGAGGAATATGTGAAATTACTGGAGATCCGTAAACGCGCGCGTAATCAAACTCTGACGGCCGACTCTTTGGAGAAGACTATCAAGTTTAGAGATTTCAAAGCGACTAGTACGCAGGGAATTGAGAAATGTACAATACGTTCTGTAATTTTGCCGCTTTTTGCAGACCATGTATTGCGTGAAGCCAATCACTATATTCGATTGTTAACATTATAGACAAGTAAAATCGTTAAGTTAAAAATATTACTACCTGATGTTTAAATACTGTAATATTGGGGCTTTAATATTACAGTTTTAAATTAAGAAAGATTTATTCTATAGCATTTCATGATCGAAAGACTGGGTTTTTATGTTATAATATTTCCATAAATGAAGGAGGAAAGATATGCGTAAAATTCTTACGGTCATACTTGCATTGATAATGTTGCTACCTATTGCGGTACAGGTTGTAATAGCTGAAAATATTTCATTATCGGATGACATAGTCATTCTTTATACAAATGATGTACACACCTACATAGATGGTCCTTTAAGCTATGATGTTATAGCGGCTATAAAAAATGAGCTACAATCCCAGTTTAAGAATGTTTTGCTCGTTGATGCAGGCGACCACACCCAGGGTACCGCTTATGGTTCTATGGATAAGGGTAAGACTATCATAGAGCTTATGAACGCGACAGGTTATAATCTTGCAACTCTTGGCAACCACGAGTTTGACTATGGTATGGATGGCTGTATAAATATTCGTGAATGGGCAGAGTTCCCCTATGTGTCCTGCAACTTTTATAACGAAAATGCGGGTCTGCGGGAAAGCAATGTGCTTGACAGTTATGTATCTTTTACCTGCGGAGACGAGATTGTTGCTTTTATCGGTATTACAACTCCCGAATCCTTCACAAAGTCCACCCCTGCCTATTTCCAAAATAATGATGGAGAGTATATCTACGGTATCTCCGGCGGTGAAGATGGAGCTGCTTTATATGCAGATGTTCAGAATGCCATTGATGATGCTATTGATTCAGGCGCCACTAAGGTCATTGCACTTGGGCATTTGGGCGATGACGACTCATCTCATCCTTGGACCAGCGAGGATACCATTTCCAATGTATCAGGGCTTGATGCCTTTATCGACGGACATTCTCACAGTACCGTTGAAGGCAAAAGTGTTACCGGCAAAGACGGCGAAGATGTTCTTTTGACCCAGACAGGCTCATACTTTAACTGCATCGGCATGATGATCATCGATGATGAGACAGGTGATATCACGACCGATCTTATCGGTTATCAGGAAATCCTTGACGAGGACGGCGAAACAGTGCTTGGCTATGAATTAGTTTCTGACCTTTACACTGAAACAGAGCTGATCTCAGATGCAGCTATAGGCGCTATTAAGGACGCATGGATCGAAAAAGTAAAAACTGAGCTTGGCGCAGTTATTGGTTCTACATCAATAACGCTGGATAACTATAGCGTACTTGGTGAGCGTATGGTTCGCACTTCGGAAACAAACACTGGAGATTTTTGCGCTGACGCACTGTATTACCTATTTGACAGCATGGGTCTTGATGTAGACATGGCTATCATGAATGGAGGCGGTATTCGCAATCAGGCGATCAATGGGGATATCTCTTATTTAACCTGTAAAGAAATTCACCCCTTTGGAAATGTAGCGTGTTTGCAAACCATCACAGGCCAGCAGCTTTTCGATGCTCTGGAATGGGGCGCACGCAATGCCGGTATTGATGAATCTGGTGGCTTTCTGCAGGTTTCGGGCATAACCTACAAGATAAATACCTCTATCCCGGACACAACCCAAAAGGATAATAAGGACGTCTGGATAGGAGGCCCCACCGGTGAATATCGTGTATATGACGTAAAGGTCTACGACAAGGAAAGTAATACTTGGGAGGCCTTGAATCTTTCTGCTAAGTACAATCTAGCGGGCTACAACTATACGCTGAGAGAGCTGGGCGATGGCTTCGCCATGTTTAGCGGTGCAGTTAATGTGCTTGATTATGTGATGGAAGATTATATGATCCTTGCGAATTATGTACAGGCGTTTGAAGATAGTATAGTTGGAGCTACTAATTCGCCTTTAGCTGCCAAGTATCCCGGCTTTACTGTAGATTACAGTACAATAAACGGCAGTAGTCGTATTGAGTTTAAGGCTGCTTCAATTTCTGATAATGAAAACATAATAATTGGCGGACTTGAAAACGACGTATGGATCTCAAAATATGGCAATGTATATACAAACTGTGAAGTGGAAGATTTTTTTGCTGAAATGGGCTTTGCATATGGAGATGTTGTAACCGTGCGATTCCTAAATCAAGAGCTGACGCTTCCGGTGGTTCCCATTTATTCCTATGTGGATAGTGGAAGTACCGCTATTATTGCTGGTATGACAGATGCAGGCGAGCCTAATGGAAATATAGCCCTTGCCATCAATATGGGTAGTTTCGCTGAAACCTATGGCATTGCCGTGAAAAAAACGGATGAAGCCGGTGATTGGTGGTGGGAAGCTGTTGATGGCGTTTCTTTCCCGGTTGAGATCACTTTTGAACTTGAGCAAAAGGCTGGATATATGTCAGAGTATCTGCTGCACACACTAAGCCGCACGAATAATCGGGAGGATTATACGCACTTGAGCGATGAAGAGTTTGCCAACTTCCGTGTTATTGATACTATGGGTATGGGCGAGCATAAGCTGTATCGAACATCTTCCCCCATTAACCCGTCGATGGGCAGGAACAGCTATGCCGATGCAGCTTTGAGAGAAGCCGAAGTATCCGTCATAATGAATTTGGCGGATAGCGATGAGATCGCTTACGGTTATGAGGGCTTTGCGGAAACCTATTATGCCGATCAGAAGGTTATTTTCCTAAATCTGGGCGTTGATGTATCCTCTGATGATTTCAAAACCGGTCTGGCAAAGGGATTGCGGTTTTTTGCTGAGAATGAAGGCATCTATGCTATCCATTGCACCGAAGGAAAGGATCGGGCAGGTTTCGTAGCTGCTCTCCTTGAGTGCTTTATGGGAGCATCCTATGACGAAGTGATCGAGGATTATATGGTGACATATACCAATTACTACGGCGTTGAGGTTGGCAGCGAAAAATATAACGCTATTGCTGAAAGCAACATAATTAACACGCTGGAGATTGCTTTTGAAGTTTCTGATCTAAGCAAAGCTGATCTTGCATTTGAAGCTACTGAGTATATTCAGTCTTTGGGTCTATCTGACAGTGAGATTGCTAAACTCAAATCTAACCTGGGCAATGATGCTAACCCTTCAACGCTCATAATCATACTGGTGTGCGTTGTGCTTGCTGCCGTATTACTGTGCGGATTGATCATTTTTGTAAGAAAGAGAAGACAAAATAAGAAGGTTCTATAGCAAGATCATACTAATGTAACTTAAAAAACGCCGGCAGCAGGTAGTGATGCCATGCTTGCCGGCCTTTTTTTGTCAGCTTCAAATGAAAACAACCCCGGATCCGTTGAGATCCGAGGCATTTGAGTTTTATTGCAGGTAGGAAGGTAACAGATTTACGCTGCCTACATGGAAAAAGCATTATTCATCGCTAAACTGGCTGTTGTAGAGCTTGGCGTATAAGCCGTCCTTAGCCATAAGTGTTTCATGATTACCGACTTCTAAGATATCGCCATCCTGCATATACAGAATGTTATCCGAATCTTTGATAGTTGAAAGGCGATGAGCTATAACAAATGAGGTACGACCCTTCATCATTGCGGCCATGGCTTCTTGAATGAGTACTTCGGTACGGGTATCTACAGATGAGGTAGCTTCATCCAAAATAAGAATGGGCGGGTCGCTAAGCATTGCGCGGGCAATGGTTAATAGCTGACGTTGCCCCTGTGCGATATTTGAGGCTCCTTCCTGCAGGACAAAATCGTAGCCACCAGGAAGAGTCCGGATGAATGCATCAGCACGAGCCTTTTTAGCTGCTTCTTCAACTTCTTCATCTGTTGCATCCAGTTTACCATAGCGAATATTGTCACGGATAGTACCGCTATATAACCATGTATCTTGCAAAACCATGCCGAATATCTCGCATAAGCGGCCTCTCTGCATATCGCGAATATCCACGCCATCGATACGGATGGCACCGCCTTTGACATCATAGAATCGCATGATAAGATTTACCAAGGTGGTTTTACCGGCGCCTGTTGGTCCAACAATAGCAGTTTTTTCACCGGCGCCGATGGTGATATCAAGATCATGTATCAGAGTACGATGGGGGAGATAGCCGAATTTGATATGATCAAACTCTACCTGACCTTTCAGTTTTTCAGGGAACTGGGGCTCCAATACATCTTCTATTTCTTCAGTTTCATCGAGGAATTCAAAGATTCGTGCTGCAGCACTACCCGTAGACTGGATGATTCCGGAGATCTGCATCACCTGGGTAAGCGGCTGAGAGAACTGGCGCAGATACTGGGTGAAGGACTGTATCATACCTATGGATAGACCGCCCAAAATTGCCATGATCGCGCCCACCAGACAGACCATCGCATAACCAAAATTGGTCATACTCTGCATGATCGGCATGAGTGTGCCGGAAAGGAACTGACCCTTTTTTGAGGCTTCAAAGAGCTGCTCGTTTGTTTCCTCAAATTCTTCGATGACTTCTTCTTCTTTGCCAAATACCGATACAACAACATGTCCGCCGTAGTATTCTTCGACAAAACCATTGAGCTCACCCGTCTTTTTCTGCTGGGTATCAAAAGCAGTCTTGGATTTTTTAGCTATCTTTGACGAAACATATAGCACGACCGGCACAACGAGAAGCGCGACTAAGGTGAGCACACCACTGACACTGAACATGATGGTGAATACGATCACGATGGTGAATATGGCGTTCAGCACCTGATATATACTCTGCTGTAGGGAGTTTGATACCGTATCCACATCATTTGTGATACGACTGAGAATATCACCATATGAATGAGTATCGTAATAATTGAGCGGCAAACGCGATAGCTTTGCATCAATATTCTTTCGTAAATCAAAAATGGTATTCTCGGTTACGCTGACAATCATCGAAGTTGCTGCATAAGAAAGTACAGCGTTAAGGAGGTAAGCGCCGCCCATAAGCGCTAGGAAAGTAAGAAAACGCACAATAAGCGCTTCTGTTTTACCGCCCGTAAATATCTCAGCAAGGGTGTTTGTAGCAAAACCGAGGAACAAAGGCGCGAGAGAATATGCAGCGGTAGCCAGTAAAATAAAAGCTATAGCTAAAAACAGCCTTCCCTTATACCGCTTCATGTAGGAGAAAAGTCGCTTATAGGCGCTTTTTTGAGAGGTCTTCTTTTTTCTCATTTTGCTTCCTCCTCTCCCAGCTGTGAACGGACGATCTCTTTGTAGACTTCACAATTCTTCAGCAGCTCGCGATGTTTGCCAATGCCTGCGATCTCACCATTTTCCACAACGATAATGCGGTCGGCATCCATAATGGTGCTGATGCGCTGAGCTACAATAACCACTGTTGCTTCAGCAGTTTCTTTAGCTAAAGCTTCACGTAGCGCTTTATCGGTCTTAAAGTCAAGTGCGGAGAAACTATCATCAAAGACATATATCTCAGGCTTGCGTACAATGGCACGAGCGATACACAGGCGCTGGCGCTGACCTCCGGATACATTAGTACCGCCCTGAGAAATGGGGGATTCAAACCCCTCATCCTTCTTTGTGATGAAGTCATAGGATTGTGCGATGCGCACCGCTTCTTCGATGCGGTATTCGTTGGCAACATCGTCACCGAAAGCGATGTTACTTTCGATCGTGCCTGAGAAAAGCAGCGCCTTTTGGGGCACAAAACCTATCTTTGAGCGCAGATCATCCAAATCATAATCCCGAACATCCACACCGTCAACCAGAACCTGACCCTCAGTTACATCATATAGACGCGGGATCAAATTGACGATTGTGGATTTGCCCATACCTGTACCACCTATAATGGCGGTCACTTCACCGGGCTTTGCTTCGAAAGATAGATCGCGTATAGCAGGCACCGATGCTCCCTTATAGGTAAAGGAAACATTATTAAACGTAAGATAGCCCTTTAAACCAGAGGCACGCTTTGTTTTTTCAGGATTTTTGATCACAGGCTCCGTAGATAAAACTTCCTGTGCTCTTGTTGCGGCAGTCAATGCTCTAGGTAGCATGATAAATACCATAGTCAGCATAATTACAGCCATCATGATTTGCATGATGTATTGAATTATGGCCATAACTTCACCAATTGTGTAATCGATGCCTTTATTTGCAAACTGGTTTGCAGCCATAAGCATTACAAGCGCAGCAGTAAAGGACAGGATCACCGTAAGTACCGGCATGACCGAATTGGTGGTACGCTGCATTTTCATATTAATGCGCTTATAATCTTTATTGATCTCTGCAAAACGTTCGCTTTCAAACTTGGTTGTACCGAAAGCGCGAATGACTCGTACACCCGTTAACTTTTCCCGCATTACAAGATTAAGGTTATCTATCTTAATCTGTATCTTGGTGGAAAGTGGTATGGCGATCTTCCCGATCATGACCAGAACCACCGCCATAAGCGGAACTGAAATGACCAGGACAGCCGAAAGGTTGGGACTGCTCGAGATAGCCAATATAATACCGCAGATACACATGATGGGCGCCTGAATGGCGATACGCAGACATTGATTGAGAAAACGCTGTATCTGCATTACATCGTTGTTTGTACGGGTGATAAGCGAAGAAGTAGAAAAAGCATCGATTTCAGTTTGGGAAAAAGTTTGAACCTTAGTGAATAATTTGCTGCGCAGTCTTTTGCCCACACCCATCGATACGGTTGCTGATAAGTGGCTGGTCGCAATACCACAAAGAACGCCAATGACTACTAACGCTAGCATGATACCGACAATAGCAATGACCCCAGCAATATTTTCGCTTGGTATAGTAGTGTCTATCAGCCGAGTGAGTAGCAGTGGTAGTCCAAGGGTACATAACGTCGTACCGATAACGGTCAGCACGATCAGTATAAGCTCTTTGGCATACCCTTTGAGCTCATGGATTATACATTTCATAATTTTGCTCCGTTAAGTTATTCAAAAATCGAAGCAAAGAGTCGGATTCCGTAAAACATAAGTAAGCCGCCCAGCAGCAGACCGATGGTCTTAGCCATTAGGATGATGTGGAAGATGCCATATATACCGGCAAGTAGTGTGATGATGCCAAAGATCAACATCCATATCCACTTTTTACCGCCGACTGCTTTACCTACGGTAAGAGAGCTTACGATAGAAGAAATACCGCTGATTATCAGCCAGAAAACGAATATGTATATAACAAGCATATCGGCAATAAGGCTGATGCGCGGTATAAAGATCGCAAGAAGCGAGATAACGCCGGCAGCTATACCGGCTAAGAGAGCCAAAATGCCCCTAACCAAAGCGCTTTTATCAGATTTTTCTTTATCTTTGCCGCGCTTTGTAAGCGCATTGAAAAGCGCACATGCGCCCCATATACCAAGTAAAACAGTTATGATCCAGCCGGCGCTTAAAAATGACATGCCGGGGAACCATATACAGTACACGGATGCAATAATGGCAAATACACCTAAAATAGCATTAAAAATTTTCATACCTTTACATCTCCTTCTTTGTATTTCCTGTAGTTTAGGAAAGGATGTAATAATTATAGAATATTGAAGAAAATTTTACAATAATTTTTATAAATTGTGTCATAAATTTATTAGTTGATTCTTTTGCCATACATTAACAATAATTATATTAAATGAGTGATATATATATTTGGCATAGCTTCGTATTAATAGCTTCGTATTATTCAAAAGAAATGCATAGTGGGCACTTTAAAAGCAGCTTCACAGCTGCTGGTCACTCTTTAATTTTTGTTAGCCTTGTAAATGCTTTTTTGATTTGATATCCTCAATTTTTCATATTAGGTGAAAAATGTAAAAAATTGCAAATATTCTTGCCTAAATGTATTACGTATCTACTACTTTCATAATTTACCCCAATAATACATCCGTCACAAGCATGACGCAAAATCCCACAAGAAGCGCATAAGTAGCTCCTCGTTCATTTCCATGAGCATGGGTTTCGGGTATCATTTCATCGCTTATCACATATAGCATAGTGCCGCCTGCAAAAGCAAGCGCAAATGGAAGTATGGCAGACGCGATACTTACAGCAAAGTATCCGATCAGTGTTCCCACTACCTCGATAAGACCGGTGATCATTGCACATACAAAGGTTTTGCGCGGTGCTACACCTGCCGCCAGCATTGGCCCGATGATCACCATACCTTCGGGGATATTCTGAAGAGCGATACCGCCGGCAATAATCAGAGCCTGTGAAGTGTCGCCTGAGCCAAAACCTACACCTGCCGCGATGCCTTCCGGAAGATTATGTATGGCAATAGCGGTCACAAACAGCAATATCTTGCTTAGATTTGCGTTATTATGCGGCTCTATATCCGCGCCTACCAGCTTATGAAGGTGTGGTACCAATTTGTCAATAAGATTAAGACAGACTGCACCCGCGAATATTCCGGCGATCGTGATCAATATACCGTATTTACCGCCGTGATCCAGGGACGGCAGGATAAGTCCCAGCACAGCCGCTGCGAGCATGACCCCAGCAGCAAATGAGAGCACTATATCTGAAAATTTATGGGATATTTTTTTAAATATAAACCCCATTAAGGAACCTATAACAGTCGCTCCGCCTACGCCGAGAGCTGTCAGTAAAACCAATTCCATAAACATGACCATAACTTTCGCATAACGAAAGTTTCCTTTCCTGTGGAATTTTGACTGGTTTTGTGCTTACACAAAATTGCAGACGCAATGAGCCAAAGTCATAAGACATTGTTTAAAAATTTATTTTCAAACTTGACTCCTTTAAAGCAAAGTTCCCACAGTAAACTCCATAAAGAGTGGTGTCTAATGTGGGAACCGCATCATCTATTGGTTTTTAGTTTTCTTCGCTGAAAAGATCCTTACCTACTCCGCAAAGAGGGCATGCAAAATCATCGGGAAGATCTTCAAATTTGGTTCCGGGCGCGATTCCGTTATCGGGATCACCGGCCGCTTCATCGTAAACATAGCCGCAAATATCACATACATACTTTTTCATGTTCATATTCCTCCATAATTTAATTATAATACCAGCGACGGGGCGCTGTAAACTCTTGCCGCAAGCTCCTGATTGAGCATATAAAGACTCCTTGGATCGGAACCGAAAAGCTCCATCTTGGAAATAAGATCGTTTGCATTTGTTTCTTCTTCGCCTTGCTCTTTAACAAACCAGTCAAGGAACTGCATTGTGCGGAAATCTTTCACATCGTATGCGGCGCTGTAAATATCGTTTATAAGCGATGTTACATATTGCTCATGCTCAAGACCTGCCTGCAATACATCCATATGACTGCTAAAAACCTTATCCGGTTTTGCGATAGCCTCAAGTGTGACCGGCATATTTTCGTTCTGCAGATAGGTGTAGAACAGCATAGCATGATCCCTTTCCTCCTGCGCCTGGATCATGTACCAATTCGCAAAGCCGTCAAGCCCCTTTGCCTTAAAATAATTGGAAAAATCCAGATAGAGGTATGCTGAATAAAATTCCTTGTTGATCTGCTGATTAAGCAGCACATGTACTTTTTCATCCATCATAATAAATATCTCCAATATTAAATATTAGCTTTCCACAAACCGTGGAGATTACAGTAGGCATAGACCGCAACAGGTTTTTCGTCTGTCAAAGCAAAGGTTACGCTGGGTTCGGTACCCGGAGTCATGCACTTACGCTGACCGCCACGGTCGGTTTGCAGATAAACCCAAGTAATGCTGTGTTCTTCCGTCATGGGGTGAGCAACGGATCCTATCTTTACCTCGACGGTATTTCCGTCAACCTTAGCAACGGGAATATGCTTTTCAACACTTGCTTCAACCGTTCCGGGTTCAAGCTGCTTCATCTTCTGTCCGCAACACATAACGGGAACACCTGCATCGTGTATCATCCCTATGATATTGCCGCAATGCTCGCAAATGTAAAATCTGTTTTCGCACATAGTTTCTACCTCCAAATTTATTTTATTTCTTCAAAATCGGCAGCGCCGTGTTTGCAAAGGGGACAAACGATATCCTCGGGAAGCTCTTCGCCCTCATAAATGTAGCCGCAGACCTTGCACACATAGCCTTTCTTCCCTTCGGTAGCGGGCTTTGGCTTTACATGGTTCTGGTAGTATGTATAGGTCATCGTCTCCTTATCTGATATCACTCTTGATTCGGTTATAGTGCATATGAACATTCCGTGTGTGTCAAGGTCGACATACTGTTCTACCTTAAGTGACATAAAGGAATTAATATGGCGAGGCAGGAATACAAGACCATTGTCGGAACGTAGGGGCTGGCAATCCGCGAATTTATCTACATTTCTTCCGCTAACAAATCCAAATTTCTCAAACACCATAAAGGGCGCGTCCACGGTAAGGCAGTTTATATTCATCTTGCCGGTCTGTTTAATCACATGGTGAGAGTAGTTCTCTTTATTGATGGTCACTGCAATCCGATTTGGTGCATTGGTTACCTGCGTAATGGTATTGACTATCAGGCCATTGTCTTTTTTACCATCATTGGAAGTTACCACATAAAGACCATAACCGATATTAAACAGCGCCGTCAAGTCGTTCTTATTTGCCGTGGAATCTTGCCGTGCGAGATAGTCTTTACACAGTTCGTCGGCAAGCGCGTTAAGCTGTGCCAAGCTTTCCTCATTCAGAGCAGACAGTATCTTTACGGTAGTATCGGTATAAGTAAGGTTCTTGCATTTTTGAAGCATGCACTTCATCACTTTTGCCGCAAGGGGCGACCAGCTTCCGTTTTCGATGAGAGCTACAGTGCGATTGCTGAAATTACGCTCGGTCAAATGACTTATAAATTCACGCATGAACGGGAATATCTCCGCATTGTAAGTAGTGGTGGCAAGAACAATTTTGCTGTATCTGAAAGCGTCACTAACAGCCGTTGCCATATCGCACCTGGCAAGATCGTGTACGACCACTTTCGGACAACCGTTTGCCTTGAGCTTTTCAACAAGTTGCATAACGGCCTTTTTCGTATTCCCATAAATAGAGGTGTAGGCAACAACTATCCCCTCTTCTTCAGGCTGATAGCTTGACCAGGTATTATATAGACCAAGATAGTATCCAAGGTTTTCGGTTAATACAGGTCCATGAAGAGGGCAGATGATCTGAATATCAAGACCTGCCGCCTTTTTCAGCAGATTCTGTACCTGAACACCATACTTTCCGACAATACCGATGAAATAGCGGCGGGCTTCATCCGCCCAAGGCTCATCTGCGTCAAGAGCACCAAATTTACCGAAACCATCAGCAGAGAACAGGACTTTATCCGTGCTGTCATAGGTTACAATAACCTCCGGCCAATGCACCATCGGGGCTGTAACGAAGGTCAGATTATGCTTGCCGAGGGAAAGAGTATCACCTTCACTTACAACGATCTGTTTATCTGAAAAGTCTGCGCCAAAAAAACTCTTCATCATTATAAAGGCTTTTGCGGAGGAAACGAGCTTCGCGTCAGGATATGCCTTTACAAAATTCATAATATTTGCCGAATGATCCGGCTCCATATGCTGTACGATCAGATAATCCGGCTTTCTATTTCCAAGCGTATTCTGAATATTGTCCAGCCACTCGTGAGTAAAGTTTGCATCAACAGTATCCATAATCGCGATCTTCTCATCCATGATCGCATAGGAGTTGTATGACATACCGTTTGGAACAACATACTGTCCTTCAAACAGGTCAACCTTATGATCGTTGACGCCGATATACTTAATGTCGCTCGTAATGTTCATATCGCACCTCTTTGTTTAATTTATTCTCTATAATTACATCATAAAACCGCTCGATTTTCAACTCTTTTTAACGCTACTCAATAATTTTTCCATCAGTGGAAATGGTCACGACCTGCCATGGGATAAATTTTCCGCTTGATAGAAGAGCACGCTTGACCGCATTTTCAATGCCGCTGCAGCAAGGTACTTCCATGCGAACGATCTTCACGCTTTTGATATTGTTGTTAGCAATGATCTGCGCGAGTTTTTCGGAATAATCGCCCTCATCCAGCTTTGGACAGCCGATTAGTGTGATATGGTTTCGGATAAACTCGTTATGGAAGTTACCGTATGCATATGCAGTACAATCAGCCGCAATGAGCAGATTTGCATCCTCAAAATAGGGGGCATTAACAGGAACAAGCTTGATCTGACAAGGCCACTGTGAAAGCTGACTGGTTACGGATACTGCTGTCTTTCCGGCTGGTATCGGTGCATCACGCTTGATCGCTTTAGAGTGCGACCCGGGGCAACCGCAGGGCAGCTTTACTCCAAGCTTCTTCATTTTAGCAGCGCGAACGGCATCTTCATCATAAGCCCGAGCTTCACGCTCCTCAAATGTAATAGCGTTTGTTGGACATGCGGGAAGACAGTCGCCAAGTCCGTCACAATAGTCCTCTCGGGTCAGCTTTGCTACGCCGTTTACCATCTCAATGGCGCCTTCATGGCAAGCGGCAGCACAAGCGCCGCAGCCATTACATTTTTCTTCATCTATCTTTATGATCTTTCTAAGCATCATTTATGACCTCCTTGCTTTTATGAGCCTATTATAGTATAATAAATAAAGTAAGTATGTTGAAGTTTCAACAAACGGAGAAAATATGAAAAAATATTTTGATATCTTACGTAAGTGTCCGCTTTTCAATCAAATCAAGGATGAAAACCTGATTGCAATGCTGGGTTGCCTTGGAGCTAAGGTAGAAGTCTTTGATAAAAAATACACCATTGTTGCTGAAGGAAATCCTGCTAAATATATAGGAATAGTACTGTCCGGCTCTGTACAAATTGTTCGGATCGATTACTTTGGAAACAGAAGTATAGTAACAAACGTTGATTCATCCGACATATTTTGTGAATCTTTTGCCTGTGCTGAGGTTCGTTCTATCCCCATAACTGTGATCGCAAATGAGCCATGCGAGATCATGCTTATTGACTGCAATCATATTCTGCATACCTGCACGAATAATTGCGGCTTTCATCAGCAATTGATCTTTAATTTGATGAAGGACTTGGCTACTAAGAATATTATGTTCCATCAGAAGATCGAGATCATGGCAAGGCGTTCTACCAGAGAGAAGTTGATGGCTTATTTGATGTTCCAAGCAAAAAAAGCTGGAAGCAAAAGCTTTGATATCCCATTCGACCGTCAGGAGCTTGCCGATTATCTTGAGGTGGATCGAAGTGGGTTGTCTGCCGAGATAAGCAAGCTCAGGAAGGAAGGAATCATTGAAAGTAATAGGAAGCATTTTAAACTGTTGTAATTAATTAAGATTTTTAGTAAAGTGCGCCGAGTGATGTATGAGAAACAGGTTTTCATACTGCTGCCTATATTTCTGAAGCTCAAAAGAATGGAATGCATTCAAATTACCAGTTTGCGTAAGAGGGAGGAGATGAAGAAGCCGGATGTGCAAAAGAGCGTGATAAGAGGCATTGTGAAATAAAAACCAAGAAATCAAAGGAGGAAAACGAATGAGAGTGGTAAAAAGGCTGAT
>JAFQCL010000031.1 GCA_017416425.1 Clostridia bacterium
TAACGCATTGCTGCTGCCTGACCTGACTGGGACAGGGCCATCGTGATCGCTGCTGTCAGCGTTGTCTTGCCGTGGTCAACATGGCCTATCGTACCGATGTTTACATGCGGCTTCGTTCTTACGAACTTCTGCTTTGCCATTCTTTCGTTCCTCCAAAAATTATGGTTAATTTACCGTTTAGCCCGCATATAAACGGGTTCGTGGAGCGGGTGATGGGAATCGAACCCACGTGACCGGCTTGGGAAGCCGGAGCTCTGCCATTGAGCTACACCCGCGCGAGCGCAGGGCGGTGTTTGCTATAGCATTTGCCCCAGTCTACGGCTTACTTATTGTATGCCATTGATTTACATTTGTCAATACTGAAAATACATGATAATTGCAGGATTTTTTAATATATAAACCTTCCTTCTTAAACATTTTACAGGTAGATATTTACATGGGTCAAATGCTGCTTTTATCAAAATGCGAATTCACATTAAATTCACTTATATAACTGAATAAGCATGCTATAATTTGATCATGGAAAAACAAACGACTAAAAAATATCGAAATATCGTACGTGTACTGCTGATAGCGGTACTTGCTTGTATTATGGTTCCTATTATCATAAATGCCATAGTATGTCTTTCAACGAGCTTTCAAATAATATCACATGAAGAAGCAGCACCGCTTGCCGCCGATTGCATAATAGTTCTTGGAGCAGGTGTCCGAAACGGCGCGCCATCGCCGATGTTGCAGGATAGACTGGATACAGCAATAGCGCTTTATAGATCCGGAGCCGCTAAAAAGCTGCTTATGAGCGGTGATCATGGGCAACTGGACTATGACGAAGTAGGCGTCATGAAAGAATATGCCATAAATAACGGCGTACCATCTGAGGACATATTCATGGATCATGCCGGATTTTCTACCTATGAAACGGTTTACCGCGCAAAAGAGGTATTCAAGGTGGAATCCGCCATCTTTGTAACACAGGAGTATCACCTCTATCGTGCTTTATACATCGCAAATTCATTTGGTATCAAAGCGCACGGCGTCAGCGCTGATGTACGACCCTATGCGGGACAGTTTTATTATGATATAAGGGAGTTTCTGGCACGAGCTAAGGACTTTGTTAAATGTATCGTAAAGCCATTTCCCACTTATCTTGGCGATGCTCTCCCCATCAGCGGAAACGGCAATATAACCAATGATTGATAAGCGCCAAGATGATTGGTATGTACCATTTCATTGTGTATAAACCATCCATGTGATATAATTACTACACATTAAAAAGGAGCTTTATTATGACAAAGCGTCGACTTTCCTTCTAAAACGGCGGAAGGAAAATAAAAAATATATCCTTCTATCGCAAAAGAAATGAGTAGGAGGAAAATTAAAAAAATATCAAAAAGAAAATCGCGCCTTTTACACGGGTGCTCATAAGAAAGTAATTCAAGAAATTACGATTATGGCATCTGTCAGGCGGAGTTGGTAAGCGAGATAATGGTTATTCGGTGAAAGCCGAGTACCCGCTATTTTCTTACCATGCATGGAAGCAATAGATTTATTCATACTTTTCGTGCATAATTAACTCATATCTTTCCTATCCCTTCCATTCAGAGATTTTTTCAAAAAACCTTAAATAACTTTGAAACATTGGAACAATTCAGACTTTCTCATTCCATATATATTAGGGGCTATTTAAAAACATTTGGAGATAACGCTTATGGACAAGCAGAAAAGCCCGAAAGGTTTCTTTGTGGTGCTGCCCTGTAAAATCATTGAGATACCGCAGGACAGCGATACATCATGGCTGACCCTGTTTTACAGTTTACCAAGGAAGCTTGCTGAAAAGTGGAAACCTGCCTACTATCTTCCCCGCTGCTCCTATGAGATTTTTCGGACGGACAAGTATGACCACATTGTATGTGACTATATGCTCAAGTTGCTTGTTTGATACTGCTACGCTTGGAGTGCATGGCAGTTTTTCCAAGTGAAAGACCGCAAGGGTAGTTATCGTAACATTCCAGGCACATGGGCGCAGCAGGCAGGATATTCCCCCTTGCTAAGCTTGATGAACAAACAGCAAAAAAAGTAGAGGATATGCTGCTTTCCATAAAGGGTAAAACTATTCTAATCGTACCTCATCAATTCAACGAAGAAAAGTTGAATTCGTTTGACGATATACTTGAACTTAAGCCTTCAATCGTAGGCTGATATTATATTAATATAGGAAGCTACCTTAAATCGTGCAAAAGCCGTTTTTTTGATAGCTGCCTTGTCTTAAAATATAATTTATCCATTTCTTGAGTAAAGCTCGAATCTGTATTGAATAATATCCTCAAATATTTCCGAAGCTTCAATGAGTCTCCATTCTTCAAGGCTTGAAAAATCCTCAATAAACGCGTCCGCATCAAAATCACCGTATAACCTTGTAATATAGGCTTCATTGCAATAAGGAAGCAGTTGCTCATATATCTGTGCCCCGCCAATTACCCAGATCACGCCGTCCATACTATCTAAAAGCTCCATGAGCTTGTCAATGGAATGTACTACCGTAGCCCCTTCCAGAAAAAGCTCCCTATTTCGGCTGAGCACGATATTATTTCGTTTAGGAAGTGGCTTTTTCCCGGGAAAAGTATCCAAAGTCTTTCGGCCATATACTACGGTTTCTCCCTTTGTAAGACTCTTAAAGCGCTTCATGTCCTCGCTTATTCGGACTAGAAGCTCCCCATCCCTGCCTATCCCGCCATGCATATCGCAGGCTGCTATCAGTTTTAAATCGTATCTCATATCGCCACCGGTATTTCATGCAAAAAAGCATGCGGATTATAGCCCTTAAGCTTAAAGCTGCTCACTTTAAAATCATAGAAGTTATCTATGGAAGCATCCATTTTAAATTCCGGAGCCGGTCTTGGCTCATTACTTATTATTTCCTTTACAATAGGTACGTGCCTGTCATATATATGAGCATCCGCTATCACATGTACAAGCTCTCCCGGAATAAGCCCGCTTATAGACGCCATCATGTGCAGTAATACAGCATATTGGCACACATTCCAGTTGTTTGCCATAAGCATGTCCTGTGAGCGCTGGTTCAAAATTCCGTTTAAAACGTTACCTGTAACGTTGAAAGTCATGCTATAAGCGCATGGATAAAGATTCATTTCAGATAAATCGGAATGGTTGTATATGTTTGTAATTATCCTTCTACTTGAGGGGTTGTGCTTTAGATCGTAGATGACTCTGTCCACCTGATCAAACTCACCCTCCTTATAACGATGCTTAATGCCAAGCTGATAACCATACGCCTTACCTATAGAACCATCAGCATCCGCCCATTCATCCCAAATATCGCTTCCAAGTTCGTTTATATTATTTGACTTTTTCTGCCATATCCAAAGCAGCTCATCTATACTGAGTTTAAAAGCAGTCCTTCTTATCGTAAGTATCGGAAATTCTTCACGAAGGTCGTATCGATTCACAATGCCAAATCGCTTTACGGTATGCGCGGATGCGCCATCATTCCATTTTGGTCTTACTTTAAGGTCTGTATCCCAAAATCCGTTTTCTAATATATCCAGACAATTTGCAATAAATATCTTATCCGCTTTGCTCATCTAATCCCTCCGTCAGTTTATTCTACTTATTTTAGCACAAAAAAATCTAAGCGCAATACAAATTGCACGATATGCCTGCATATAATTGTGCTGAGGTGATTTTATAAATGAAACGATTTATTGCTTTTCTATTATCGGCAATACTGTTGCTTCCCTTGTGCGCCTGTTTTCAGGAAGGCGCTCTACCGGACGCAACGCAAACCCATGAAACGGAAGCGCCAAAGAACACACAAAGCCCTAAAAACGGTAAGACCATAGTTGTCGACGCAGGGCATGGCGGCGCAGATGGCGGAGCTGTCGGCTCAAATACAGGCGTGACCGAGGCTTCACTTAATCTTGCAGTTGCTATGCTGCTTAAAGATGAGCTTTTGATGCGCGGATACGATGTTATTATGACCAGAACAGATGAGGATGCACTGGCTGATACAAAGCTCGAAGATATGCATCAAAGACGCGATATCATCAACTCCCAAGGAGTTGATGCCGTTATATGCGTACATATGAACAAATTCTCGGATGCCGCTATAAGCGGCCCCATGGCTTTTTACTATAAGGAAACCAAAGAAATGGAAAAATTCGCAAAAGCCATATTAGACGGAGTATGCGATTCTATCGGTAGACCAAGAAGACACGCGAATCCCGGAGATTACTATCTCATAAGGATAAGTGAGCCGCCCTGCGTGATAGTCGAGTGCGGTTTCCTTTCAAACCCGGATGATGAAGCGGCGTTGCAGACACATGAGCATCAGCTTTTGCTGGTGCAAGGCATAGCAAATGGCCTTGACGCATTTTTATTTGGCGAAGGCGCCTAAAAAATCTTATAAAAGAGCATGACAAAGATACTATCCGTCATGCTCTTTACCCTTATTATTTATCGATACATTTCTTTATCTTCCATGCCGCGTCCCTGTCTATAAGCAGCTTTAGTTTGCAGCCGTTTTCTTCATAGCTTTCCTCAAGTATAGTTGCTTCTTTCCTTATAGTACCCATTATATCAAAGCGGTCAAAAGGAATAAGTATTTCCAGCGTCATGCGCCTCTGATTAAAACACTCGGCTACCCTAAAAAGTAGTTCATTTATTCCTTCGCCCGTAAGTGCGCTTATCTTCATATCACTTGGCCTTGAAATATTTACCTCTATGGCATCCGCCTTATTGTACACGTTTATTCGAGGCGTGTCGGATGCCTCAAGCGACATGAGCACCTCCTCGACAACAGCCATCTGAGTATCCCTATACTCAGATGTACTATCGATAATATGAAGGATAAGATCCGCACGAGAAACCTCTTCGAGCGTAGAGCGAAACGCGCTAACCAGCTCATGAGGAAGTTTATTAATAAAGCCTACCGTATCCGCTATCAAAGCAGCACCACCTTCAGGTAGCTCAATACGCCTTACAACAGGATCAAGTGTCGCAAAAAGCTTATCCTCCGCAAGAACGCCGGCATCCGAAAGAGCATTTAAAAGCGTGCTTTTTCCCGCATTTGTATAGCCTACGAGCGCTACAAGAGGTGTGGTATTGCGCTCTCTTGCCTCTCTTCTCAGCTCACGCTGCTTTTCTATTTCGCAAAGCTCCTGCTCAAGTTCGAATATGCGTCTTCTTATACGCCTTCTGTCTATCTCAAGCTTCTTTTCACCGGGACCTCTTGTTCCTATACCTCCGCCTTGGCGCGTTAATGACTGACCCTGTCCCAAAAGCCTTGGCAGTCTGTACTTAAGCTGAGCAAGCTCAACTTGAAGCTTACCCTCACGCGACTGAGCCCTTGAAGCGAATATATCAAGTATCAGCGCAGTCCTATCGATGACCCTTGTTCCAAGCTCATTTTCAAGATTTCTTATCTGTATGGCGCTAAGCTCGTCATCAAATATGAATATATCCGCTTCCAGTTCGCTTCCCATCAGTAAAAGTTCATCCGCTTTTCCGCTGCCGATATATGTAGCATTATCTATGCTGCGCCTTTTTTGAACGCTCCTTCCCACCACTACAGCGCCTGCAGTATCAGCAAGCTGAGCCAGCTCCTCGATGCTATCATATTTTGAGCCGCTATCTATTCCAACAAGTATGCATCTCTCCGGTCGTGCTTCGGTCACATCCATAGTGGATGATTTTAGCCTGTTATCTGCCTCGATTATCTCATTCATAAGGCTTTGATCAGGCAAATGATAAGGACGCAAAGGTCCTGCCATTACAACAAGACGTTCATTATCCTTTATATCACCTATAAAGGCTGCATACATACTGGTTGCCCTGCCATCCTTTACTCCTATTGCCGCCATTGAATCAAGCCTTACGCTTCTTAATGTTCCAAGGTCAACTCCCGAAAGTCTGCCATCTCCACTGGGATGCGTATGTATGCACCTGACGCCCGATAGACGATCAATATTTCTTACAAGCCTCATCGTTGGCATGCTGACGCGATCTCCATCGCCTATGGACACATCAACGACTCGTCCGTCACGGCTTATATAAATGCTTATCTCCCGTCCCAAAAGCTCTGTATAAAGTACAAGGCTATCCACCAGCTCTGGCGTTATAAATTCATATGCCTGACAACGCATATCATACATTGTAAGCATTCGTTCGAGTATGCTTGTTTTAACGCCCTGTGTATTTCCGTTTATGTTATTCTTCATGCCTTAAATCTCCTTAACATCTTATCTTGATTATAGCATGTCCTAAAAATTGCTTCCATATTGAAAAGCTATTTTATGGGTGATATAATTTAAAAATAAAAAACAGTTGGAGAGTTGATATGGATTTCAAATATAAACGAGTACTTATAAAGATCTCAGGCGAAGCCCTGTCAAGCGGCGATCAAACCTTTTGCCCCGACAGAATAAATACAGTAGCTCAGCACATAAAGAGCATTCACGATAAAGGCATTAACGCAGCTTTTGTAGTGGGAGGCGGCAACATAATAAGAGGAAGGAGCCTCACCGGAAGCGACCGTAATCGAGCTGATCACATGGGCATGCTTGCCACTGCCATAAATGCGCTCGCGCTTGAAGATGCCCTCATTGCGCATGATGTGCCATGCAAGGTGCTGTCTGCGGTTGAAATGCAGCGTTTTTGCGATACCTACAGCTCCCGCGAAGCAAACGCGGCGCTTGATAACGGCACTGTAGTTATATTTGCCTGCGGTACAGGCTCACCATTTTTCTCAACCGACACCGCCGCGGCGTTAAGAGCCCTTGAGATACATGCCGATGCACTTTTACTCGCAAAGAATGTAGACTACATATATGATAAAAATCCCGATATCCACCCGGATGCAAAGCCCTATTATACCGTAAGCTACGATGAAGTGATAGAAAAAAATCTCAAGGCTACCGACATCACCACAATAACGCTTTGCCGTGATTACGCCCTGCCCATTCTCCTCTTTTCGCTCATGGCCGAGGACTGTTTCTTTAGAGTACTAAGCGGCGAAAATGTTGGTACCGTAATTCATTAAGAGTACACCCATTAACAATTTTTGGCGCTGTATCGCTTTTAAAAACTTGACTTAACGCCAACTTGCGGATAAAATAGTATAAAAGTCTCTCCCAAAGGAGGTAATTTAAATGTCAAATGAAATTATTACTGTCGCTTCGGATAAAATGTCCAAAACGATCGCATCTTTGCAGCGTGATCTTGGCGCTTTGCGCGCAGGTAGAGCTAATCCGCAGGCGCTTGAGCGCATCACAGTTGATTACTACGGTACTCCTACCCCCATCACACAAGTAGGTACTGTGAGCTCCCCCGAACCCAGGTTGCTTGTTATATCCCTCTGGGATACCTCCATGCTCAAGGCTGTTGAAAAAGCTATCCAAGCTTCAGACCTTGGCATAAACCCCAGTAATGACGGAAAATTCATTCGTCTCATGTTCCCCGCTCTCACTGAGGAGCGCAGGAAGGAGCTCGTTAAGGTAGTGCGCAAAAAGGGTGAAGAAGCAAAAGTAGCCATCCGAAACATAAGAAAGTCCGTTAACGACCAGATTAAAAAGGCCAAGAAAGATGGCGAGATAACCGAAGACGATCAAAAACAGCTTGAGGACAAGGCTCAAAAGGAGACCGATCGTTTCATAAAAGATATAGACCGCATCATTATTGATAAGGAAAAGGAGATATTGTCCGTCTAATGGAGCTTATTGGACTTCATGCAGATACAGCTATACGCCAGCTTCATGAGGCGGGAATATGCGTCAAGTTGATCGAGGTGCGGGCAAGAAAACGCATTGAAAACGGCGAGCCGCGTATAATACGGGTAAAAATGCTTGGGGATAAGCATGCCGAACTTTGTTACTCGCTTTTTAAAGTCAAGCTCGATCCGAATGAATCTTTAAGATAAAGCCCCAAGGGCTAATGCAAACAATAATGAAGGGGCTGTTTTTTTACAGCCCCTTCAGGATACAAATAAAACACCTGTGATAAATTACTGCCACAGGTGTTTTACTATTATTCATGTTTTACAACCCTTATATCCCTATAAGAGTACTCACGCACCTCCGGAGTTCCGTCATGCATTGTTACCTTTACCTTACTCTTTTCGGATATAAGATTATTTTCAACCACAACACCGGGTCCATCTATAGTCTCCACCTCAGCCCCCACATGAGGCATAAGCTTTCTTGCCTCTTCATAGCTGCATTGCTCATACTGAAGACAACACATAAGTCTGCCGCATATACCAGATATTTTTGTGGGGTTAAGAGAGAGCCCCTGCACCTTTGCCATCTTAATTGAGACAGGCTGAAAATCCTCCAAAAAGGATTTACAGCATACGGGTCTGCCGCATGAGCCAAGCCCGCCGATCATGCGTGCGACATCCCTTACACCTATCTGCCTAAGCTCTATCCTTGTTTTAAATATTGATGCAAGATCCTTTACAAGCTCACGGAAATCGACCCTACCGTCTGCGGTAAAATAAAACGTAATTTTAGTAGCATAGAGCGAATATTCCGCGCTTGTTATATTCATATCAAGTTCATGCTCCTGCACCTTTTTCTTTGCTATCTCAAGAGCCTCTTTTTCCAGCTCCCTATTTGTTTCCTCCATTAATATATCTTGTTCAGTCGCTATCCTTATAATAGGCTTTACAAGTCCTGCTATGGATTCATCGGCTACATAATGGGGGGGGCGCACACATGTTGTAAGCTCCAGCCCTTGCTGTGTTTCAACAATGATTTTTGTTCCTTCAAATATTTCTTCAGCCATATTCTGCGGATCAAAGTAATAAACCTTACCACCGCTTCTGAATTTTACTCCTACTACTAACATGTTATTTCCTCCGTATGTGTCATGAAGCAATTTCCATAAATCTTGCCATTAGATAGTCCATTGCTTCTTCAGTTCGCACGTTAAGACTTTTAAGCCGCTTAAGCACAGCTATTATAGCTTGTTTAAAACCATAAAGCTGCTTTAGGGTAAATTTTGGCGCGTTTTTTTGTGCATTCGAGCTTATATTTTCGAGCCCATCATGCCAAAACATCATTTCACGTATAAAGCTCAGCATGTATTCAAGAATATCACAGACCATATCACGATCTTTCAGCCATTTATCGGGAATATTCCAGCCACCTTGCATAGATTTTGCTAAAAGCACCAGCTCTACTGCTTTATCATACAGGCCACGGCTGGAAGATTCCCCGCAAAGAGCCACCGCCCTAAAAAGAGCGCCCTGCGATATGCTAAGCAGATCATCGGTTACTTCGTCTATACCTTGCAAGCTAAGTTCTTTTCTCATAGCCTCGTCATCAAGCGGCGCAAGTCTTAGCTTAGTGCAGCGCGAACGCACAGTAGGAAGCAAGCCCGTTTCTATTCCCGAAAGCAAAAGCACAGTTGCGTCAGGCGGTTCTTCAAGCGTTTTTAATATTGCGTTCTGTACGTTTTCAGGGATTTGGTGGGCATTTTTAAAAAGTATCACTCGATCCCTTCCATTATCCGGAGGTATCAATATCTCTCGCTTAAAGTCTATTCTGTCCTCACGTTTTACCAACTGAAAGGGCTCTATCAGCATAAAATTCGGATAATTTAAAAGCTCCTCCCTGCTGTTTTTTCTGCATATACACAGCGCTGCTTTAAAGGCAAGCTCTTCCGCCCTTAAAATATCCGCGCAGGAAATCAAAAACGCATGCGGATATGTACCCTTTTTCAAGCTTTCTATGAATATATGCTCCATATCATACTTCACGCAAGAACCTCATTCAATACACATTATGCTCCCATGGTGCACGCCAAACAGTGTACCTCCATACTTTTTTATAGTGCAAAGCCTTAAAACAATATCGTGCGTAACAGTTTCACCCGGTAATAATTCAGCCGTACCGGGCGGATAAGCGCCAACCGGTTCTATCGCAACACGGCCTACAGCATCGGATAGCTTAACGGCATGCCCTTTTCTAAACGCAAATTCCCTTATATCAACAGGTTCACTCGCATACGAAACGCAGGGCGGTATCTTCATTAAGCGAGCCTGCTCTTTACAAGCGTTTTTTCGTATAACATTTATAAGCCGCTCATACCATTCGTCCGGATCAAACGGCGTGCTTATAAGAACAACGCCATAAAAATCAGCCATTTCTACAAATATACCCTCATGTTCCAGCCTTCTTTGGAGCTCAAAGCCACTATAGGCATTACACTTTATAGTAATACGGTATGGATCGCCAAAAACTTCCGCCGAAACTCCGTCTATTTTATTTACTATATCACAAAAGCTCCTGTTTCGCACTATGCCATGCGTCCAGTCCGCATTTTTTGCCTTAGAAATGGCAATTTCTACAGACTGCATCAAGATATATGAAGGACTTGACGTTTGAAGCATATTCAGCATGCCTTTAGCGCCAAATTCATATTCCGATGCACGAGCTGATATATTTAGTACAGCAGTCATGGTAAGGGCAGGCAGCGTTTTATGAAGGCTAGTTACCCATATATCTGCCGCTTTTGATATATCCACGCCAAAGGGCTCAGGTAAAAATGGGAAATGAGCCCCATGCGCGGCATCGATCAGTAAAAGCGCACTATTCTGGTGACAAACCTTAGCGATCTTTTCTATATCAGGACACCGCCCATCATAGGTAGGACATGTTATAAATACAGCATCAGGAGCATGTATAGCTATCAGTTCAGAAATTCTATCCGATCCTGTATTTTCCATAGGTATAACGGTATGCCCTGCAAGTATGCAGCCCGAGATCGCCGACCTATGGGCATTTCTGGGTAAAAGCACTCTTTTTTCCCGCCCGAGCGCAAGAAGCATGGCAATAACACCTGCCGTAGAGCCGTTTATCAGCAAAAAGGAACGCTTAGCACCATAAAGGTCTGAAAGCTCATGTTCAATATCACAGATAACTCCACTTGGTATATGTAGATTATCTGAAAATGATAATTCCGTAATATCCCGTTTAGCAGCCTCGGATAAAAAGGTATCACAAAAAGCTACACCCTTGTGACCTGGCATATGAAATCTCGCAGGGTGACCTGCTATGTAATCGTTAATATTTGACTCAAGCGACATTATTTTTTTCTATCATCCGCTCTATGTATTCAATAAGCTCGTCATCAGGATGAAACTTTAGCGCAAACTTGGCGCCGTTTCGCTCAAAAAGCAGTGTATGAGCTTTTTTTAAGCTTCCCCATGAACCGCGGACCATAGTGCTTCCTTCAGGCATAGGTTCATCGGGCGAAAGCAGCGCTTTCATCTCCGCTCCCATCACCGTTTCTATGACGTTACCCTTGTTTGCCACTCCGCGTTTGATCTCAAGCGTGCCCGGCTCCATCTTCGGATAAGTACGCACCATTTTTTGATAGCGCTCGTCAAAATATTCGCCTGCTTCCTCAAAATGATACACATAGCGGTAGCCCGATATGCGGAAGAAATAAATGCACGCGGCAAGCGCTAAAAGCACAGCGACCGTTATAATAAGCGATGCTGTTGAACCAAGAGCATTCGCCATCAAATTTATTATGCTCGGCATAAATATAAATAGCGCAATTATTACCACGACCAGTATCGTGTCAATAAGTACAGTAGAGCCTCTATTGGCCTGTTCCTGATGATACATTTGCTTCTCCTGCCTTTTTGTATATGTGTGAGCGGACTATGCGCTCTTTAAGCCTTAAAAAGCTTCCCGCTTCAAGCGGCTCATCACAGCTTATAAGAAGCTTCTCCCGGGGATGCGGAGCGCTTAAAACGCTTTGTCCATCTTCGCAGCGGACTATGCTTTTCACTTCAAATGATCGTCCGATGTCCCTGGGAGCAAGTATATACAGCCTATCCCCAACAAAGAATCGGTTTCGCTGCTCTATAAGCGCCTGTTTTTTATCGGCATCATAGGAAATCACAATGGCCGCGAAGACGGCTTCCTGAATGTATCCGCCTGAGCCCGTAGCTTGCCCCTGCATCTTGCATTCATCAAACATAAAACCTGTAGTATAGGGTCTATGGCTCGAATAGTTCAGTTCATTTAAAATATCGCTTGGAACCTTAAATGGTCTATTTTCTAAAACGCATCTTGCGTATTCATCAAGCGCGAGCCTGTACGCATTTACCACGGTCGCAACATAATATGCGGTCTTCATTCTGCCCTCTATTTTAAGGCTGCTAAGACCCGCGGAGCACAGCTCGGGTAAATGCTCTATAAGGTTCATATCCTTTGAGTTTAGAATGTAACTCCCACGCTCATCTTCCTCGATGGTCATATAATCTCCATTTGATCCTTTTTCCCTAAGCTCATAGATCCATCTGCAGGGCTGGGCGCATTCACCTTTATTGGAATCCCTGCCGTTTATGTAATTACTAAGCAGGCAGCGTCCTGAATACGAAACGCACATGGCGCCGTGTACAAATGCTTCAAACTCCAGGCTTTTTGGAGTATGCTCCCTTATGTACCTTATCTGGTCAAGCCTCAGCTCACGCGCAAGTATTATTCTTTTTATCCCCTGCTCGTGCCAAAATTTAGCCGCCTCTGAGTTAAGCGTATTTGCTTGAGTGCTAAGATGAAGCTCCATATCCGGAACCACTCTTCTGGCAACTGCAAGAACTCCGGGATCATTTAAGATTATGGCATCCGCGCCCGCTTTTTCAATTCCAAGAAGAAGCTTTGGCAGCTCGGTAAGATCCTCATCCCGAGCAAAAGCGTTACAAGCTACATATATACGTTTTCCCATCGAATGAGCGAGCAGCGAAGCCTCCTTCAGCTGCTCGATGGTAAAGTTATCGGCAAAATTACGCAAGCTCATGGCGGTCATGCCAATGTAGCAGGCATCCGCACCATAGCAAAATGCCGTAAGCAAACGCTCCATATTCCCTGCCGGTGCCAGCAGTTCCGGAAGTTTAAAACCTTCGTTCATATTTATAATTTATAACCATAACTTTCGTACAGCGAAAGTTTCCTTTCTTGTAAAATTGGAACTGCCTTTGTGCTTGCACAAGAGCGCAGACGGTAAGTTCGAAAGGCACAAAACACTGTTTGAAAACTAATTTTCAAACTTTCTCCGTTATTATTGTTTTTATTAAGCTACATCACCAATTTGGACTATATAGCGCCACATTTTCAAGATGCTCCTCATAGGTCTTCGCGAATACCAGCTCTCCTGTAGCAATGTCCTTAAGACAGAAATAGAAGTATTCACCAATATATTCCTCATTGGGCGCAAGCGCAGCAAGTATCGCTCTGCGCGACGGATTACATATTGCTCCCGGAGGAAGACCCATGTTTTTATAGGTATTATAGGGTGAATCTATATCAAGCTGCTCATCAGTATAATATATGCTGTTTATGCCGGTGATGTAGGTTATAGTTGAATCAAATTCCAGCTTCATACCGGCTTCAAGCCTATTGTAAATTACCGCGGCAACTTTATCAAAATCAGTAGCAAGCTTAGCCTCTGCCTCGATCAGCGAAGCTATCACCATTATCTCATCGACAGTCATGCCAAGTTCCGAAGCGGTCTGTTCATGTTCCTTGCTAAATACGCTGTGGAACTTTACAAGCAGCTTATTTATTATCGATTCCGGAGAAGCATCGGTGTATATCTCATAGGTATCGGGGAACATATAGCCCTCAAGGGCGTATATCCTGCTTTCAATATCCTCAAGAGCAGCTATGCACGCATATTCAAGAAATAGCTCCGGATCATCAGCCACTTCTGTGAAGTCCGATGCGCTCTGTATCACGCCTCTTGTAACAAGCATGTTCGCAATGTCCTGTATAGTCATGCCCTCTGTGATAGTTATGTTCATGGTAGCCCTTGCGGGATTTCCTGTGCATATTATATCCACTATGGATGCAATATCCATATTTTTGGAAAGAATATATGTACCTGCTCTCATGCTGGAGGATTTGCCCAAAAAATCAACATATATTTTGAACACTGCCTTGCTCGAAATTATGTTGGCATCGTATAGGATTTTACCTATGGTCGATGTTCCAGCTCCACTTGGTATGACCACCTCGATTGGCGTAGGATCATTTTCATCTACAGGCATAATATAGTTTTCATAGACATAAGAGCCCCCTACATACAGTGCGCCAAGAGTGGCGCTTACGCTCAAAACAATTACCAGTACGGGTCTTATTATGTTCCAGGCCGTACTGCGCCGTGCTTTGCGTTTTTCTTTATTATTCTGAGCTTTTTTATTTGTCTTTTCCTCCATAGCGATCCACCTCAGGCAGGTTTTTTGTTCTTTATTCTATGACACCATCAAGCTTTACAGCCTTGCTCAATGTTTCATAAACATATCCCATGACAGAAGTCACCTTATACTCCAGCACAAGATAGTTTACAGCATCACGGTTCATGGAAAGTATCTCGTTAAGGTTCTTAAACGTCTTATTCAGCTCTTCATCCTCAACACCTATTACCTGATTCGCCTGGAGCTTTACTCGCACATCATTATACTGCTTTAAAAGCGCTCTTGTAGTTTCATTTTCCATAGCCTTTTCTCTGGCAGCCTTGTACTGTATGTAATCACCATGCTGTGATAAAAGCTCCGCCAATTCCTCTGTTTTTTTCTGGATTTCTTCAAAAATAGCCATATTATCCTCCAATTATTCTGTTTCCATCAGTATCGTCAATATCATGGGCATTCTGCCCGTTTTATCATACAGGTAGCTTTTTAGCACCTGCTTCATGCTGTTTTTTAGTTGAGGCCAATCATTACGGTGTACATTAGCAAATTGCTCCGCACGATCCGAAATAAGCTTAAGCGCACCTCCTATAAGCTCTTCAGAATCCCTTACAAATACAAAGCCTTTCGTTACGATCTCAGGCGAAGCAGAAAGCATGCCTGTATCGGCATGTACTGCAACAACAACAGTAACAAGACCATCCTGAGATAGTATCCTTCTATCGCGAAGCACGCTCATTCCTATATCGCCTACTCCAAAACCATCCACCAGCACAGCTCCGCTTGGCACTTCACCCGCAATGACGCCAAATGTATCGGTCAATTCAACTATATCGCCGCAGTCAACGGCAAATATGTTTTCTAGAGGTATACCCATAGAGGCGGCAATCTCCGCATGCTGATATAGATGCCTGTGTTCGCCATGGATAGGTATAAAAAACTTTGGTTTTATAAGCGCAAGCATGAGCTTCAGCTCCTCACGCCTTGCGTGACCGGAAACATGCACATCCGCCATTTGGTCGTATATCACTTTTACTCCACGGCTGAATAGTTGATTTATTACCTTAGCAACGCCCTTTTCATTTCCCGGAATCGCGGTTGCGGATATTATAACCGTGTCACCTTCGCCTACATTCAGCTTATGCGTTGCGTTTGCCATGCGAAATAAACCGCTCATGGGCTCACCCTGACTGCCTGTGGTTATGACACATACCTTATCATCGGGAATACTGCGCAGCTTATCCACATCTACGATACATTCGATGGGTATGCTTAAATATCCCATATTCATAGCCATTTCGGCTATCTGCACCATACTCCGTCCCTGGAAGCATATGAATCTTCCGTGTGCTATCGCAACATCCGCGACCTGCTGTATGCGATATATGTTTGAAGCAAATGTTGCTACTATTATCCTGCCTTCGGCCTGCAAAAAGCATTTCTCAAATGTGCGCCCAAGCTCCTGCTCGGATTGCGTGTAACCAATTCGCTCTACATTAGTGCTATCCGACATAAGCGCAAGCACACCCTGGGCGCCGTACTGCGCTAACCTGGACAAATCCATCGGCTCACCGTCTATTGGAGTATAATCCAGCTTAAAATCGCCCGTATGTATCACCACGCCGAGCGGAGTCGTGATAGCAAGCGCAACGGCGCCCGCAATAGAGTGGTTTACTTTTATAAACTCTATTCTAAAGCAGCCAAGCCTTAAAATATCCCCCGGTGCGACACACGTAAGCTGAGCATTTTCAACATTGTTTTCATTAAGCTTATGCTCAATAAGTCCCAATGTCAGCTGTGTACCGTAAACGGGCACATTTATATTTTTTAAAAGATATGGTATCGCGCCTATATGATCTTCATGACCATGGGTAACCACAAGTCCGCGTATATTCGCCGCTTTGCGCTCAAGGTATGTCATATCCGGTATGACAAGGTCTACTCCAAGCATTTCATCATCGGGGAAACTCATACCGCAATCCACAACGATAATATCCTCATCGTATTCTATCACCGTCATGTTTTTACCGATCTCACCGACCCCTCCAAGCGGTATTATTCTAAGTTTTTTTAAAAGCTCGAATTTTCTTTTTGCCAAATCATATCTCCTTATCATCATTTTTATAAAGTTTTTCTCCAAAATAGCTGTACAGCGTGCAGGTCATGCCGCCATTTGAAAGTTTCCTCCGCTTATCCGCTTTTTTACCATATATCGCTTCAAAATCACGATTAGAAGTGATAATATGCTTATAATGATGGGGAAACTCCGAAAATACACTATACATATCACGATACAGCCTTTCGGTTGCGTTTTTATCCATTAACCTCTCTCCATAAGGAGGATTACATACTATTATACCCGATTCCCTGCGTACTTTAAGCTCTGAAAGAGGAGCATTTTTCCATTCCAGCATAACTCCCGCTTTCTTTGCGTGTTTTTTACACAGATCAATGCTTCTTGCATCTATATCGCTTCCCAGTATACAAAGCTTCATAGGTTTTATAGCCTCGCGTGCGCTCAGCCTTGCCTCCGTAAAAACGGTACTTGGTAAAAAATGCCATTCTTCGGCCGCAAAGCTTCTATTTAGACCCGGTGCACGATTTTCCGCTATCATTGCAGCTTCGATTGGCATAGTACCGCTTCCGCACATGGGATCTATCAGCTCCATATCGCCTTTAAACCGCGATAAAAGTACTATAGCGGCACCAAGCGTTTCGGCTATTGGTGCATCTACATTATAGGTTCTATAGCCACGCCTTGATAATCCGGCTCCACAGCAATCGAGCGCCAGTGTAACATTATCCTTTAAAATTCCAACCTCTAATATCACCCGTTTTCCCGTTTCGGGAAGCCTATTTATACGATAGGATGTGGATAACCTGTCCACTATGGCCTTTTTGGTTATGCTCTGGCAATCTGATACGCTAAATAACTTGCTCTTAGCACTTTTTCCGTTTACATGAATGAAACTGTCTCGCAAAAAGTACTGTTTCCAATCCACTCTGCTTACACCCTCGTAAAGCTCTTCAAATGTGGTGGCGGAAAATGTTGCAACGTCCATCAAGAGCCGCTCCGCTGTACGCAGCCAAAGACAGGCTCTTGCCATATCAAGCATATCGCCTTCAAAGCAGACCCTTGCATCCTCGGCCGCCACGTTCTTCATTCCAAGCCTTTTAAGCTCCAGAGAAACAAGCGATTCAACGCCCATTTTACAGGTCGCGATAAACCTCATTGCTTCATCCATCCGTATTTTTTCATAGCATTAACGATTTTCCTTTTACTGATACCATATCGCATCAATATAAACTCCTGTTCTTCCAGCATATCCAGTCCTCTATCTATGCAGTAATGCAGTTCAAATGCAGCCGCAAACGTGATTCGCTTGTCTGAATCCAGCTTTGAGCCTTCCGGAAGTGCCTCGACATACTGCTCATATTCTTCCGCAATATCGTATATGAATTCTTCATTTCTATATTCAAGACAGGAATGAATAAGTATCCTATAAGCATCTTTAAAGCTCTTATGCGCAAACAGTGTTTGAAAGCGCTGACTCCATTCCCAATCAAGCATGTCCACAAAAAGCTCTGGATCATTCGCTTCAAATCGAGTATCATTTGTAACATAGCCATAAATCCCGCTCGCAACGGTATAAACAAGTGGCGTTTTAAGCTTATGCTTTGTCATTAGCTTCACTGTATAGTCCACCATTTCGCGTGATACATGAGGAAGTGTCAAATATTCCTCAATAGCGCTGAGCGCCGCTCTGTCTGCGTATACATTTGCCAAAACGCTCAAGCGATCTATTATGTCGATACAAAATTTAGAATCCATCTCTCGAAGCGACCAACGTATAACAAGCCTTGTGTACTCATTTTTTTCCCACATAGCCCTGTACTCTGTCTTAGATTTTGTTGTAAAAACAGAAAGTGTGTTAAGCCTTCTTAAAATTTCGTCCACCGGAAGGGTATAGAGTATTTCAAATCTAAGCTTTTGCTCCAAATCCTTGGTACTGGCCTCAGAAATGGCATCATAATAATACCTTGCCACGCTGTCATTTTCATCGATACCCAGTAACTTTAAGTATTCCTTTTGGGCAGATGCTATATCATTCATCATTATATAGCACATCGCAGTACGATGGATCACATCACTATTATAAGGCACCCAACTTTCAAATCTGATTTGTAGCTCAAGTGCAAACTCCAGCTCATTTACCTGCATAAGCGCAAGTATAACCTTTTCAAGGTTAAAAGGTTCCATATTTTGAGTCTTCAGCCTAAGATATGCTACTTGATCCTTAACCTCATCAAATCTCTTTGCATTATAGAGGAATACCATTAAATTACAGCGTAGCCCAATATTGTCTTGATTCTTGGCGACAAGCAGTTTGCAAATATCTATAGCCTCGTCGTATTTTTCTTGGCAAAATAAAGCATATGCCAATATTTCTCGTACACGCTCATTTTCAGGATTATCATATGCCAACTTCTCAAGGAGTTGAATGGCCTTATCAGGCTTACCCTGCTCCAAAAACTTTTGAGCAACAAGCATACCCAGCATTAGATGTGTAGTAAGAAACAAAAAAAGTTCTTCATATTCATCATCCCCCTGGTTATGCTCCTGCAGAGTATCCAGTATATCTGATATCGTCATCTGCAGGTGTTCATTATCTGCCTCAGGCGTATTCGGCTCTGTTAGTGTTGTTACCTCCTCTTTACTCTCGTCTCCTAAATAATTATTATCTATAAGCTCAAGCGTTCTTTTAAGTTTAGGTGAACTTTCTGTCTTGCTTAGAAGAAAATCATACATATCTCTGAAAGAAGGATCCGGATTCGCGGCTTGTTCAAAATACATATCAAACCATATATAAGCCAGGTTATAATGCATCCTTTCCAGCTCTACAACACCCATTACAGAAAAAAGCTCCGGTGGAAATTCACTGCAGCGTGAAATGACCTTAAACGCATATCCTATAGCCTTTTTGGTAACAGACATATTTATATAACAATTTGCTAAAGCCATGCTTGTATGAAAATCATCCGGAGCTATGCGCTCGGCCTCTTTATACTGAAGCAGCGCTTTGTAAAAATTACCGCTCATCATAAGCTTATCGCCCTGCTTGATAAACCTGTCCGGCATACGCCTAAATTGAACTATGCTTGCGCTTTGGCTGTTATTTATATGCATTCTTTTGCAAGCCTCCTAAGCTCATCATCCGTAAACCAATACTGTGTATTACAAAAATGACATGATATCTCAGCTCCTCCATCCGCATCTGCCATGCTTAACAGCTCTTCACGGCCAAGCGATATAAGCACACGTTCAAGGCGCTCCTTTGAGCAGTCGCATTTAAACGCCGGATATTCCTTTTCAAGCAGCTCAAAGCCCATATCCGAAAAGAGCTCATTTAGGATCGTCTCCAGAACTTCTCCGCCCTGTAATCTTACGGATATGCGTTCTATTTCTGTTGCACGCTTTTCAATTGCTTCGGCAAACTCATCAGGGCAATTAGGCAGCGCCTGAACGAGCAATCCGCCTGCGGAAAGCACATCCCCGCTATAGGCTTCCATACGCACACCAAGATAAACAAGCGATGGCTGCTGCTCACTCTTTGTGAAGTAGTTCGCGAAATCCTCCGCTATCTCGCCTGATACGATCTCGCATCTTCCAACATATGGCTCCTTAAGCCCGAGGTCTTTAACGACCACAAGCTCACCAAACCAGCCTACGCCAAGGGCTACATCAAGCTTTCCGTTGGGTGCGGGAGGAAGTTCGCATTCCGGATTATCAAGATAGCCCTTAACGATGCCGCCCTGTCTTGCGGTGCAGATAACATTCCCAAGCTCACCGCCGCCTTTCAGCATGGTCGTAACGCGGTCTCCCGCGTCCTTAAGCTGAGCGCCCATCATCGACGTCATCATAAGTGATCTGCCAAGCGCAGCGGTAGCAAGGCGCGAAAGGCCATGCGCCTTCCTTGCCTCCTTTACCATATCCATTGCGCTGATAGCCATCACCTTTATACATCCATCGAATAATAAACCTCTTATAATTACATCCTGTTCCATTTATCTCTCCTCTGTTGTTTATACCTTGTACGCAACAAACTGCAGTCTTTCTGAGCAATCATTTGGCGTTTCCTTTGAAAAAGCTTCATATACGCTTATATCGCAAAAACCGCATTCCGTAAGCCAATCGATAAGTTCGGTCTTTGAATGTCCTCTTTGCAAATGGAGTTCTCTAAAACATTCAAATTGCTCCCCTACTCGCTTAAAGAACGTAAGATCCATGGTTTGAAGCCTTTTAATATCATCCCAGTCATTCTTCCAAATGTAAGCGCAATCACCCTCATCCTCGGCAAATGTGTTATTACCTATTACCTCTTTAAGCTTATACAAGCTCGATACATCAAACATAATCGCTCCACCGCTTTTTAAGGCTTTATATGCCGCTTTAAAAAAGCGCTTCACATCGTTTTTACAAGTAAGGTAGTTCACAGCGTCACAAACAGCTACCACAGCATCAAAGCGCTCTTTAAATACATCCAGCGCCCTCATATCGATGTTCATCAGTGTTGCGCGAAGACCCGAGTTCCTCAAATTTCGCGATGCAACATCAAGCATCTTCGTTGATATATCACAGCCAACGATATCGCTATAATGCTTTGCAAGTCGAAGGGTCATCTGACCCGTCCCACATGCGCATTCAAGTATGGATTTACGAACACCCATCAATGAGCGGATATAGGAAAACCAGGCATCGTAATCCACATCGCCCATGAGAGTATCATAAATATCCGCAAACTGGTTATAGCTGTCCATTGTTACCTCGCATACATATTAAATCATTTTATTTTACAACAAATTGATCTCTACAGCAACATAGAATATCATCCTATGCTCCCTCTATTTTCAAAATAATCGTAAACAAAATATAAACAATAAGAATTCGACATAAACTTTACAATATCGTTAAAATCTATTATAATTACATGGGATATGTTGATCTATTACTTTTACTCAAAGATCACCACGATTAAATTGGAGGTCAAATGGATATATTTTCAGTTTTATCGCTAATAGGCGGTCTTGTAATGTTCCTGTTCGGTATGAACATTATGGGTGAAGCCTTGGAGCGAAAGGCGGGCAATCAACTAAAAAGCATTTTAAGCAAGCTCACCTCAAGTCCTATAAAGGGCTTTTTACTTGGAGCAGGTGTTACGGCAATAATACAAAGCTCGTCCGCAACGACCGTAATGGTAGTCGGCTTTGTAAACTCCGGAATTATGACATTGCGGCAATCGGTCGGTGTTATAATGGGCGCAAATGTCGGCACAACCATAACCTCATGGATACTAAGCTTAACAGCCATTGAGGGCAGCAGCCTCTTTCTTGAGTTTTTAAAGCCCTCCTCTTTCACTCCGATTTTGGCGCTCGTAGGCATAATATTCTATATGTTTCTTAAGGATTCCCGCAAAAAGGATATAGGACTTATTTTGCTTGGTTTCTCGGTACTCATATTTGGTATGAATATGATGTCCGCTTCTGTTGAGCCTCTTTCGTCAGATGAAAATTTCAGAAACATACTACTTCTCTTTAACAACCCCATACTCGGAGTTTTGACTGGAGCTTTAGTTACAGCTATAATACAGAGTTCATCTGCATCTGTTGGCATATTACAAGCATTGTCCGCAACAGGTCAGGTTACCTTGGGCTCCGCGATACCGATCATAATGGGTCAAGGCATAGGCACCTGTATAACAGCCATGCTTTCATCTATTGGCGCTAACAAAAACGCACGCTGTGCGGCGCTTGTGCATCTGTATTTTAATATTATCGGTACAGTCGTGCTTCTATCACTGTTCTATGCCTTTAATGCAATATTCCCAAGTGCAGCTGTGATTTCGGCAATGCCTGCTGATCCGTTTAATATTGCTGTAGTAAATACGGCGTTTAAGCTATTCAGTACAGCAATACTCATGCCCTTCAGCAGACAACTTGAAAAGCTTGCTATAATCACAGTCGGCAAGAGTAAAACCAGCGATCCCATAGCTGTTCTTGATGAAAGGTTATTGCCTATACCATCTGTCGCGATCGAGCAATGTCATGATGTTACCATGAAAATGGCAGAATTGTCAGTAAGCTCACTAAAAAAGGCAATAGGGCTTATAACGGATTATAATGATAAAATTGCGCAACAGGTAGTTAAAGATGAAAAAAAAGTAGATTCTTACGAAGATACGATTGGTACGTATCTTGTGAGAATTAACAGCACCAGCATGAGTGAAAAAGATAGCCTTGAAGCAACAAAGCTTCTTCATGTAATAAGCGATTTCGAGCGTATATCGGATCATGCAGTTGCTATAATGAAATCTGCGGAGGAAATGCACAGTAAAAAGCTCAACTTCTCTGATTACGCTTATAGCGAGCTTGCTGTAATGATAGCCGCAGTAAATGAAATAATAGATATGACAATGCGTTGCTTTATCCAAGGTGACCTTAAAGCTGCAACCTGTATCGAGCCACTTGAGGAGGTTATCGATCATCTTCAAAGCGAGCTGCGCCGCCGTCACATTGAAAGGCTTAAAAACAATCTCTGTACCATAGAGCTTGGATTTATACTTACAGATCTTTTGACAAGCCTTGAAAGGGTATCAGATCATTGCTCAAATATAGCCTGCTGCATGGTTGAAATAGCACATGATGGTCTTAGCGTTCATGAATATGTACATAATGTAAAGGATGGCCACCAAGAGCAGTATAATCGCAATTTTGAAAGCTATATGCAAAAATATGTATTGAGTTGAGCTTTAAATCAGCCATGGCTCTACCTGATAGATCGTGAGGTAGGGCTTTTTTGTATCCTGAAAACCACGCCATAGTGGCGGGGTTTCGTAAAGGTTAAGCGATGAAGCAGTAAGAAAAAACTCCTGATGTGTTATAGTAAAAGCGTGACCTGCCAGTTACGCCGAAAACACATCAGGAGGACATTAAAATGCAAAAGCAAAATAATGACAGCAATACTTTAGCACATGCAAGTGAAATTGCAAATATCATGTAGTATTTGCACCTAAGTATAGAAGGAAAGTATTCTATGAATAAAAAAGAGAAGCAATAAGA
>JAFQCL010000032.1 GCA_017416425.1 Clostridia bacterium
CGGATTATCCCACCCTTTCCGGGGTTTGGGGACGGGTAGCCCCCGGCAGGGGCTTTTGGGGGCAGAGCCTCCGAAGGAAAACGAAGAATAACCCAAAAAACGGATTATCCCACCCTTTCCGGGGTTTGGGGACGAGTAGCTCCCGGCAGGGGCTTTTGGGGTTAGAGCCCCGAAGGAAAACAAAGAAAAGCCCAAAAAACGGATTATCCCACCCTTTCCGGGGTTTGGGGACGGGTAGCCCCCGGCAGGAGCTTTTGGGGTTAGAGCACCCGAAGGAAAACAAAGAAAAGCCCAAAAAACGGATTATCCCACCCTTTCCGGGGTTTGGGGCGAGTAGCTCCCGGCAGGGGCTTTTGGGGGCAGAGCCACGAAGGAGAGATCCCGAGAACAAAACCCGAAACGCAAATATAAATCGGAGTACGATATGCAGGAAAGCTATATTTACGCGGCCGCAAGGATTCGGTCGCAGGAAAATAAACTCATACCCGGCGATAAGCTTCGCAGAATGGCGCAGGCTTCTTTGACGGACGCTCTGCGTTTGCTGTCGGAATCGGGCTATGGCGGAGCTGTGCAGCTTACGGCGCAGAACATAAACGCTGCCATAGCCGAGGAGCTTGCTATCACAAAAAGCTTCATCTGCGAGATCACGCCCGATAAGCAAAAAACGGATGTATTCTTGATGCAGACCGATATAACGTCTTTGAAGCTGCTTTTAAAGCTTCGCTGTTTAAACGGCTCTATAGAGGGCGTACCCCTCTCAACTGCGGGCGTATTTGAACCGGCAGAGCTTCGCTATATGGTGGAGCATGGCGACTATGGCAAGCTTCCGAAGATCATATCGGATACGCTTACATTGCTTGAAATTAAGCTGTATGACTCCCCTTCCCCAAGGCTCATATCGGTTGAACTGGATAAAGCCTATATAAGCTACGCCCTGTCCGTAAAGGATAGGTTTATAAACGAATATTACAGTATTTTTTCTGAATATACGAACGCAATAATACTGCTTCGCGAGCGAGAGCAAAAAACAAGCCCGGAACGTGTGTTTTTATATCTCCTTCCGGGAAGCAGCGTGACAAGAGAGCTGTTTATGAAACACTTTGAAGCGCCCCTTGATACGCTTAGCCGTACCATGTTTGAAAACAGCCCCATAAGGGATGCCCTTAGCCATGCTTTTTTGGAGGCGTCACGCACAAATGCCATTTCGGCCATAGAAAAATGCCGTGATAACGCGCTTATGGAGCTTGCAAAACGCGGCCGCAGTGAATGTGAAAACCTGCTTCCCCTGTTTGGATACATGCATGCAAAGCAGCAGGAGGCAAAGGCCATAAGGCTTGTTTTTACGCTTAAGCTTTCCGGAGAAAAAAGCGAGACCATATTGGAAAGGCTGAGGGAATTATATGTCTGACAGAGGAAATATCGCAATAATAGGAGATGCAAGCTCGGTGCTTGTGTTTAAGACCATAGGTCTTGATGTGTACGATGAAACAGAGCCCAAGGCCGCCTCAAAAAGAATAGCAAATCTCGCCGCCTCGGGCACTAAGGTGATATTTATAACGGAAAAGCTTTATGAGCAGTGCGGCGAAACTATAGAAAAATACAAGGGTGAAGCATACCCATGTTTAATTCCGATCCCCGATTCAGGTGGAAGCAGAGGAATTGCTCTGGCTTCGATGAAAGCAAACGTTGAAAAGGCGCTGGGAGCGGATATACTGTTTACGGAGGATTGATCTTTTGGCAATGAAAGGAACTATAGTTAAGGTATCGGGGCCGCTTATCCTTGCGAGCGGCATGGCGGACGTACAGATGTATGATGTAGTGCGCGTATCTGAAAAAAAGCTTATCGGCGAGGTTATTGAGCTTCGCGGCGACATGGCATCTATACAGGTATATGAAGAGACCGGCGGAATAGGTCCCGGTGAGCCTGTGGAATCAACAGGAGCCCCGCTTTCGGTGGAGCTTGCTCCGGGTCTTATCGAGTCCATATATGACGGCATACAAAGGCCGCTCGACAAGATAAGGGATAAGGCGGGTACAAGAATAACAAGAGGCATCGTGGTGGATTCCCTTGACCATGAGCGCCTCTGGGATTTTCAGCCTACTGTAAAGGCAGGCGACAATGTAACTGCCGGAGATGTAATAGGAACCGTTTTGGAGACAGAAGCGGTACTTCATAAGATAATGATACCCCCCGGGATAAAGGGTCGGGTAAAGTGGATATTCAACGGAAAAACGAACATTGTTTCGCCAATAATAAAGCTCGATACGGATAAGGGCGAGATGGAACTGCCCATGCTTCAAAAGTGGCCTGTAAGAAGAGGTCGCCCTTATGCTGAAAAGCTTCCGCCGAACGAGCCCATGATAACCGGCCAGCGCGTTATAGATACGCTTTTCCCCGTGGCAAAGGGCGGTGTGGCCGCGGTGCCCGGCCCCTTTGGCAGCGGTAAAACGGTAGTTCAGCACCAGCTTGCAAAGTGGGCGGATGCAGATATAATCGTCTATGTTGGCTGCGGTGAGCGCGGCAATGAGATGACGGATGTTTTGATGGAGTTCCCGGAGCTTAAAGATCCGAAAACGGGGCTTAGCCTTATGAAGCGTACCGTTTTGATAGCCAACACTTCGGATATGCCGGTTGCGGCAAGAGAAGCATCCATCTATACGGGCATTACGATAGCTGAGTATTTCCGTGATATGGGCTACAAGGTAGCAATAATGGCGGATTCCACATCAAGATGGGCGGAGGCGCTGCGCGAGATGAGCGGGCGTCTTGAGGAAATGCCCGGCGATGAGGGCTATCCTGCTTATCTTTCGAGCAGACTGGCCGAATTCTATGAACGTGCGGGCATAGTAAAGACCGTTGGAAGCGAGGGGCGTATAGGCGCGGTGACGGCCATAGGCGCTGTTTCGCCTCCCGGCGGCGATATATCAGAGCCGGTATCCCAGGCTACGCTTCGCATAGTAAAGGTGTACTGGGGACTTTCGTCAAAGCTTGCCTACGCACGCCACTTCCCCGCCATCGACTGGCTCCAGAGCTATTCGCTCTACCGAAGCCGATTTGAGGACTGGTATAACGACAATGTAGCGGCTGATTTTTCGGGGATTATCGAAAAAGCCATGGGACTTTTACAGCAGGAGGCGGAGCTGGATGAGATAGTAAGGCTCGTTGGCGTGGACGCGCTTAGCTTTAAGGATAGGCTTAAGCTTGAGGCTGCGCGCATGATACGCGAGGACTTTTTGCATCAAAATGCCTTCCACGAGGTGGATACATATACTTCGCTAAATAAACAGTACATGCTGCTTACGCTGATAATGACATATTATGATAAAGCGGGAAAAGCGCTGGATCAGGAGGCGCCCTTCTCGCGCCTTACAAAGCTCCCCACCCTTGAGCGCATAGGTCGCTTTAAGTATGTGGAGGAGGCAGAGGCAAAGGCGCGTTATCAGGATATACTCCTTGCGCTAAGCGAAGAGATTTCAGCCCTAGTCGGAGGTACTAAGTGATGCGAAGGGAATATCGTACTATAAAGGAAGTAGTAGGCCCGCTGATGCTGGTGGAAAACGTATCAGGCGTAAAGTATGACGAGCTTGTTTTGATAGAGCAGAAAAACGGCGAGATACGCCGGGGCAAAGTGCTTGAAGTAAGCGGCGATAAGGCTCTCCTTCAGCTCTTTGAGGGCTCTCAGGGGCTAAAGATTGCCACCTCAAAGGCACGCTTTTTAGGCCATGGCACCGAGCTTTCCGTATCTTCCGACATGCTGGGAAGGGTATTTGACGGTCTTGGACGGCCAAAGGACGGTGGTCCCGAGATAATAGCCAAAAAACGCCTTGACATAAACGGAGCGCCTATAAACCCCGCCGCGAGGGATTATCCCAGCGAATTCATACAGACCGGTATCTCCGCTATAGATGGCTTAAATACGCTCGTTCGCGGTCAAAAGCTGCCGGTATTTTCAGGCTCGGGTCTCCCCCATGCCAATCTTGCCGCTCAGATAGCGCGTCAGGCAAAGGTGCGCGGCGCCGATGAGAGTTTTGCTGTTGTGTTTGCGGCTGTTGGCATAACATTTGAGGAAGCGGATTTTTTCATATCGGATTTTAAAAGGACAGGCGCTATAGATAGAACCGTAACCTTCATAAACCTTGCAAACGACCCCGCCATAGAGCGTATAGCAACGCCCAGAATGGCTATAACCGCTGCGGAATATCTGGCAAACGATCTTGGCATGCATGTTCTTGTTATAATCACGGACATCACAAACTATGCGGAGGCGCTGCGTGAGGTTTCTGCGGCAAGAAAAGAGGTTCCGGGCAGACGCGGCTATCCGGGCTACCTTTATACCGACCTTGCGACAATGTATGAGCGTGCCGGCAGGGTGAAGGGCAGCAGCGGTTCCATCACCATGATACCGATACTCTCCATGCCCGAGGATGACGTGACTCACCCGATACCCGACCTTACCGGCTATATAACGGAGGGTCAGATAATACTTTCGCGCGAGCTTTACAGAAAAGGCATAACTCCCCCAATAAACGTGCTCCCTTCGCTTTCAAGGCTTAAGGACAAGGGCATAGGCCGGGGAAAGACCCGCGAGGATCATGCCGACACCATGAATCAGCTCTTTGCGGCTTATTCAAGGGGCAAAGACGCTAAAGAGCTTGCGATAATACTCGGAGAGGCAGCTCTTAGCGATGTGGACAAGCTCTACGCCCGCTTTGCCGATGCTTTTGAAAAGGAATACGTCTCTCAGGGCTACTATACGAATCGCAGCATAGAGGAAACGCTTGATATAGGCTGGAAGCTGCTTTCGATTTTGCCAAAGAGCGAGCTGCGCCGTATCCGTGACGAGTATATAGAAAAGTACCTGAAGGCAGACGAGAAAGAGAATCTGTAAAAGGAGGCTTGCCCCATGGCAATGATGCAGATAAAGCCCACGCGAATGGAGCTTAATAACCTGAAAAAAAGGCGAAGCGTTGCTGTTCGCGGACACAAGCTTATGAAGGATAAGCGTGACGAGATGGTAAGGCGCTTTATCGGATATGTACGGCGAAACAAGGAGCTGCGCGTTCTTGCGGAGAAAAAACTCTCAGAGGCCATGCATGCCTTTGTGCTGGCCACCTCATCGATGGGTAGCGATGAGGTTATGGAAGCACTATGTTATCCCGCGAGGGCGGCAAGCGCCAGCGCGGAGCTGACACAGGTGCTTTCGGTGCCGATTCCAAAGCTTACCATTGAAAAAACGCAGGATTTCAGCTATCCTTACGGATTTGCGACCACCGGAAGCGAACTGGACATGGCAGTACGGCTGCTTTCGGAGCTTTTGCCTGTCTTGATAGAGCTTGCCGAGGTGGAGAAGATAGCGACCAGACTTGCGGATGAGATCGAAAAGACGCGGCGCAGGGTAAACGCTTTGGAATACGTTATGATACCGCAGTTTGAGGCGGGGATACGCAGCATAAAGATGAAGCTGGATGAAAACGAGCGCGGAAACCTGACGCGGCTTATGAAAACAAAGGACATGCTTAAAAACAAGCAAAGCTAGATAAATCTATGTATTAAAGGCTCCCAGCCTGGGAGCTTTTTTGTTAAAGCAATATAAAGCTTTGATCTATTAAGGGAGAATTTATCCGCCATCCTAACTGAGCTGAACATCTGTTACCGGCGCGGAAAATGAGTTACCCTTTAAAGAAAAGCCCGCAAAAACCTTTATGAAAAGTAAAACCGCTTATTTTGGGGACTATTGTAAGCGCTTAATAAATATGATAAAATTAAAAATACTATATAAGGGAGGCAAAGGCCATGGATCCGTATGAAACGCTTGGTATAAGCGCGGAAGCAACAAAGGATGAGATACGAAAAGCGTATATAGAGCTTATAAAAAAGAATCATCCCGATAAATTCAGCGATCCGGAGGCGAAAAAGGCAGCTACTTTGCGCACAGTTGAACTGAATACTGCTTATAGTCTTGTCCAAAGAAGGCTCAAGTCCTCCTATGCGCCCGGCAGTACGGCAAGCGGTGCGGAAAGTACCGTCTATACGGGCAAATATGCCGCTGAATTTCTGCTTATACGGGAATATCTTTCTAAAAATGCCCTTACTATGGCAAAAAACACCCTTGACGCCATCCCGCTCAGAAACGGAGAATGGCACTATTTAAGCGCTCTTCTTGCTATGCGAAGAGGTCTTTATGGCGAGGCCAAAACGCATTCTTATAAGGCATATACCGAAGATACCGATAATATTGAATACCAAAGAGCATATAATACCATAAGTGCGTTAAGCGAAAAACAAAGCGCCGGTGGGCGCGAAAGGGATGCTAAAAGGAAAGACCCCTGTGGGCGCTGCGCATTTAGATTTTTAGGCAGGCTTGCGTGTAAAAACTGCAAAAAGAGGCGGTATTAACCATGGGCGTATATATACCATCCACATCGTATAAGCTTACGCCCTTAAATAAGCTGTGTTTGACCTTAATGGTAGTGGCGCTTAATGTTTTGGCGCTTTATGCCGGTGCGAATTTTACCTGGTTCATACTTCCGGCCTACCTGCTTACCGGAGCTTTTGGAGCTATACTCGCTTATGAGAAAATGCTTTTTCACACCTTTTTGGCGCTTTTTTTGACTACAGGTATATCCCTGCTCATAATAAGCACTAAAACTTATATACTGCCGTATTTTATTTTACTTGGGATATATCCATACATAAAACAGGCCGTTTTAAGGCGATTACCCGATCTGTTTCTGCGTTTTTTCATAAAGCTTTTGGTCTGCAATCTGCTTGCGGGTGGGTGCTATGCGATACTTTTATTTATTTTTAAAGTAAATCCGCTTAGCGCTCTTTCTGATATGCCGCTTTATCTGATAATATTGATACTTGAGGCGATATTTCTTCTTCTGGACGGCATTACTACGCTTTTTACTCGCGTTTATGATGCATTTTTACGCAAAATATTGTTTTCATAGCGTGGCTTTTTACGTTTTTTCATAAAGTTAAAGCCATTAAAAAACACTTTTTGTATGCACAAAAAAGCCATATCCGTGAAATATTTGGGGATTCAGCTATAGTAATATCCGCTTAAAGCAGCAATACGGTCGGTTTTATCAGTGAAGTCAGATTAAGCCGACCGCAAAACAGGTTATTTAAAAAGCTACGGTAAGATCAGAGCTGTGTCGCCTTAGCTTTTATCGGATATCATCCGAAATCAATTACCTGCATCCGCAGATTTTTTATAAATGTAGGTATCAAAGCTTTCTTCGCAATGACTGCCTAACATACCTCTAAGCTTCATAAAAACCCAATCACAATCATCACACTCAAAATAAATCAAATCATGTCTTGAAAAAAGTAAGCTTAGAAGAGCTGATGCAAATCGGTCGAACAATTCCTCGCCGTAAGAATAACAATAAGCGATCTCGTTTTCTTCAACAAAAGCCAGATTCACTATCCTGCCGTTTTGCATTTCATAGATAACTTCGCCGGGAAGCTTTGTAAGAAAATCCTTTAGACTTGCTGTCCATGGGTTTATTGCCTGATGGGTCTTTATATAGCGCTCATACATGATATTACAGCAAATATCATATTTAGATTCACCAAAATGCGCATGATGCAGATCAGCTGTCATGTTCGTTCCCATATAACTATCCCCGGAGGCGGTCACGTCAAAGGATCGCCTTGCCAAAACAAATCCCCCGGAAGTCAAAAAGTCAACGATAGAAACGTCTTTTGAGCTTACCATAGCCTGAAAAGGTCGGTTTTTTATCCGCGCCATTTTATAAAACAGTTCGGCGCTTATCGCCGAATCAAGCCTTTTAAAATCCAGGTCTATATAAAGGTTTCTTTTGTGATAGGGATTTTCGTATAGGTGGATAGAGCCAATATATTCTCCTTCCATGCTTACAGATATATGGCAGTCATTTTGCGTAAGTTCTACCATTTGCTCCTATCCTTTCGATCCGGCATCAAAACCCTCCTGTGAGGAAGGTATTAAAGTCATATAGCTTTTAAGGCATAAGGGTTCAAAAGCAATAGCGTTGAAGTAAAATGAAATATCAGTTTTCCTCTATGCTCCTAAAGCCCTCTCCGAACGCCTCGTCATATGTGCTTATGGTTATTATAGCATGTGAGTCTATTTGAGCAACTATCTTTCTTATCATCACCATCTCACGTTTGCTGCACGCGCATAAAAGCGTCTGCCTGGGTGCGCCTGTATAGGTGCCGATGGCGTTTATAAGCGTTGAACCCCTCTTTACTTTATTTCCTATGGCTTGCGCTATTTCCATACCCTTTGTGGTGATTATGGTAAGCATCTTGCCCGAGGTCGAACCTATCATCATGTAATCTATTACTATAGTAGTCACGGCGACGGCTATTATACCGTGTAAAAATGCATCGATATCAGCATATACCAAAGCGCCTATCACTATTATAAGGCCGTCCGCTATCATGGTTATCTCGCCTATGGATACATGCTGGGCAAGTTTTCTAAGACTTAATATGAGGAAATCACTGCCTCCTGTTGAGGAATTCCTTCTATAGAACATCGAAAGACCGGCTCCGCTCAAAATACCGCAGAATATGGCCGCAAGCAGCGGATTGCCCTCGTACACAGGCAGCATCGGGAACAGTATATCTATGAATAATGCCGATATGACCATGGATTTTAGAGACCTTAAAAGGAAACTTATGCCCATTACCCTGTAGCAGAACAATATTATCGGTATGTTTAAACACAATGTCGCCACACCTATCGGAAAATTTATAAGATGGTTCAATATCATAGCAAGACCCGATACACCGCCTACTGTAAAGTCGGCTCCGCCCGCAAATATGCATATACCCGCGCCGTAGCACACGCTTCCTATTATGTCAAATATTACATCCTTTAAAAGATCGTGCCTTACATATGCTTTAAGACCCGACTTTATCCTGTTAATATCAGGCTTTTTTGATTTTATCGCCTTTCCCATTTCTTCCTCCTAAACGTTTTATTGCTTGAAAAATCACGATATTTAGTTTACAATAAAACAATAAATAGATAAAGTGAATGTTTTTGATAAAATTAATCAAGTTTTTCGATCAAAAGAGGCGTTATATGGATATAGACAAATATAGGGTACTTTTAAAGGTAGTCGAGCTTAATGGACTTACCAGAGCTGCCGAAGAGCTTGGATATACTCAGTCGAGCATTAGCTATATACTCTCAAGTATCGAGGAAGCATTTGGATTAAAGCTTCTTATAAGGGAGCGCTCAGGAATACATCTAACCTCCGAGGGGGAAAAGCTTCTTCCGCTTATAAGGGAGATATGTGAAAAGGAGAATGCGCTTATAAATGAGCTTAGCGATATCCATGGACTTGAATCGGGGCTTATACGGATAGGCACATTCGCAAGCACCTCCGCACATTGGCTGCCGGGCATCATAAAAAGCTTTAGCCGGCAATATAAAAACATAGATTTTAAGCTGTATCACGCTACATTTTACAGCGACATAGAGCAGTGGATAAGCTCCGGTATTGTGGACTGCGGTTTTTTAAGCCTGCCTACTCAACTTCCCTTAAAGAGCTATTTTCTAACCGGTGACCGATTTATGGCGATACTTCCAAAGGATCACCCTTTAGCCGCTTCGGACATATACCCTATCATGCGCTTTAAGGAGGATGCTTACGTTCAGCTTGAAGACGGCAAGGATATGGAGACTTCGCAGTTTTTCAAGGAGTGGGGGATAGAACCAAACATAAAATATACCCTGGTGGATGATTACGCTATTATAGCGATGGTGGAAGCGGGGCTTGGGGTAGCGCTCATGCCGGAACTTGTTGTGCTAAATACGTCAAGACAGGTAGTTATAAAGCCGATAGACAGGAAGTGCGTGCGGAACATAGGCTTGGCGGTGAGATCAGAGGCTTTTGAGTCAAAGGCTGTAAAGCATTTTGTAGAGCATGTCAAGGCTTACGTCTCAGGCTTGAGCTTTAAAGGCTGAGCGATGTTTTGAGGGTAGACAGGTAAGCCGTAATCCATCTATGGCGCAATAGCTCGGGCGTCCTCCCCCTTTCCTCTTTAAGAATTTTCCACATACTTATCCACCTGTGTGGAAAAACCAGTGTGGACTTATTGTGCGCTATTTAAAAAGGGTATAACTTATTTTCATTTGGAGACAGTAATCGGCCGATTATGTAAGGCAGGGTAGGAATGCTTAGACTCATGGAAGCAAATGGAATAATATTGCAGTCATATTTACTTGGGAAGGTTTTTTATAGGGTAAATGCCAAGGAACTTAGATGTCTAAGCTAACCTGAAAGGGTGGAATAAAAGTGACAATAATTATGAAGGAAAATAAATATAATAAAAATTGAATACATATACCAAAGGCCGAACCGTAAAGTACATTTCTGAGCAGTTTTACACATAAAGTTACACTTTTACCATAATAACAAAAAGGAGCAGAAATAATTCTACTCCCTTGGCACCCAGTAGGGGAATCGAACCCCTGTCTCCGCCGTGAGAGGGCGGCGTCCTAGGCCACTAGACTAACTGGGCATTGCACGTGAGATTAATTATACACGTTTTGAGAAAAATGTCAATACGGTTTTAACGAAAACAATAATATATTTGACTTGCTTGTGTAACGGTCGAGCGGTTAGGCGCAAAGCCCCTGAAAAACCGCTTTAACACCAAAGTCTTATTTTCTACCCACCCCCCACCAGCTTGCAGGTGCAGGACGGCAAGTCCTGCCGCGGGGCTTGGAGGCGCGTAGCCCCCAATGGGAGCTCGAGGGTGAAAGCCTCGAATGAACGGGTCAAGGGCAGCGCCCTTGCGCAGGGTTCGGCGCAAAGCCCCTGAAAAAACCGCGCTTAAGCTTAAATAGTTGGGGACTTTATCGCAAGAAGGGAAGCACGGCTAATCCCAATCCCACCTTGCATCCTCATACATCGTATTTTCAGTCAATTTCTCCGCTATTTCAGCCATTTGGGCAGGATCATACGCGGGAGCGACAAAAAATGAAGAGCTATGGCGACGACTATCATCGGAAGATTCATCCCTGGAAGAAGAGAAGGTCACCAGCACCTCATCAAAATCACGCATGAAGACATAACCTGCGTGTTCAAGTGTCTCAAGGAAATTGACACCCCCGGGTTCAAAGGAGGTGATAGAAGCAGTTCTTCCTTTGCTGTCAAAAGTAAAGGTAACGTGCTTATCAAAAGGAAACTCGGGGTCATCAAGCTTCATAGTACCCGTGAATCCTTTAATGCTGAAAAAGCGGTATGTAGCGGTTCCCTTTATGGTTATTTGCGCGGGATGCGTCTTACTTGGACCACCCCAATCCGAAGAGTAGCCGTCCAAGGTCACATCGATCTTCCTGCTATATGGAGAGGTAATAAGAAGGATCAGAATAACGACCAAAACAGCAACGATCAGAGCCAGAATGGGAAATGGCAGCTTTTTTTTCATGGTGAAAAACCTCCCTATTCCGCTTCAATTTCGGCACGCCTTGCCGCAAAACAGCTCACCTGAAGACCTCATCGGATGAGGCGAAACCATCTACCGCTTTTCAGCCAAAGCAAACACGGCCAGCGTGCCGGGACCCGAGTGCGAGCCTATCACGGGCCCTACGGGGTTAATAAGGATATCCTCAGCACCGGCCTCCTTCATGAGCTTTGCAAGCGTTTCGGCTTCTTCGAGGCAATCGCCATGGCAAATGAATACCGTTTTAAGCGATGTGGCGGTCTTAATAAGACGCCCTGCTATCTCGTTTATGGAGCGTTTGCGCCCGCGCACCTTGTCCATCACGATAAGATGTCCCTCATCGTCAACGTGCATAACGGGTTTTATATGAAGAAGCGTGCCAAAAGTTGCCGCGGCTCCCGAGACCCTTCCTCCGCGCTTTAAATGATGCAAATCGTCAACGGTAAACCAGTGCGCTATACTGAGTTTTGTGTTTTCCGCATAGTCCCGAAGCTGCTCAATGGTAGCTCCCTGCTTTTTCTGCAGATAGCAAAGATACACTAAAAGCCCCTGACCCAGTGAGGCGCAAAGCGTATCTACGGCAAATATCTTCCGCTCGGGATACTTTTTCGAAAGCTCCTCGGCGGCCATGGCGCACGCGCTGTAGGTTCCGCTAAGCCCCGATGAAAAACCAAGATACAGTATATCCCTGCCTTCTAAAAGCAAGGGTTCGGCAAGCTCTATGAACTGATTTGAATTTACAGCAGCTGTTTGGGAGGTTTTGTGGTTCCTTAGCATTTGGTAAAACTCATGATTATCCATCTCGCTTCCATCAAGCATGTTTCTATAGGTTTTGCCATCGATGGTAAAGGAAAGCGGCAAAACTGAAAGCCCCCACTCCCTTGCGTTTTTTTCCGGAAGATCACATGAAGAATCGGTTAAAATAACATAGCTGCTCATTTAGCACCTCACCTGATGTTATATTTTGTAAACTTAGTTAACATATCATAGCATAAATACCGAAAAAAGTCAAGTATCTTAGGAAACACAATTGTGGCAATGTGGTGAAAGAAGCTCCGCCTCCATCAAGCTTCGCCTCGGCGCTTCAGGCGCTTATAAAAGAAACCGGCCACGATAAGGGAAACGGTATCCACGATAGGCTGCACGAGCACGCAGCCGTAAAGAGGTATGAGGGCGTTTAATATAAATAAGAGCGGAATATCAAGCACGCCTTTTCTGATTACAGAACATATGAGTGATTCTCTTACCCTTCCCATGGCCTGAAATTGTATTATCAAGGGGTAGCAAAGCGACATCATGGGCATTGCCGTGACCATGATGCGAAGAAATACCGAAGCATACTCTATCGTAGCCTGATCCTGTATGAAAAGTCCCGTGAGGGCTCCCGGGAAAATCTCATAGAATACAAGGCATAAAAGCGAAAACGCCAGCGAAATGCCGCACCCGAACCTGAAAGCACGCTGCCTTCTTTCGTAATTTCCCGCGGCGTGGTTATATGCAATCATGGGCAAAAGTCCGTTTGCCACGCCGATCGAGAAGAAAAGCGGAAGCTGATCCAGCTTTTTTACTATGCCAACGGCGGCGACAGCCTCTGTAGCATAGCCCGACATGAAATTGAGCTGGGCGCTCACGGCAACAACGGTAAGCGCGTATTGAAGCGCTGAAGGAAAACCAACAGAAAGTATGGATTTTAAATAAACGCCCGTATACCTGAGCTTTTTTATGCTAAGGCTTATTATTGTGCGCTTTCTTTTTATAAATATGAGCGCTATGAAATAGATGGTAGATATGAGATTGGAGAGCGCTGTTGCCGCGCCTGCTCCAAGCGCGCCAAGCCCAAGACCTGTGGGCAATATAAATATGGGGTCAAGTATTATATTGGCAATACCGCCTATAGATACGCCTATCGAAGCGTGCGCCGCGCTGCCCTCGGCTCTTATTAAATTTGCAAGCAGTACATTTAATATGGTGGCGGGCCCGCCTATAACAACAGCCCATGTGGTGTAGGATACAGCAAGCTCAAGCGTATCCGCGTCTGCACCGCAAATCATTAAAAGCGGCCTTTGAAACAGCAAAAATATGAGTGAAAACAGCAAAGATGAAAATGCACCAAGCCAAAAGGCTACCGAGGAGATGCGTCCTGCCGCGTCCTTTTCGCCTCTTCCGAGCGATCTTGCAAGAGCGCTTGCTCCGCCCACGCCGAAAAGATTGGAAATGGCCGTTAAAAACACAAATGAGGCATAGCCCACCGTTACGGCGGCAGTCTCACCCGGGTCGTTCAGCATGCCCACAAAATAGGTATCGGCAAGGTTATATAAGAGGGTTATCATTTGGCTTGCTATGGCGGGTATTATCTGCAAAAGCACCGCTCTTTTTATGGGAAGCCTCTCAAATATGTCAATGCGCCCCGCTGAAGCCGTCATTCTTCTTATTCCCATCCTCTCTGCCGAAATCAGATACCGTTACATAATATGAAGGGACAAAAAGATTTGGTCACAGCGCTGCCCCTTTTTTAAAAATGGTATCACCAAAGCGGAAAAAAGTAAAGCGGTGAGAAAAAAAGCCCTCGCCTTTGTCCGGATGCCCATAAAACAGTAAACGTCAACCTGCATTTTGCAGCTTAGCGTCTATCGTTGCTCGCACAACGATAGCAAGGCAGCTTTGTATAGAAGCACGTGCTTTTGACTGATTGATAAACTGGAATTTTACATCAATTCTTTTTGTCTCAAAATTCCTTTATATAGTCCTTCTTGACATTCTCCTACCGGCATGAATCCATGTGATTCGTAATACTTTGCTAATGCAATGTTATCAGCCGCTGAATCAAGTCTAAAGTATCGCTTTCCCTGCATAACAGCATATTTTTCTACATAACTCAAGGAAAATAGTTCCAGCGCTCTTTACTCCAACCTTTGATACAAAGTTATGGAGATAAATTGACGGAACATTGTCATTCCATCTTTTATCTGTTTCTTGAAGTATTGCGGCACACACTATCTCTCCGGTTTTTTCCTCCTCCAAAACAAATACGTTTCCGTTTTCATACTGCTCATAATAATAATTTTCCGGATAAGCTTCTGCGTAATTGGTTACATTCCACTGTCTAATATTATTTTCATCCATCCACACTATTCTTTTCAAAACGAGTGAAAACATAGATGGAATTTCTTCTTGTATTATTTTTCTAAATACATATTTTCCGTTCATCACTAACACCTGTAAACTCTTATTCATCTGTCTGTTTGGATACATACTATCACATAAAAGCAAATTATACAAGAACAGTCACAGCAGATCAAACTGCTATGACTGTTAACTGTCTTATGCACACCGTCGTTTTGGTAAAGTGCTTCGGCTTAAGGCGCCTTTTTGTCTCCGAGCTTTTAAATTAAATAATGCTTGTGCATATTTTGAAAATGAAGTATCATGGGTGTATTATATTATGATCGGCATGAAAATAGGATACATGCCACGGAGGTAACATGACTGTCAGAACCCGCTTTGCGCCCTCTCCGACCGGCTTTTTGCATTTAGGGTCGCTCAGAGCCGCGCTTTATGCCTATTTGTTTGCAAGGAAAAATGATGGCGTATTTATGCTCAGGATAGAGGATACGGATCAAAACCGCTATGTCGAGGGAGCGACCGAGATGATATACCGCACCCTGCGCGAGATCGGCATGAGCTGGGATGAAGGTCCCGATGTGGGCGGAGAGTTTGGCCCCTATATCCAAAGCGAGAGGATGGCCTTATATCTTCCCTACGCGGAGCAGCTCGTGCGAGAGGGAAAGGCATATTATTGCTTCTGCACCAAAGATGAGCTTGATGAGAGAAGAGCTGCGGTTGAAGCCGCCGGCGGCACGTTTAAATATGACGGAAAATGCTCTCAAATCCCCTATGAGGAGGCAATTGAGCGTGTAAAAAGCGGCGAGCCATATGTAATACGCCAAAAGATGCCCAAAAGCGGCGAAGCATCCTTTGACGACCTGATTTACGGCCATATCACCGCTCCCTGCTCCGAGCTGGATGATATGGTCCTTATAAAGGCCGATGGCATGCCCACCTATAACTTTGCGAATGTAATCGATGATCACACCATGCAGATAACACATGTAATGCGTGGAAACGAGTATCTCGCGTCAACGCCTAAATATAATCTGCTCTACGAAGCGTTTGGCTGGGAAAAGCCCGTGTACATACACATGCCCCAGATAATGCGCGATGCTCATAAAAAGCTCTCCAAGCGTGATGGCGATGCGAATTATGAAGATTTTACGCAAAAGGGATATCTAAAGGAAGCCATTATAAATTATGTCGCTCTGCTTGGCTGGAATCCCGGCGATGAGCGGGAGTTTTTCACTTTGCCTGAGCTTGTGGAAGCGTTTTCGCTCGAGGGGCTAAGCAAGTCGCCGGCTATATTCGATCCCGAAAAGCTTCTTTGGATGAACGCGGAATACATAAGGCGGCTCTCCCCAGAGGAGTTTGACAAATACGCAAGGCTGTGGTATGAATCATGCGGCGCCGGTAAATTTGACCCGGCCATACTCACGCGGATACTTCAGCCGAGAGTGGAAATATTCTCGCAGATACCCGGTATGATAGATTTCCTTACGGATTTTGACCCCGATTATCCACTTGAGCTTTTCACAAATAAGAAGTCCAAGACCGATCCTGCGGTATCCTTAAGCGTGCTTGACATGGCTCTGCCCGCTCTTTCGGCGCTTCCTGAGTTCACAGAAACCGCAGTACACGACACGCTGCTTGATCTTGCAAGGGATGCGGGCTTAAAGAACGGTACAATGCTCTGGCCTGTACGCATAGCGCTTGCCGGTAAGCAGGTAACGCCGGGTGGGGCTATTGAGATAGCCGTACTTCTTGAAAAGGATGAGTCTTTACGCAGGCTTAATATAGCAAGGCAGCGTCTTTCCATGTAGGATTACAGAGTATTTCTGAATAATTCGCCCTTATTGCGCTGCGTCTTTGTACATTGCTTTATGCGCGGATAAGTTCGATTACAGCGCACAATAGCCATTATTTCATGGATTTTTACTTCGGTTTCCCAAAAAGGGCAGAGTGCCGATAGCTTAAAAGCTCCCCAAATTTATGCTTTGCGATGCTGTCATTTATAACCAGTGAGGAAATGCCAAGCCTTTTTATAAGGACAAGCCCGGCCTCAAAATCTCCCACCCGATCAGGCGTATGCGCATCGCTGTTTACGACAAAGAAAGCGCCGTTTTTGGCTGCAAGAAGCACTTCATCGTCCGTCATGGAGAGGCTTGATGTGTTTATCTCAAGCGCGACATTAAGCTTTGCGGCCGCTTTTGAAAGCAGCCCCATGTCCATCTTTATATAACGTCCCGGGTGGGTTATGAAGGCAAACGGAAAACGTTCCATTGTGCGGATCATCCGCTGGGCATTGCCCTTTGGATCTTTTCCTATGCCTATCCCCTGAAAAAACATACTGATCCCATGTATATCGCGAGGCATGCTAGTGCGGTGAAAGCCTATAGCGAGCATATCGAATATGGAGGTATCCTTGGGTATGTCGCAAAAGCCGCTTCCGGTAAGGTTAGCCTCAAGCCCCATGAGTACGGTTATATCCCGCTGATATACCCTGTTTAGCCGATCTATTTCGTGGCGAAGCGAAAGAAGCCGCGAAAAAGAGACCCCATAGGCAAGCTGCCCGGGACCGTGCTCGCTTATGGCTATGCGTGAAAGCCCGCTTTTAATCGCGGCTATAACGTTTTCCTCGGGAGTGCCTTTTCCGTGGCTGAAGACGGTGTGGGTGTGAAGATCAGAAAGTATTCGCATAGATAAAACTCCGTTTGTTTTCAAAAAGTATTGCCGGCAATGTGGTATATTTCGCGTGCCTCGGGGGTGTATGCGCCATTCTCTTGGTGGAGTATCAAAGGCGGCATGGCGATAGCGCCGGGCTTACCTCCCCGCCGCGCCTCTATGAGCACAAGGTATGGATCGGCATTCGCGCTCGTCATGACAAGGCGGTAGCGCTTTATCTCCAAACGCTGGGAAGAAAGCACATTGGATAGTATGAACAGGCGCGTAGCGGGATAAACGATATAAAGCCTTCCGCCGTGGCGAATGAGCCTCTTTGCGCTTTTTATGATATCCTCAAGGCTACATGCAGTGGTGTGGCGGCTTATCGCCATGTTTTGGGAGCTGTTCGTGGTGGTGACGTCAAAATATGGCGGATTGCATATGCCCACGTCAAAGGCTCCGTCTCCAAGCTGGGCAGGGGCATCCCTTACATCAAGGTTTAAAAAACGCACATTTTCCTGCCCATTCATGACGGCGCTGCGGTTTGCCATGGATACGAAAGCATCCTGAATCTCTATCCCAATCACGGGGCACCCAAAGCGCGCGTTTATCAATATGGATAAAATCCCCGATCCGCTGCCAAGATCCACTGCGCGCTCGTTTTTATTCAGCGAGGAAAATCCGGCAAGCAGCACCGAATCCGTGCCAAAGCGAAAAAGGCTTTCGTGCTGTATTATTTTAAGACCTTTATACTGAAGATCATCCACCCGTTCGCCTTCAAAAAGCTCTATATGCGGCATTTTTAACCCCCTCAAAAAATTTTTTGGCGTTTTTACGCGCTTATTATAGCATAACTTTGCACAATTTCCACTCCTTTGTGGAAAACTTTGTGGAATACTCCGCCGCAAGCCTTCATAAACATATAGAATTGCATCTCCAAACAAAAATATATTTCAAGGCGCATATAATAAAAATGTTTAGCGAGAATTAATACAATATATAGCATAAACTTGCGAAAGCACACTAAATGTAGGAAAATTTTGCTATTAAATTTTTGCATATTAATAAGGAAGAAACAACTTTTTAAAATATGACAAAATTGTTAAAATTGTGTCACAATAAAAAATCTGTAAAAAAATATTAAAAAAAATTATGCAAAAAAGGTATTGCAAATCAGATATATTTCGTTTAAAATATGTACATGTGTTATTTTACACATACAAAATATTATGAGGAGGAATTCTATGAAGCACTTTAAGACGTTCGTAGCTATCGTTATTGCTCTTGCAATGGGTATTGTACCGTTCTTTAGCATGGCGACCGAGCTCGAAAGCATTATATCCGTTGAGCCGGGTATAGTTCAGGAACCGTCCATTACAGATGCTGATCTCGATGCAGCGCTGAATGTAGAGGGCGGAGACCTTACTTTTACAAATTCTGCAACCTATCCCTGGGAGGTAATCGACTCCTATGCGGCTTCAGGCAATGCAGGCGTTAACAGCAGCACTTCCGCTGTAAGCGTTGAAGTAACCCTGGAGGCAAACCAGATAGTTCAGTTTGACTATAAGGTATCTTCCGAGGCAAATTGGGATAACTTCTACTTCAAAGTAAACGGCACAACCGTTCTTGAAGGCACCGGCGAAGTTGATTGGACTACCCATCAGTATGGCGTCACCGAGGCGGGCACCTATACCCTCTCCTGGGAATACACCAAGGACAGTAGCGTTGGCAACGGCGATGACTGCGCGTACCTCGACAACGTATATGTTGGCGATCCCGTTCCGGTAAGCGGCGTTGAGATCATGGAAGAGCTTTCCGTACCCGCAGGCCGTGCAGGTCAGCTCGTATGGACCGTACTCCCTGAGGCTGCGTATTTCAAAGATGTTATCTTCACTTCCGGTGATGAGAACATCGCGACCGTTGATGAAGACGGTAAGGTACGCGGCGTAGCGGAAGGCGAGACCTTCGTGACCGTTACCACCGTTGAGGGCGGCTTCACCGATACCTGCACCGTATATGTAACTGAAGCCCTCCCGGCCATCTGGTTCTACGGCATCAGCGCATTCGGTACGGAAGCAGGCAGCTGGATCACCTTCCCGGATTATGATCTGAACGATGTTACCGCGCTTGCTACTGTTCCCGAGGACATCTTCGCGGCAGAGTTCGTTGGCGGCGTTATCTATGGCTATACCACTGCAGGCCGTTACTTCACCTGCACCGTTGATGATCTTACCCCCAACTTCACAGGTGTTACCGTAAATCATACCATTACCGATATGGCTTACAACCATGCGAACGACAGGCTCTATGCTATCGGCGCTAACGCTGAGGGTGATCGCTTGCTCTATGAGGTCGACATCCTCACCGGTGTACTGCTCTCAGAGACCGTTATCACGAGCACCAGCACCATAATGACCCTTGCTATCTCCACTGACGGCGTAGCATCGGCACAGAGTATAGCACCACAAACCTCTGCACCATCGATCTTGATACCGCTGTTGCAACCGTTGTTGGTTCTACCGGTATCCAGCACAACTACGTACAGTCCATGGCGTGGGATCACAACACCAATACCATGTACTGGGCACAGATGTTTAGTACAGACAGTGGTTCCTTCTACGAAGTAGATCCTGCAACAGGCTCAGTTAATGAACTTGGCATGATCGGCGGCACTCCCACCGAACTCGTAGGCCTCTTCACCGTAAATGATCTTGAAGTTGAGCTTCCTGAGCCTGCTGAGATCACCGTCACTTTCGTAGATGGCTTCAACGATGAAGAACTTGACACTTACACCATGCTCCAGGGCGAGCAGCTCCCCGAGAGCGCATACCCCGAAGCTCCCGACCATACCGCTGACGGTTACAACTTCACCGGTTGGTCACTAGAGCCCGGCGCTACGCTTTATGCGGACACCACTGTAACCGCAAGATACAGCAGGATCCCCGGTGAAGGCGATGCAATCATCACCCTCACCGCAGGCGATGTATGGGGTGATGGCAGCGGCTATCAGATGCTTATTGATGCTGACGCTATAGCTTATGGCGACATCTTCCCCGAAACAGGCCCGTTCAACCAGGGCGGCGATGTATCGGATGACATTTACGCAGAGTTCGAGTACAAGATTCCCGAGAACGCTGACGGAAGCCTTACCACTCAGAACATCGTAATGAACAGCACTGTTGAGATCAGCATTCCTGCCGGTACATATGACTGGTGCATTACCAACCCGACTCCCTATGACCGCATGTGGATTGCATCCGATGGCGGCAATATCCCCGGTCGTTACGACGACTATGTATTTGAAGCA
>JAFQCL010000033.1 GCA_017416425.1 Clostridia bacterium
GTCTTTCTCCGGCTCGTTAAAGTTCGCACTATATGGTTTTCAAGGTACCAGCCTTGCTGTCATCGCCGACAGCTTTTATAGATTACCAGACCACTTTACCTTTGTCAACACTTTTTTTAAAATTTTTTAGTATATTTTTTAAAAGGGTTCTTCAACTATTTTGGTTAACGCAAAAAAGGCGTAATTAACGGGATAATTCTCTATTTTTCCCGCTTCTCATTATTACATATTTGTTGAGCGGGAACTGGATAAGCATCGATATAAACATCATAAGGCACTTGAGCAGCAGATCTCCTACGGTCTCACCGATCCATGCCACGACCTGAGCTCTGATCAAAGTGGGAATGTAAAGTTGCAGCGCATACAGCGCAAGTACCATTACTGTATAAAGTATGCCGCTCATTACGATGTTGTTCGAAGCTTTAAAGGTGGTTTTTCGTTGAAGCACAAAATTGAACGCTTGAGCTATGCCAAATGATATCAAAAACGACCAGAACGCACAAAGTCCACCATTTTCAACAGAGTAATCTATCAACCACCAAGAGAAGGGTGTATACTTATATGGAATAAATATAAGAAAGTTGCATAAGGCAAATATGGCTATCTCAACCACCGAGGTTATGCAGCTCCTTAATGCAAAGGTTATAAACTGCCAAAAGGCAGCATGCTTACTCTTCCAGCTGACAAAGCTACTGCGAATATCCATATAATTGTTCATCCTCCATTAGCTATTTGTTATTTTATACCCATTTAATCGTTTGTGCAAGCTTGATTCTCACATAGGGTAGTTTTAACATAAAAGCCGGGCACAGCTTACGCCTGCCCGACCTCTATTCACATATTTGCGTTAGTTCAAGCTATCGCGGAGAATTGCGAGTGCATCCATCGCATTGATCTGGCCATTATTATCATAATCTCCGATCAGAGCATCGATCTCATCATGATCCACAGAACCCAAAGCAATTCTCAAAACAGCGAGTGCATCCATTGCAGTAACCTCACCGTTGCCGTCCATGTCACCAATGATGCGATATTCAGCAGTAACAATTATATCATCTGTGACAGGTGCGCCATTATAATCCCATCCGACAAATACAACACCGTCATGCTCGGGGACAGTCGGAAATTGGGTTATGGTTACACCAAGCATAACGGTTCCGGTATCTATAGTATTACCTGTATATCCATCAACGTATGTAACCGTGACATATTCATGTTCAACAACGCCGGAATAGGCAACACTATCTATCATGCCTCTATCTCCACCGCCATCACTTTCCGCGTTTTTAGTGTACTCCCAGGTAAACTCATGTATTCCGCTTGTTTGGGCAACGTATTCTACACTTCTCCAACCGCTGGTTCCACTTATTCTGTTAATAGTTTCACCATTGACGTTAAAATATAGATAGTCATCATTTATCTTTGAGCTTACAGACCACTCAAATGAAAGAGTTTCGCCTGCCTGCATGTTGAGTGTGAGTGAGATCGCACTTGTAGTATCAGCCTCTCCGGAATTTGTGGATGCAGCATAAACTCTGCCCGTTGCAGATGTTGCTACACTCCACGGATAGGAAACATCATTTCCAAAGAAAAGACCACTGTCCGGCTCGGTAATCGCTTCTTCCACACTCGGATAGTCATCAACGACAAGAGTAGCAGTATCGGTATAAGTTTCACCCGTAATGTTGTCATAAAGCTCAACTGTAATAGTCGTAGTTCCTTCATATACGCCAAATACTCGGCCGTTCGAGTCAACGGTAGCTATGCTCTCATCATCGGTGCTCCATTCAAGAGTATAATCATTTGCATATCTCGGCGTAGTAAGCGCTCGCACGTCAATAGCATTATGCTCATTCACATGAATCGGATCAGGTGATATCTCAACATCAGTAGCGGCAACAGGACCCATCTCAGCTAATACCCACTCAAGATCGCCCTTCCAGCGAAGAGCAGCTCTATCTGATGAATAAGGATCAGCTGTACCATGCTCAGCTATTGCTATTTCTGCAGCATCTCCTACATTATAAAATACACCATAGTCACCGTACTGACCATCATATTCACCGGTAAGACAATCAAAGAAAGTGCCCTCCATCTCATAATCATACCTGAAGGTAACTGACTCGGTGTATCCAAATACAGCGCCTGCGCCATCAGCAAGCAGAGGATCGCAAAGAGTATCAGTAGCCATGCCAAGGCAAATAGCCATCCAAATTAGGCTGTTTGGAAGCGTATCATTATAATGCTGGAAGAATGTACCGGTTACGCCATACCATCCACCTGCGTTAATTGCACGACCGCTTGTGTAATCCTCAGATGAAATACCATTTGAGCTATTAAGGCAAAGGTATGAATTTGAGCCGATCTTATTTCCATGGCTGTCAAATATTACGATGCCATATTCATCAAGCGTCTTACAAGAGTTACCATCACAATCATAACCGCCGTATACAGTAGCAGTGCCGCCCATAAACTCAGCAAGCGTATTTGCTTCATTCATATATTGATCTGTAAAGCTCCCATCAAGGCCATAGTATGGTCCAAGGAGCAGCACATCTTGACCAGAGGTAGTGCCTTTTTCTACAAGTTCCAGAGCCTCGAGTGAGGGCTCATAGCTCTCGGTAAGATGATTAAGCTCGTAGTCATATGCACAATGGCATCCGTTTTCCAGTACGAAGCTAAACAGGCAACTCTTGCTGTCCTCCCAAGTAATGGAGACAACATCGCTACGATTACTTACAAATTCATAGACCTTATTCGTAAGCTCTTCAGGCGCCAGACCCTTAGCGTCCAGCTCTGCCTCATATGCACTTATAGCATCCCATGCGCGGTCGGTCTGAGCCATAAAAGCTGCTTCCTTAAGCTCGTATCCGATGCTTTCGGCAAGTGTCATCGGCAGTGCGCAGATCACAAGCATAAGTGCGAGTGCGCTAACCAAAAGTTTTCTAACAGTAGATGAATTCATATATTTCCTCCTCAAAATACTGACATATACTTTTAAATATATGTTGCTAACCATTATATCACAGTATTTTCAACACGTATCATCATAGTTAAATATATTTGTAAAAATGTTTAACTTCAATCTTCTTAAAATATGCAACAGTAATCAATATCATAAGCTCATAGTTACCAACAATGTCATCCAGTGTCTATAAAGATTGACATGCAATATTTTATCATAAACCAACCAATAGTCAACCATATCCGCTCTAATTTAGACAAATGAACATTAATTTTTTTCATAAATAAAGCCAAAATCTCAAGCTTATTTCTAAAGTTGGTTGTAACTTATGAATAAGCAGTATTAAAGCAAAAATGTTACTACTTTTTCACCCATACTTTAATTTTTAAACATAAATATGGAGCCTTATAATAATGAAACACCTGCCTGCAACATAACATCTATAACTTTAAAGTACGTCAGCTGGTACTGGTAATTAAACGTCTTCTACATGATATAAGGCTCCATTTTAGATCATCAAACTAAAAACCAAATACTTCTATTTTTTCATATTACAAATAGAGCAGCATGTCTTATATCGTATATTTGCAGCTCGTTTAAACTAAATTACATAATTAATCTTACTATTGTCGTGAACAACATGCAAATAGCTATACCTATGACGGTAGGCAATAGTGCAGCAAGCAGAGTCCATTTTTTGCTTCCTGTTTCTTTTTTTATAGTCATAAGGGTAGTTGAGCACGGCCAATGAAACATTGAAAACAACATCATGCTGATAGCGGTAACAAAAGTCCATCCATTATTTATAAATAGTTGCTTCATCTCAAATAAGTTGTCCATCTCCACTATGCTCCCTTGGGCAGCATAGGCCATTATAATTATTGGAAGTACTATTTCATTAGCAGGAAAACCGAGTATAAAAGCCATTAAAATTACGCCATCAAGCCCCATAAGATATGCAAAGGGGTCTAAAAATGACGCGCAGTGATTTAAAATACTAACATCATTAATTGTTATGTTGGCCATAAGCCATATAATAAGCCCAGCCGGAGCCGCTACCACAATCGCTCTACCTAACACGAAAAGGGTACGGTCAAATATTGAGCGCACTATCACCTTACCTACTTGTGGTCTTCTATATGGGGGTAGCTCCAGTGTAAATGACGAAGGTATTCCCTTTAAAAGGGTTCGTGAGAGAAGCCATGTAACAAAAAATGTAGCGCAAATTCCCATAAGTATTACAAGCGTAAGCAAAGCAGCTGATATGGCTGACGAGAGAAGACCTCCCATGCTCCCTATAAAAAACATTGTAAGCAGCGCTATAAGCGTTGGAAATCTACCGTTACATGGTACGAAATTGTTTGTAAGTATAGCCAGCAGACGCTCCCTTGGCGAATCGATTATACGGCAGCCCACAATTCCCGCAGCATTACATCCAAAGCCCATACACATTGTCAAAGCCTGTTTGCCGCAAGCATTGCAGCGTTTAAAAGTTTTATCCATATTGTATGCGATCCTGGGTAAATAGCCTGCATCTTCAAGTAATGTAAACAATGGAAAAAATATAGCCATTGGCGGCAGCATTACTGATACCACCCAAGCAAGCACGCGGTATACTCCAAGTACCAGCGCTCCATGAAGCCAGTCAGGAGCATTTAATGCGTTAAAAATATCAGTAAGCCTATCCTGCACATAAAATAGAGCATCTGAAAGGATTTTCGAAGGATAATTTGCACCGGTTATAGTGATCCAAAATATAAGCGCCAGCAAAGCTACCATTATGGGATAGCCAAGCCCTCTGCTTGTGATCACTTTATCAATCTTGCGATCAATTTCAGCGTACTTTTTTTCAGTAATAATTATTGCTCCTGTGCATATGTCTTCTGCCTTTTGTATTATAGACGCTACTATTTGATCCTTTAAGCGATCTCCGCCGATACCCTTTTCAAGTAGCTCCAGTTTTGCAGTGCTAATAGCGCTTTGTATACGCTCATCCTTCAAAAAATCCACTCCAAGATATTCATTTATTTCAGCCATAAGCGACTCATCGCTGTCAAGCAATCTAAGGCTAAGCCAGCGGCTGCTTAATTCATAAAGAGGGAAATTTAAGACAGCCGCTTCAATCATTTTTATTGCGTTTTCTATATCGTCATTATATGCTATTTCAAGTGCTCCTTGCCTTTTTTTATCCATAAGATCATCCACAGCAAGCATAAGTTCGTTAAGGCCATGCTTTTTTCTCGCCACTGCTCCCACTACAGGCACACCAAGCCTTTCCGAGAGAAGCTCTAAATCAACTTTTATATGCTTACGTTTTGCTTCATCCATTAGATTTACGCATACAACGGCGTTGTTTGATATCTCAAGCACTTGCAGCACTAAATTCATATTTCTTTCAAGACAAGTAGCATCACAAACGACAACTACAGCGTCAGCATCGCCAAAGCAGATGAAGTTTCTTGCAATTTCCTCCTCGGCAGAATGTGCCATAAGAGAATATGTACCAGGTATATCCACCATCACATAAGAATTACGCTTGGTTTTGCAGTAACCCTGCGCGTTTGTTACAGTTTTGCCCGGCCAGTTCCCAGTATGTTGATTCATGCCTGTAAGCGCATTAAACACTGTACTCTTCCCTACATTGGGATTACCAGCTATTGCTATGACTTTATCATCTCCGGATTGCTTTTTTATCACAAGACCTGAGTCAACGGCAGCAATGCCCACTGAGGTGTTTGTAAGACCCATATATTGCCTCCTCCTTTAACCACAATGTGTTATCAATATATTTTTTGAATCTTCAGAACGTATCGCTATGACAGCACCCCTAATGAGGTATGCCGACGGATCGCCTCCCGCGCTTCTTCCGACACATTCGACCAATGTGTCTTTAACAAGACCTATATCAAGCAACCTCCTGCGCATGCTCCCATCCATGCAAAGCTCGTCTATTTTCGCCCTTTCACCAGGCTTTATATCATAAAGGGACATAGTTCTATCCATATTTACTTCCTCATTAAAAGAATTTAGGATAAGGAAACTTTTCATTAATATGCTATTCACTCAAAGAGCTGCATGTTACATGCATGCAAAAAGTTTAGCCTCTGCCTTCCTGAAATGAATGTTTTTAGGATATTTTATAAAACTACCGAGAAATTATCGAGTAAATGGTTATTTGTTTTTAATTCTAACATCTTATTGATTCTCTAAGTATCTTTTATTTATTAAAAAATAAGAAATGATTATGTATAATATTTTAGCCAGGCGTTCGTATTAGAGTCTCGCCAGTCAAAAGTTTTAGCATTAATTTGCAATAGTAACATTAATATTTTAATTTCGCACAAATTGCATTAAAAAAGTAAAAAGAGCTTCAAAAAACAGAAGCTCTCCTTTATCGCTATTTTAAGCTGTCAATGTATCTGCTTGCAAAAATTCCTGCTATCGCGCCATCGCTTACAGCCGTAGTTAGCTGCCGAACCGGCTTTTTTCGGCAATCTCCCGCGATAAATATACCCTCTCTGTCTGCGGACATATCCTCCCTGGTCACAAAATAGCCTTTTTCGTCCATTTGAGAAACGTCCGCAAAGGTTTCGCTTTGCGGCTCACGGCCTATCGCTATGAATAGGCCATCAATATCCAATACAAATTGCTGGTCTGTTATATTATCTTTAAGGATCAGCCCGGTAAGCTTTCTATCATCTCGAATAAAGTCTTTTATATTGCTATTAAACAATATCGAAACATTATCCTTAGCAAAAAGCTTATCCGCGTAGCATGCCTCACCGCGAAGTACGTCCCTACGAACTATGAGTGTGACCTTTTTGCAGAAGTTCGCGAGAAAAAGAGCCTCTGTAAGCGCACTGTTCCCCCCACCTGCCACCGCAACGCTTCTATTCCTGAAGAAAGCTCCATCGCATACCGCGCAGTAGGATATTCCCGCTCCGACAAGGCTTTGTTCACCTTCTATGTTTAGTCTGCGATGCCGAACGCCCGTTGCGATTATCACAGATTTACAGTCAAAGCCTCCCATGTCGGTAAGAACAGTGTAGCCAAACTCCTTTTTCAAAACTGAGTGCGCCTCTGAGTACTCAATTGCGGCTCCAAGCTCCTCCACCTGAGAGGTAAGCTGCTGCGCAAATTCAGCTCCGCTTATCCTACTCAAAGCCGGATAGTTTTCTATCAAAGGTGAATACACGATCTGTCCGCCGGTATTTTCGCGTTCAATTACAAGCACGCTTTTTCCGGCTCTTAACGAATATATTGCGGCCGTAAGGCCAGCCGGTCCACCGCCAATAATTATAATATCATGCATGATCCATTAGCCCCGCTTAAATTAGCTTTGCTTATTCAAAGCGATATCAGATATATACCTTCTTATAGAACCTATGCCCGCAAGTTTAAGCTCGCCAATAAGCAGCGTGGGCGCTTGGCGTATCTCGTATTTAGCTGCAAGCTCCGGCCTTTCTTCGGCAAAAACCTTTACATACTCAACGCCGGCCATTGTCAGAAGCTTTTCTGTCTGTACACAATTTGGGCATGTCGTTGAGGCAAAAAGGATATTCTTGGATTCAGAGCCATCGTCAGCTACGCTGTATACCTTTCTATCAAAAAACTCCTGAGTTTTTCCTTCGTTCCAGTTCTGAACCGGCCTATAATAACCTGTTATGCGGCTATAGACCTCCGTCCGCCCTCCACAGTCCGGACACAAATATTGCTCTCCACTAATATAGCCGTGATCGCGGCATACGGAATAGGTAGGTGAAATGGTATAATAAGGCAGCTTATAATTTTCGGCTATTTTGCGCACAAGTCCTGCGGCAGCTTTCCAATCGGGCAGCTTTTCGCCTAAAAAGGCATGAAATACCGTACCCGATGTATAGCGTGTTTGCAGATCATCTTGTATCTCCAGAGCTGCAAATATATCATCTGTATAACCTACAGGCAAGTGTGATGAGTTCGTGTAATAGGGCGTACCATTCTCGTTTGCGGTTATGATATCGCCGAACTTCTTCTTATCATGCTTTGCAAAGCGGTATGCTGTGGACTCTGCGGGCGTAGCCTCAAGGTTATAAAGATCACCGTAAAGCTCCTGATAGTCGCTCAACCTGTTCCGCATATGATCCAGAACCTCGCGAGCAAAACGCTGTACTCTAGCATCCGTAAGATCCGCACGAAGCCATCTTGCGTTAAGACCGGCTTCATTCATCCCAACAAGCCCGATTGTTGAAAAATGATTGTTAAATGTACCCAAATAGCGCTTTGTATAGGGGTAAAGCCCTGCGTCAAGCAGCTTTGTAATTACGGTGCGCTTTGTTTTAAGGCTGCGCGCCGCAATATCCATCAAGTGGTCAAGTTTTTCATAAAATTCGCTTTCGGTCTGCGAAAGATGGGCTATCCTTGGCAAATTGATGGTCACAACGCCAACCGAGCCGGTAGATTCGCCCGAGCCAAAAAACCCGCCTGATTTTTTACGAAGCTCGCGAAGATCCAGCCTAAGCCTACAGCACATCGATCGTACATCGCTTGGCTCCATATCCGAGTTTACATAGTTTGAAAAATAAGGGGTACCGTATTTAGCCGTCATTTCAAACAGCAGCCTGTTATTTTCGGTTTCGTCCCAATTAAAGTCACGGGTTATGGAGTAGGTAGGTATCGGATATTGGAATCCGCGTCCGTTAGCATCGCCTTCAAGCATTACATCTATGAACGCCTTATTTATCATATCCATCTCTTTTTGGCAGTCACCGTATGTAAAATCCTGCTCCTTTCCGGCAACTATGGCGGGCAAATCGGCAAGATCCGAAGGAACGGTCCAATCAAGCGTTATATTTGAAAACGGCGCCTGAGTTCCCCAACGGCTGGGAGTATTTACGCCATATACAAAGGATTGGACGCACTGTTTTACCTCCTTTTGCGTTAGATTATCCACCCTGACAAAAGGCGCCAGATATGTATCAAAAGATGAGAAAGCTTGCGCTCCAGCCCATTCATTCTGCATTATTCCGAGAAAATTTACCATCTGGTTGCAGAGGGTGGATAAATGTCCCGCAGGTGATGAAGTGATCTTTCCGGGAACGCCGCCAAGCCCTTCCTGTATAAGCTGTTTAAGACTCCAGCCCGCACAGTAACCCGTAAGCATGGAAAGATCGTGCAGATGTATTTCGGCATTTCGATGGGCATCAGCTATCTCTTTATCGTATATTTCGCTTAACCAGTAATTCGCTGTAATAGCGCCCGAATTTGAAAGTATAAGCCCACCCACGGAATAAGTAACAGTCGAGTTTTCTTTAACACGCCAATCATTTATCTGCAGATAGTTGTCTACTAGCTCTTTGTAGTTTAAAAGAGCGGAATTTACATTGCGAACCTTTTCACGCTGTTTACGATAAAGTATGTATGCTTTCGCAACATCCGCATAGCCTGCCTCGCTCAGCACCTTCTCAACGCTGTCCTGAATATCCTCAACGGCAATATATCCATCCTTCACTTTGGCCGCAAAATCGGCTGTAACACGCAATGCCAGCATGTCTATTACAGTCGCATGATACGGCGTTCCCTGCGCCTCAAAAGCTTTTGTAATTGCGGCACTTATTTTATTGATATTAAACTCAGAAGCAGAGTCATCACGCTTTCGAACTCTATACATAACAAACCTCCACGATCAAATAAAGCGGTATCCCGCATAAAAGCTCACCATGTTCATAGGTGCGCACATATACTACCATACGAAGTATTTCTTGTCAATATCTTGTGTCACATTTTTTAAATGCACTATATTTAGTATCATATGCCACGTATATCGACCATATTTACAAATGGTCGAACGACTTCCTTACACCTTAGCAATCTATCATGCGATGGCGCGTGAAGACCCTTTTTAGGCACGAAGTCGCTATCTAAAAAAGGCTGCAAAAAATAACGCCTTGCTCCGGTGATCCACTTTCCGATCTCTAAAAATGCCGCTTCATCATGAAATTCATCCACAACTGTAGTTCTAAATTCATAATCCAAGGCATCCCTCAGCAAAAACGCTACGCTTTCTCGTATAGATTCTATAGAAAAAACATCAAGACCAATTGTTTTCGCATAACGATCGGGAGCATTTTTGATATCCATCGCAACATAGTCAAGTAAACCCTCATTTACCAAAGCTTTCAGTACATCAGGTCTGCTGCCATTTGTATCCAGCTTTATCGCAAAGCCAAGTTCACGAATTTTGCGGATAAAAGGCTCTATTTTGGGAGAAAGCAAAGGTTCTCCGCCGGTTATACACACTCCATCCAGAAGACCTCTTCGCTTTTTTAAAAAATCAAATAACTCTTCTTCGGAAACGGCAGCCTTACATTTCATATCCAGCATATTGCTGTTATGACAGAAAACGCACCTCATATTACATCCCGCCAAAAATACGGTACAGGCAACTTTCCCGGGGTAATCTAAAAGTGTCAACCTCTGTATACCGGCAATTTTCATACGAGCCTCCCCTACTATAAGCATTGGCATACCTCTGCCTACAAAACACTATATCACACTACCTACACAATGTATAGAGCAAAAAGTGATTAAAACCACAATATGCAGTATATAAATCGCTATATTTTAAAAGATATTTTACTAGCACATATTGATACGCTTTCATAAGTATATTTAGTTTATGGGAAGATTTTCACAGAGCTGGAGGACGCATGGAAAATTCTGATGGTTTTTATACATTAAAAGGATACCAGGCTGAGGAGCACAGCGAGCTCACTGCTGCTATGGAGGATTATCTTGAAATGATATGCCGAATGGAAGCTCTTGACCTTGAGATCAGGATAGTTGATCTTTCAAGGCTACTTCATGTCAAGCCCTCATCGGCAACGAAAATGGTGCAGCAGCTTAGTAATCTGGGGTATCTTCACTCAAAAAGATACGGCTATATAGAGCTTACTGATAAAGGACATACAGCCGGAAGCTACCTTTTATTTCGACATGATGTTGTAAATCGTTTTCTGTGTGCGCTGAACGGCAGCGATAATGAGCTTGAACAAGCTGAGAAAATAGAACATTTTTTAAATGCTAAAACCGTTAAAAATTTGGATCTGCTCACGGTATATCTAAAAAAAGGGGATCCGGACTTTATATCCGATCCCCATTAATACTTTATATTAATCAACCATTCTTTTTTATTTGAGTCGGTTTTGTCAGCCAGCAGGCTTGAAAGGTTTTGGCGCTGTACACCAAAAAGGTACAAACAGCGGTGTAAAGATTTGATTTTACACTGCTATCTCAATTTTGCGGAAAGTTTTTCCTCAAGATTTTGCAGTATCGCCTGCATGCAGCCAACTATTTCATCATCAAGCAAAGTGTGATCCATGGCTCTTAAAGTAAAGGAATATGCCATGCTCTTTTTGCCTTCCGGTATACCTGTACCCTTGTACACATCGAATATCTGCACATTTTCGATCATAAGCTCGGTATCCACCTCATAAATAGCGTCCACTACAGTCTGTGACAGCATATCATCATCCACGATGATCGCTATGTCACGCTTTACAAGGGGATACCTGGGAAGAGGCTCATATGTACGCTTTGCTTCAGCAGGTTTTATAAGTAAGTCAAGCTCAAGCTCTGCGATATAAGCCTTTACAGGGAGTTCAAATGTCTTCAGCACGGAGGGATGTACAAGTCCAAGCTCGCCTACACGCTCACCACCAACATATATCTCAGCCTTCTGACCTGGTTGGAAGTAGTTTCCGCCGCCGGGAACGAATTTTACATCTCTTATATTGAGCTTCTCAAAAAGCTGCTCGATCGCACCTTTAAGCGTGAAGAAATCCTCGTCCGCTTCATAAAACGCAATACCAAGGTGCTTATGCTGAGAAGGAAGAACCGCACGATCATAATGTACATTACCCACTTCAAAGAATCTATAATGCCCAGTACGCCTGCTATAGTTGAACGACAAGGTCTTTAGCATGCCGGGTATAAGCGTAGTGCGCATAAGGCTCTGATCCTCACCGAATGGGTTCAGGATATGCACCGTCTTACGCTTCCTATCGTTTTCGGGCAGCATGAGCGCTGATATCTCAGAAGGGCCTGTAAAATTGTAGTTATACATTTCACAGCAGCCAAGCTCCACCAGTCTATCCTTTACGGTATCCTCAAACATAAACTCATCATGCACTCTGCCGCAGAAGGTATCTCCACGCATCAAAGTGGGCTCCACATTGTAATATCCATAAAGCCTTGCTATTTCTTCGGCTATATCCCAATCCGCCTCTATGCCGCTCTCTATATCCACCCTATAATGCGGTACCTCTACGCGAATGACATCACCCTTCACCGAAGCATTTATATTTATGGTGCCAAGCAGCTCGCACATATGCTCCGCTGTAATGTCAAGACTTGTTATCTGGTTTACATGCGCAACGCTAACATCGATAAAACGGGACGAAATATCTGTCATGCAAACATCTATAGTGCCGCCTATAATTCTTCCGGCATTAAGCTCATGTACAAGCTCAATGGCGCGATCAACAGCAAGCAATGCGTTATGCGGCTCAACGCCCTTCATAAACCTTGTCGCCGCGTCTGTCGTATGGCGAAGTTTTCTTGCTGTTTTTCGTATGCTTGAGCCCTTAAATACGGCGGATTCAAACAAAATCGCCTTTGTATGCTCCGTTATCTCAGAATTTTCGCCACCCATCACGCCTGCGATGCCGATTCCCTTTTCGGGGTCTGCTATAAGCAGCATATCTGGGGTTACGGCTCGTTTTTGACCATCAAGCGTGGTCACAACCTCCCCCTCGTGCGCGTTTCTGACCACGATATGGCTATCCTTCACACAGGCTACATCAAAAGCATGCATGGGATGTCCGTATTCCACCAGAACATAATTTGTAATATCCACAATGTTATTTATAGGACGAAGACCAACGCTTCTGAGTTTCCTCTGCATCCAAAGCGGGGATGGTTCTATATTAAGATCGGTCACCATGCGAGCACAGTACCTGGTGCATAGCTCCCCGTTTTCAATCGTGACTTTCGCATAATTATCTATATCGCCCTCTGCCAATACCTCTTTGATCACAGGCTCATTAAAGCGCTGACCAAGCGCCGCCGCAGCCTCACGGCACATTCCGATTATGCTCTGGCAATCGGCTCTGTTAGGGGTGAGCTCTATATCGAATATAACGGAATCCAGCTCAAATACCTCCTGAACGGTTTTTCCCTCGGGATGCTTTTGACTGAATATGAGCACTTCTTCGCTCTTCACATCCGTTACAAAGCCGGTAAGTTCGACCTCGGTAAGTCCAAGCTCATGAGCGCCGCAGAACATGCCAAAGCTCTCCACGCCGCGAAGAACCGTATCATGTATAACAAGTCCATCCGAAAGCGTAGCGCCATCAAGCGCTACCGGAACCTGCACGCCTACCTCCACAGCCTTTGAGTTCGTGACGATCTGAAGTATCCTGCCGCTTCCTACATCGACCCGGCATACGCGCAGTTTTTTCGCATCGGGATGCGGCTCAATGGATACGACAGTACACACGACTACGTTTTTTATACCCGGCATCTCATCTATTACCTCGGCTACCTCAAAGCCGCGCCACATGAGCTTTTCTACAAACTCATCATGGGTTACATTATAATCTATATATTCTTTCAGCCATTTAAGCGGAAGCTTCATAATTCCATATCCTCCTTTAGAACTGTGTCAAAAATCTGGCATCATTATCATACAAAAGGCGTATATCACTAATGCCGTATTTTAGGTTCGCTACTCTGTCTACACCTACGCCAAACGCGAAAGCGCTCCATTCATTTGGATCAACGCCGCAGTTTTCAAGCTCGTGAGGATTGGTAATGCCGCAGCCCATTATCTCTATCCAGCCGGTACCCTTGCATACACGGCATCCGTTGCCTCCACATATCGTACATGACATATCCACTTCTGCCGAAGGCTCCGTAAAGGGGAAATAGCTTGGGCGCATACGCGTTTTAACATCGCTTCCAAAAACAGCTCTGATAAAGGCGTCAACCGTCCCCTTTAGATCGCCGAGAGTAATATTCTTATCCACTACCAGTCCTTCTATCTGCATAAACACAGGGCTATGGCTGGCATCCACCTCGTCCACGCGAAAAACCCTACCCGGGATAGCAACTCTAAAAGGCGGCTTCATATTAATAAGCGCACGCGCCTCACAAGGCGAGGTATGAGTCCTCAACACGACTTCATCATTTATATAAAACGTATCCTGCATATCCCTTGCAGGATGATCCAATGGAAGGTTTAAAAGCGTGAAATTATAAACATCATGCTCGATCTCAGGACCGTCAAATGTGGTGAAGCCCATGCCTACAAGCGCGTTACGAATATCCCTATATACCTGTGTAAGAGGATGCAAGTGTCCTGCTGGGATTTTGCGCTTACCGGGCATCGTGACATCTATCGCCTCAGTCTTAAACCTTCGCTCCTGCATTATGAACGAAAGCGCTTCGCGTTTTTTAGAAAGCGCCGTCTCAAGCTCCTGTTTGACTACATTCGCGCTCTTACCGAATTCAGCACGCTCCTGTTTTGACATCGATGCCATGCCGCGCAATATAGCCGTAAGCGCACCGCTCTTTCCAAGCGTTAAAGTGTATATTTCGTCAAGCTGCGCTTCTTCCTCTGCCATTTCAATGCGGCTAAGCGTATCCTGCCTGATCTCTTCCAGTTTTTGTAACATAAAATTACCTCCAAAAATAAATAAAGCGCATACATCCCAAAGGGACGAGTGCGCTTTCTCTCGTGGTACCACCCTTATTCGCATGAAACATGCATAATTAAACATTTCATGCCTCTTTCGCTGTAACGGGCTTTCCCGGCAGCAGCTACACAGCAAAACGCCTTCACCACCGCAGCTCCGGGGTGAAACAATAACGGTTCTTCGCCTGATAAGCTTTCAGCAGATGCTTATCTCTCTTATTAAGGCTTATAAATCCGTCCATCCCCATCTTTGCAGATAAATTTCTTAAACTTTATCACATTTAGTTTATCCCTTCAAGGGCAATTTGTTAATATATTTTGCACGAGAATTTATCGCATGAGCTCATCCCTGTGCTTTGCAAAATAAACAACGGCAAGCGTACCCGGTCCGCAGTGCGATCCGATGACGGGTCCGACCCAGCGCAGTATAGCATCCTTCGGCTTTATTTCTTCCATTATCATATCACGAAGCTTCAATGCCTCGTCCTCACAATCGGCATGCAGTATATATATTTCCTGGTCTTCAGGGTTTAAAATGGTGTTTTTGCATTTATCGATCATGTACTTTACGGCTTTACGACGACCCTTTACTTTTGCTATCGGCTGCAAAAATCCGTCCGGTGTTATGGTTATTATGGGCTTCAATTGAAGCGCGGTACCCATAAACGCGGCAAAATTTGTGATCCTTCCGCCTCGCCTTAAGTACTCGAGATTATCCACCACAAACAGGGCGCATGCCGACAATTTATGGGTCTCGACCCAAGTCTTTACATCATCAAGACTAAGGCCGCTATTTCTCATTTCAAGCGCCTTACCTACTATTATTCCAAGTGGCATGGATATGGCAAGCGTATCGATTATCTCTATCCTCCGCTCCGGATATTTTAAAAGCAGTTCATCCCTTGCGATGAGTTCATTATTAAACGTACCCGAAAGCTTTGACGAGAACGCTATATGCAGTATGTCATACCCTTTTTTAAGATATGGTTCAAAATATTCTACGATCTCATGAGGATTGCGCTGAGCTGTGGTCACAACAGCTCCCTCCCTCATTCGATTAAAAAAGCCCGGTATATCAGTTTCTCGCCCAAGATCATAAAAGCGTTCCACATCGTCTATCGTATAGGGCATACGAAGAACGCCAAAATCATTTTGATCCTCCCATTCAAAAGGTATTTCTGAATTCGACTCAGTTGTTATAATATATTTACTCATAGTCCTTCCTTTTCTAGCATCTGTCTGTAAAAAACTACAGACCCGCAATCAATTGGTTTTCCGACACTACTATTCATATTGAAACAGCGACCGCATTATTAATGCATAACCTGTTTATAAGAATATCATATTATATGAATTTTTGCAACAACTCATCGAAATTATGACTGGAAGTATCTAAACTTTTTACACCATACGTAGTAAAATAAATAAGGTGGAACAAATAAAGCACCACCTTTATTCCAAACTATTTTTTAAGTATTATTCTGGCGTCTGCCGCAACAGCACCGGTTTTATGTGCAAACACAGGATTTAAGTCTATCTCGGATATATCAGGGTATACAAACGGAAGCTCTGAAAGCTTTACCAGCATCTCCGCAAGCGCTTCGATATCACAAGGCGCCTCACCACGAACCCCCTTAAGCAATTTATACGCCTTAACGCTTGAGATAATATCCAGAGCCTCGGCCTTAGACAGCGGAGCCACCCTTATTGCTATATCCTTTAACGCCTCAGTATATATTCCGCCAAGGCCGAATGCAACGACCGGGCCAAATTGAGGGTCTCTGGTCATGCCCATTATCACCTCAACGCCTTTATTTAGCATCTCTACGACGATAACTCCACAAAAATCCTTTTCACGGCCTATCTCATAAAGAGCATCAAATGCGTCTCTAACGCCCTTTTCATCGCGAATATTAAGCTTAACACCGCCTACATCCGATTTATGTATTATCTTCGGCGACACAATTTTCACGCATACAGGATAACCAATTTGTTCTGCCGCTAAAACAGCCTCATCTGCGGTTTTTGCAAATACGGCTCGCGGCATACATATGCCAGCATCGCTAAACAGCCGCATGGATTCATACTCGAGTAAAAAGTCTTTATCTATGTGCTTTTCTTCAAAATCAAAGCATATCTTTCCTGAAGCTTTATTAAATTTAGCCATATTCGCCAGCACATCCGCAGCTCTCTCCGAAGATGGCAGCACGGGTACTCCGTTCTCATTCAGATGGCAAACAGCAGCATCGATATCGACTCCTACGCGGAAATCGGCAAGCACAGGCTTACCGCATTTTTTAGCGGCATCGGCCACAGAGGTCGCGACCGGCAGCGCCTTAAGATACGGCGTACCTATATCTATAACGATGGCCGCGTCATATTCTAATAGTACAGCCTCGATAACTTTTCCATATTGCTCCGCGGTGCCTTCAACCGTTATATCAAAAGGATTTGCAAGACCAGCATGAGGCGGTAACAGCTCCTTAAGCTTAGCCCTCAAAGCTTCTGATGGCGGTGGGGTCAAAAGTCCGACCTTTTCGCACCTGTCGGTGGTAAGAACTCCCGGACCGCCGCTGTTTGTAACGATAGCGACACGCCTGCCTTCAAGCTGCTTTACGGAATCGATCGCTCCACAAACATCCAGCATTTCTTCAAGGGATTCTACCCTTACTGCACCGCACTTTGAGAAAGCGGCATCATATACGGCATCCGCCCCGGCCATAGAGCCGGTATGAGACATTGCGGCGCGTTTTCCGCCCTCTGAGCGACCGGATTTTATTATGAGAACCGGTTTTTTTGAGGTCGCATACGACAGAGCCTCCATGAAGCTCCTGCCGTCATTTATATTTTCAAGATACATTGCGATGGCGCTTGTATCATTATCATCCGCAAGATATTTTAAAAGCTCAGTCGCATTAAGGTCCGCTCCATTGCCATAGCTTACAAATTTACCTATGCCTAAGCTCCCAGCTGCGGACGCAGCCATCAGCATACCGCCGATAGCGCCGCTCTGCGATATTATAGATATCCTGCCGGGAGAGGGCGCCGCCTCAAGCGTTGCAAGCAGGCAGCATGAAGTGTTCACCATGCCCGCGCAGTTTGGGCCAATAAAACGTATACCATGTTTTTTACATACGGCAATGACCTCTTGTTCAAGCTCAGCATATCCCGCCTCTGAAAAACCCGAGGATATTATCACAGCGGCTCGCACACCTGCATTTCCGGCATCATCGAGTATACCGCAAACAGCCGAAGCAGGCGCCGCGATTACCGCCATATCGATATCAGCGGGAGCATCCTTAAAGGAGCAATAGCCTTCAGTTTCCATATAGCCCTTGCCCTTCGGGTTTATGGCGTAGACCTTCTTAAAATTTCCCGCAATAAGGCGCTCGATCAAAACGGCTCCGAGCTTGCCCGCGGAAACGGAACCGCAGACGGCCACAGCCTTTGGATAAAACAGCTTATCTATGCTCATGACCGCATACCTGCCTCAAATGAAAGCATATTGCTCTCGATGCCCTTGGGGAATCTTGTTTTTATCTCGGAAGCAAGCTCATCCGAGCTGAAAAGCTCCGAAAGCGCCGTGTACTTAAGCGCTGCCGACAAAAGGAATATATTATCAGCACAGCCCTCGGGCAAGAGCGTCATATCAAGCATGGTCACATGCTCTGTGCGCTTCTTTGCAACCTCCATGACGGAAGCTTCATCCGGATAATCGGCTTTTCCGAGCATTACATCGGTCGGAAGCCATCTATAAGGGTATATAACGATATCGCCATCGGGTTTAAGATAATCAAGCGCCCTTAAAGACTCTGAAAGCTCCATAGCGATAACTATATCGGCACCTCCCTTATGTATCTCCGGAGCCATGGCATCGTCTCCTATTCTAAGCTGCGCCTTTACAAAACCGCCGCGCTGTGCCATGCCCTTTGTGGGATAAAAATTACAGTAAAGCCCGCGACGCATTGCGGCATTCATTATAAGCTCCGCAATGGTAAGCACGCCCTGACCGCCTACACCTGTTAAATATATGGAAAGAGACATTATATTTCCTCCTTGACTAAAGCATTAAACTTGCAAAGGCTCTTGCATATTCCACATCCGTTACACAGCTTCTTATCGATATGCACATTGCTTCCGTCATATACAAGACCGGGGCATCCCGTCTTCATTATGCATAGCTTACACTTTGTACATTTATCCTGATCTACGCTCATGATACCGTACTTTACCTTACGCCTTGCCGCCTGAATCGCGCATTCACGCCTTGCAAGTATCACCTTAACGCCGGAAAGCTTTAGCATATCCCCGATAAGAGCAGTCATCCCCTCAAGATCGTAAGGGTCATGGACGGCGAAATGCTCAACGCCAAGCGCAGGCACTATCTTTGCTATATCAACTCTATTATGGAACTCCTTTGCCTGATATTCCTTTGAAGTACCGGCATTTACCTGCATTCCCGTCATACAGGTCCAGCCGTTGTCCATTATTATCGTGAGCATATCAACGTTGTTCTGGACAGCGTTTATAACACCCGGTATTCCTCCATGAAGGAATGTCGAATCGCCAATGGTCGAGATCACGGGCGTTTTGATCCCTGCATGGATAAATCCCTGAGCCATAGGTGAACTTGCGCCCATCGACACCTCCGTCCAAAGCGTATTAAAGGGCGGGCTCATGCCAAGTATGGTGCATCCGATATCGCCGGTCACGATGGCTTCATCTTTTTTTATACCCATACGGCGAAGCGCCTCATTTATGGACATAAATACGCCCCTGTGCGGACATCCCGCGCAAACTCCTATAGGGCGCTTTGTGCAAAGGCTTTCGGCGCCAAGCCTTTCGGTAAATTCGCTTGGTATTTCGCAGTCAAGCGCTGTAAGCACTGCGACCGCAATGCTCATAGCATCAAAATTACCGATACGCGAGAGCGTGCCATCTTCTTTACCGATAACACGTATCTTTTTGCCAAGCTTGAACGCCTCAAGCATCACGCCATGCTCCACATACGGCTCATTTTCCTCTACGACTACGATGGTATCGCAGTTTTCTATCATCTCGCGTATCTCATCGGTAGGAAGCGGCACTGTAGACCTGACTACAAGGCTGCTTACGGCATGGAAATCCGCATGCTTTCTTGCCAACTCCATACCTTCATCAAGGTATGACGCACATACGCCCGAGACTATAATTCCAAGGCTGGTATCCTTTGCGATGCAAAGCTGATTTATCACATCTTCGCGCATATACTGCCTTGCAATCTCAAGGCTCTCTATAAGGCGCTTATGCTGATCCATGCATATCTTAGCTCCGGCCTTTGTAAACTTTTCGATATCCTTATATACATGAGGCTCGGCCTGCGCGGGAGGCATCATATCGGGTATGTCTACGGTCGAATGAGAAAGCGCAACGCTCGTAACGGAGCGCAGAATAACAGGTGACTGTATCCTTTCACTCAGCTCAAATGCGTATTTTGTAAGCCAATAGGATTCATCGACTGAAGCCACATCTATGACGGGCATATCCGTCATTTTTGCAAAGCCTCGTATATCCTGCTCAGGCATACCGGCAGATACGCCGGGATCATCGCAAACATACACGACCAGCGCACCGGTGCAGCCCGAATACGCAATGCTGACCAGTGAGTCGTATGCTACGTTAAGACCCGACATCTTCATAGTACAAAGCGCGCGTTTATTTGCCCAGGAAGCAGCAGCCGCTATTTCAAGAGCTACCTTCTCGTTGGTGCTCCATTCAACATGAACACCCTCTATGTTCTTCCCCCAAAGGCTTCCAACCGTCTCGCTGGAGGGGGTTCCGGGATAGCCGGTTATTACGGCAGCGCCCGCGTTTACGGCCGCAATGGCTACAGCCTCATTTCCGCTGATATTCTTAATCATTCTTGCTCCTTTCATATAAATCGATAAGCTCTGTAAGCGCCTCTATTGTCTTTTTATTCTCATATTCGGTACCTATTGTGATCCTAAAGCTGGTGGAATAGCCCCAGGCTCCGCATGGACGGAGTATCACTCCCTTTTGCAGGAGTCTTTCATACATCCAGGAATTAGGAATTTTTGAATCAAACAGTATAAAGTTTCCATGCGACTCGCAATAGGTAAGATTCAATCTGTCAAATGCTTCGCAGAGAAATTTCCTGCCCTCTCTGTTCATATGAAGCACATTGGCTAAAAACTCATCATCACCAAGCGCGGCAACAGCTCCCGCCTGAGCTATTCTGTTCACGGGGAAGGGCGGCTGTACACGCATTAATACATCCATCAAATTCTTTGCGCACACTGCATAGCCTATCCTGTTTCCCGCAAGACCGTAAAGCTTTGAGAATGTCCTTACACATATTACATTAAAGCCCTGCTTTATGTAATCGATGCCGTTTGGATAATCGGGATCCTCAACGTATTCAAAATACGCTTCATCCATAATGACTATGCAATGCTTCGGTACTCTTTCTAAAAACGCCTCAAAAGCCTTACGTCTTACGATGGTTCCCGTGGGATTATTGGGGTTACATATAACGATAAGCTTTGTTTTATCAGTTATCGCGGCAAGCATCGCATCCAGATCATAATGGAAATCGACAAGGGGCACACGCACAAGCTTCGCACCCATTATGATAGCAGTAAGCTCATGGGTTATAAACGAAGGCGTAGCAACTATCACCTCATCATCCTGATTCAAAAATGCCTCGCCAATAAGATTTATAACATGGTCTCCGCCATTTCCGACCATTATCATATCCGCGCTTACATTTAAAACTCCGGACAAAGCTTCTCTTACGCTTGGGCTGCTTCCCTCAGGATATACATAGCAATTTTCAAGCTCATCTTTCATAGCAAGTATTGCCTTAGGAGAAGTTTTAAGCGGGTTTTCATTTGAAGCAAGCTTTACTATATCGGTAAGTCCGTATTCTCTTTTTACCTCTTCAATGGGCTTACCGGCTACATAGGCAGGAAGAGTCATTATGTTTAAGCGAGCAAGATCGTGATTATTCGCCATTTCACACCTCCGATTTTTTCTAATTATATTATTTTTCGCTTCCTCAGGTCAAGTATATTGATAACATGTATAAAAATCACAAATCAAAGAAGGTTATAAAATAAAAAGCGACAATGGTTCACCATTATCGCAAAATAAACAAAACATTTATGAAAGCTCACTATCGGCAACTCTCAGCATTTCAATTATATTTATATGCTGAGGGCATGCACCTTCACATGCGCCGCACTGAATGCATTTATCCGCGCCGTTTCCCTGATTTTTCATCCGAGCATACCTTTGATTGCCCCCTAAGGTAGTACCGTAGCGGAACGCATTATTCCAAGTGGTAAAAATATCGGGTATCGATACACCATTTGGACATGGCATACAATATTTGCAGCCTGTACAGCCTACCTTAATACGCTTCATGTAGGCATCGGCGGCACGTTTTATTATATCATGCTCCTCATTAGTCATCGAATTTGCCGTAAGCTCGCTGAATATTCTGATATTATCATGCAGCTGCTCCGTATCGGTAACACCCGAAAGTATTGTCATAACCTCCTGGAAATCCGCGATAAACTTAAAGGCCCATTCGACATCCGTTCTGTGCTCATTATAGCTGTCAAATACTTCACGAACCTCCGAAGGAACAGTCGCGAGCCTGCCTCCTCGCAGTCCTTCCATTATAACAACCGGGATCCCCAGCTCTCCTGCAAGCCTAAGCCCTTTCACGCCGGCTTGATTTTCAACATCCATATAATTAAACTGAATCTGGCACATATCCCAGTCATACGCTTTTATTATGCGCTCAAAGGCGGCATAATCATCATGGAATGAAAAACATGCGTAGCGGATCCGTCCCTCACGCTTTAGCTTATCCAAAAATTCGCATATACCAAGCGATACTGCCTTATCCCACTGCTCGCCGCTAAGCGAATGCACGAGATAAAAATCGATATGATCCGTTTCAAGCCTCTCAAGCTGCTCGCAAAACATACGCTCAAAATCTTCGCTTGATTCACATTTGAATATGGGTAATTTGGTAGCAATATATACTTTTTCACGAAGACCGCCTCTAAGAGCGTGTGCGAGCGCAGCCTCATTGTCCTGCTCCGAATAGACGTATGCGGTATCAAAATAGTTAACTCCGCCCTCTATTGCCTCTCTAATTATCCTGTCTGATATCTTCCTGTCTACGATTTTTTTTCCATCCTTTTCGATCATGGGCAAGCGCATGCAGCCAAGTCCAAATACGGATACATCGATGCCAAGCTTATCAAAATGACGATACTTCATAAAAAACCTCCACAAAAAGCGATAAACTTATAATACTTATTATATAATTAAACGTTTAAATTGTCAACGCCGCAGTTTAATTTATCCACAAGTATTTCCATTATTGTGTTTTCAGTCTCAAGCATCCCGGAGGATGCAATAATGCTCATATTTTGAAGTGTCTTATCCGGATTCATATCAAGTATGCCATGCATCCTTTCAACGGACACATTAAAAGAAGCAAGCCGAACTGCATTAAACATCATATCGACAGCCGAAAGCGCCTTCATAACGCAGCCAGGATTTCCTCCATGACATATAAGGCCGGTAAGCGATGAAGCCATTGTATTTATGCCATGCAAGATCGCATCAAAGCCTAAGCCCCTCAGCATAATAAGCCCGAGTGCAGCCCCCATGCCACCTGCCATCACGCAGCCGCAAGCAGCTGACAGCTTACCAGAAAAATGCTTTATGTACATGGTAACAGCACACGAAAAAAGCGCCGCAATAAGTACATCACCCTTTTTCAGGCGCAAAGCCGCTCCCGCCGAAAAAACGGGCATTATGCATAATATTCCATGGCTGCCGCTTCCCGCTATCGCCATAGCAGGCCTCATTGCACCTTTTACTCTTGCCTCTATCGCGCCGCATGTATATAGCTTTGAAAGCTCATGAGCGGACAAACCTTCTTCATCTAAACTTCCGCATATGGCCTTGGTAAGCTTTAAAAAACCCTTTTCTTTACCTTCATAAAAAAGCTCCCTGTCACATAAAAAAGCATCGTATAGGAAGTCAAGTTTTGAAACATCCGTACTTATGCAATGCTCATATATTTCACGTATACAAAAGTTCCCTATTCCGCCTAACACGCTGTCACAAAGCTTATCCTCGGCCTTGCGAATTTCGAGCCCATTAAGCAATATTTCGCTTATTCTATCATGTTCACCTTCTATAGTAACACTTACAATACCATTTTCGGTAGTAAGCGTAAGCTTTATGAATATTTCCGAGGAAATAGCGTTTATCTTTACTTTTACGACATCTTTTTCAATCAGCCTTTGCGCCTTATTAGAGTCATCATTTGTCACGGAGGAGAGCGCCTCAAGCCTCTTTTTAGCGTCTCCCGCCAAAACGCCAAGCGCCGCAGCATAAGCGCAGCCCTGCTTATCGGTATTTGGTATTCCGCAGGTAAAGGAATTTTTATATATGCCGGAATTTAAAAGCAGCTCTATAGTAATTATCTCGCCTGATAGCAAGCTCCTCGCGACAGCGCCCGCATAAGCAATAGCTCCGGGCTCAGTCACTCCAAGTGACCGCTTCATATCGTTTTTTACAAGCTCAACTATCATGACTTTTTATTCTCACATTCAAGTATCAGCTCTTTCGCGTGAAGCTCCGCCGTCTTTGAACCTTCACCCCCCATAATGCGAGCTATCTCAAGTATACGTTCATCCAAATTTAATACTCTGACATTGGTACTCGTGTGACCCTCTGTCTCATGCTTTTCCACAAGCATATGTGTATCCGCAAATGCTGCTATCTGAGGTGAATGAGTAACACAAAGCACCTGATGCGCCCTTGCAGCGCATGCCAGCTTTTCACCTACTATTGATGAGGTTTTTCCGCTAATGCCGGTGTCTATCTCGTCAAATATCAAAAGATCGACATCATCCGCTCCCGCGATTATGGTTTTAAGCGCAAGCATCACCCTTGAAAGCTCACCGCCTGAAGCCACTTTAGAGAGGGGTTTTTGCTCTTCACCAGCATTGGTATTAATAAAGAACTCCACTTTATCCCGCCCGTGTGCGCCCATATCGGTCTCCGAAAAAACAACTGAGAAAGCAGCATTCTTCATACCAAGTCCGGTAAGTTCTAAAGTGACCTTTTCCTTTAAGGTGCTTGCTGCCGCTTTTCTCTTTGATGTCAGATCAAGTGCGTTTTTCACATAACTCTCTTGAAGCATTAAAACTCGCCTTTCAAGCTCATGACGGCGCTCATCCGCCTGCGTTAGACGCGTAAGTTCAGCTTCACGCTCAGCTCGGTATGAAATTATATCCTCCACGGTGGCGCCATACTTGCGTTTCAGTGCGGATATCCTAAAAAGCTTATTTCCAACTTCATCAAGGCGCTGCTGATCAAATTCAAAATCATCAAAAAGATGTCTTACGTCTAAGAGCGCGTCCTCAAGCAAATAATACGCATCGGATACACGCTGCGCAACATCTTTATACTGCGAAGAAATATCGGAAATATCTTCAAGTTGTCTTTTTGTATCGCCAACGGCATTAACCGCTGAATATTCCTCCCCACCAAGCGCTTCTATGGAAAATGTGAGCGCCTGCATTATATGCTCGGCGTTTGAAAGAAGCATCTGCTCATCTATAAGCTCAGCTTCAAGTCCGGGTCGTAAGCCCTCCATATCTATCTCGTTTATTTGATATGAAATCATATCTATCCTGCGCATACGCTCATCCTCGGGCATGAATTCAGATTCCAGTTCTTCCCTTGCATGCCTGTAATCTGCGTATATACGCTCCACCTCGCGGCGTTTATTTATAAGCTCTTTACCTCCATAGGCATCAAGATAATGTATATGTCTTGCGGGCATAAGCAGAGATTGATGCTCATGCTGTCCATGTATATCCACTATATGAGCGGTAAGCGCTTTAATAATAGCGGCGGAGGAAGGTATACCGTTTATTCTGGCCACGGTTCTTCCGCTTGCGTAAAGCTCCCTTGAAATAGTAAGCTCATCCTCGGCTTCATAGTCAAGAGAAGCTAAATATTCCCTCGCGGCGTGGTTTTTTGATATATCGAATACAGCCTCGACCCTGGCACGCTTTTCACCTGACTTTATACTATCAAGGCTTGCCCTCTCGCCAAGGATAAGGCCAATCGAATCTATTATTATTGATTTTCCTGCACCGGTCTCGCCCGTAAGTATGTTAAGCCCCTTACTAAACTCCAGCTCAAGTAAATCTATAAGCGCTATATTCTCAACGCGCAAACGAATAAGCATATCTACCTCCGCAAACATTTAAAGGGTGAGTTTCTCTCTTATAAGCTCAAATACATTCCTATTTCCAAATCTTATAAATTTCACATTGACGTCACTGCCTTCAATTTCTACGATGTCAGAAGCATCGAGCTTAAAGATATCTATCCCATCTAAGGAAAGCTCTGCCGCGCTTTCAAGCTTTATGCTTATACGAGCGCTTTTAGGCAACACGATAGGTCTTGTTGACAGATTGTGTGATGATATGGGAGTAATACACATAATATCCGAGTCCGGCATTATCACAGGCCCCCCAGCCGAAAGCGAATATGCGGTTGAACCTGTGGGGGTACATACAGTAACGCCATCTCCGTGTATTTTTCCGACCTCCAAGCCATTTACATATATGCTGCATCGCATTATAGATGTAAATTCCTCCTTATACAGGATGCAGTCGTTTATACAGTAAAGTTCCTTGTCCATAAATTTGCAAAGCAAAGACCAATGCCGCTCAATATGAAAGCTTTCTTTAAATATTAAATCAAGGGCTATTGAAAGTTCATCATACGATATTTCGCTTAAAAACCCCACCTTGCCTGTATTTACGGGCAATATAGGCTTACCTTCGGCTATTTTAGCCCCCAAAAGCACAGTACCATCGCCGCCAAATGTTATAAGCATATCAATATCTTCATTAGGGGATGAATTCTTATCCAATATCACCGGCTTTATACCCCTTAAGGCAATTTGAAAAAGCGCATCCTCCGCAGCCATTCTGCCTTTATCGCTAATTGAAAACAGGCCAATCGTTTTAAACTTCATCTTCTTCATTTTCTCGTTTTAAATTTGTATGCGCAAGAATCGTTATCTCCTCTATTCGCTCATGCATGGTTTCAATTTCCATGAAAGCGTCGCCTTCTCCCTTCTTCAAAAGCAACAAAAACTCTATATTGCCCTTAGGTCCGGTTATGGGCGAATAATCGATCGCTCGTATTTTAAATCCCATGTCCATCGAAAAAAGAGCAATGTCCTTCAGCACCTCAGCATGGGTATTTCTATTCCGCACGACTCCATTTTTACCTATTTTTTCACGTCCGGCCTCAAACTGCGGCTTCACGAGTGCAAGAACCTCACCCGTTTCAGTCAAACAATCAAAGAGCGCAGGCAATATAAGCTTTAAAGATATAAAGGATACATCTATAGAAGCAAGCTCTATCCTTTCGGAAAACCACGAAGGTTCCATGTTTCTTGCATTGGTTCGCTCCATAACGACTACTCTTTTATCGTTGCGAAGCTTCCAGTCCAATTGCCCATAGCCGACATCTATGGCGTATACCTTTTTAGCACCGTTTTGAAGCATGCAGTCGGTAAATCCTCCTGTCGAAGCTCCGATATCAGCCGATATTTTGCCGTTTACATCCACACCATGATTTTTGATCGCCTTTTCAAGCTTCAATCCACCTCTGCTTACATAGGGAATGGGATCTTCACGCACTTCTATTTTATCATCTTTTGTAACAAAAGTACCGGATTTATTTAGCTTTTGCCCATTTTTATAGACAACTCCCGCCATAATAAGCGCTCTTGCCTTTTCACGGCTCTTTGCAAGCTCAAGCTCCACAAGCCGTATATCGGCTCTAATCAGATCCGATCTCATAAAGTACCTTCCTTATCCTGTTTCTTATACCTTCCTCATCCATTCCACAGCTTCTAAGCTGCTGCATAACGCTTGCTGCCGCAACGGGGGTATCCGGCAAACCTATGCATATCGCCCTTTTTCCCCTTTCCGCACATAAACGTGCTATAGCGGCTCCAAATCCACCCATTATTATTCCGTCTTCAATGGTTATGACGACCTTTGAGCGTTCCAGCACTACGGAAAGCAAATCCTCATCAAAGGGCTTAAGCACCCTGGCGTTTATAAGCCCAACACGAAGCCCTAAAAGCGCTTTTCTTGCAATATCCACCATTCTTCCGGTCGCTATTACATTTACATCAAAAAGCCCGTCTAACTTTTGCCAACTGACATCGGTTATTTCTTTAAAGCCATCTATTTCTACAGGAAGCGCGCCTCTATTGTACCTAATGGCAACAGGAGCTTCCAGCTTCACCGCATACCTTAGCATATATAAAAGCTCGGTTTGAGAGGCAGGCGATAGTATCGTCATTTGAGGCAAGCTCATAAGGTACGCGATGTCATACGCACCCTGATGCGTTTCGCCATCCTCACCTACAAGCCCCGCTCTGTCCACAGCAAATACAATTGGTAATTTTTGAAGGCATACATCGTGAAGTATCTGGTCATAAGCCCTTTGTAAAAATGTTGAATAAATCGCTACTACAGGCCGCAAGCCTTCAGCGGCCATACCGGCAGCCAATGTTACAGCATGTTCCTCAGCGATACCAACATCAAAAGCTCTATGGGGGTATTTAGCAAAAAAGGGTTTTACACCTGTTCCGCTTGCCATTGCGGCTGTTATCACGCATACCCGCTCATCGCTGTCCGCAATCTCAAGCAGTCCTTCTCCAAATACTTCTGAGTTGCTTTTTTGTCCCGAGGTGTTTTTTTTGACCATTCCCGTAGCCATATCAAAAGGAGCTATTCCATGAAATTTTTCGGGATCCTGTTCAGCCGGAGCATATCCCTTGCCCTTTTGCGTTATCACATGTACAATGACCGGACGATCCATACGCATTGCACGCCCAAATGCACTGCTTACCGCATCGATATCGTGACCATCTATAGGGCCTATATACATAAGCCCCAGCGACTCAAAGAAGATGTTATTCGGAAGCAGGAAATATTTTATCCTGTTCTTCATTCGCTCAAGGTGTACAGCAGTAAAGCGCCCAAATCTTGTCCTATGAAGATGCTTTATGGTATGCTGTTTAAAAAGCTGATACCTGATGCTCGTTCTCATACCGTTTAAAAGATGAGAAAGTGCGCCAACACTTGACGATATCGCCATATTGTTATCATTGAGCACGACTATAAGCGGAAGCTTGCTTTGGCCTATATCATTCATAGCTTCATAGGCCATACCGCCCGTAAGCGCACCATCACCTATCACAGCAACAACATTGTCGTTCCTGCCAAGTAATCTATTTGCTCTGAGCATACCAAATGCCGCCGAGAGCGAGGTGCTGGCATGACCCGTATTAAAGCTATCGTATTTGGATTCTTCACGCTTGGGAAATCCGCTTATGCCCCCTTCTTTTCTTAGGGTACGAAATTCCTCATACCTTCCTGTCAAGAGCTTATGCACATACGACTGGTGCCCTACATCAAACACGATCTTATCATCAGGGGTATTAAACACCCGGTGAAGCGCTATAGTAGTTTCAACAATACCCAGGTTTGAAGCAAGGTGTCCACCATTTTCAGATACCGTCTTAATAAGCACCTTTCTTATCTCGGATGCCAGCTTAAAAAGCGCTTCCGAATCAAGCGCCTTCAGCTCGCGCGGACTTGTTATACCTTTTAGAATGTCAAGTTCCATTGGGCTTTCCATCAGCATCAACCTTCATTTTTCGTATATTCCAAGGTTACCTTTTCTATTCTGGCATCGAAGCTGTCAAGCATCTTGGAAAGTATGCTGTTAAGCTCCATTCCGCGCTCATAAAGCTCAACCATCTCCTCCATGAGCAGGCTCTCCGATGACAAACGCTTTGAAACCAGCTCCAGCTCTGCCATTAAATCCTCGTAGCTTCTATTCTCCATCATATGTTTCCTTTCCGCATGCAGTGGCGTTAATAACACCATCGTACATGATTATATTAAGATTATCTCCATTTTCAATCATATCTGCTGAAGATACATATTTTTCGCCATGCTTTATAATGGCATATCCCCTTTTAAGCGCGAAATAAGGTGAAAGCGCGCCAAGTGCTTTAAAAACAGCCTCCTGCCTTAAACGCTCTGCATTAAGCTTATGCTCCATGTGAAGCGTCCTCTCTTTCAGCAATCCAGCCAGCCTTCTTTTTTCTCCCCCCACCATAGCATGTACACGCTTGAAGAGATACGACCGCATCATTAGCTCATTCGAACGCCGTTCCTGCTTCAATTTATTAGATACGCTGTTTTTAATATCCTCGATCAAGTCGTCCAGCTTCATATAGAGTTCTTCAAGCACCGGAACACAAATTTCAGCTGCTGCAGAAGGTGTAGGCGCGCGCATATCAGCCACATAATCCGCTATGGAGAAATCCGTTTCATGCCCGACTGCGCTCACTACGGGGATACTGCATTCATATATTGCTCGCGCCACTATTTCTTCGTTAAACGCGAACAGATCCTCCATGCTTCCTCCGCCTCGTCCGACTATAAGCACATCCGCAAGCTTCATGGAATCCATTACGCGTATTCCTTCCGCTATTTCCTCGGCGGCTCCTATCCCCTGTACCTTGACGGGATAAAGGTATATCGGCATCGTTGGAAAGCGCCTTGTAGTAACATCTATTATATCCTTTATCACAGCCCCTGTTTCCGATGTAATAACGCCTATGGCTTTTGGAAGACGCGGAAGCCGCTTTTTATGAGAGCTATCAAAAAGGCCTTCTGATTCAAGCTTTTCCTTAAGCTTATTAAAGCGCACAAAAAGTTCACCTATGCCCTGCTGCTCTATATCCTTTACATAAAGCTGATATTGCCCCCCCTGTACATATAAAGAAACATGCCCGCTTGCGATAACATGCATACCGTTTTGCGGAACAAAGCTAAGCTCTGCATCCCTTGAAAACATAACGCAGCGTATTAAAGCCGATTCATCCTTGAGCGTAAAATAAAGATGCCCCGAGGTGTGCCACTTTACATCTGAAAGTTCACCTGAGACCTTCACATCCCGCAACACAAAATCACGCCGCATTAGATTGGCGGCGTATTCGTTAAGTCCCGATACTGTAAGTATTAATTTACCCATAAACAATCCATTTCTACGTTATAGCTTAAGCCGGCATCCAATATTATTATACATATCCCCGGCTATCAAAGCAACGCCAACGGCATTATCGGAAGAAAGTTCGCTTTCTGAAAAAAAGATACCCTCGCTCGCGCATGCCTTATCCATACGCTTTAAAAGGAGCTGCTTTAAAAGCAGGCTTGAAGAAACCCCACCAGCGAGCAGCACATCTCGTACGCCCGATATTCCACGCGCATTTTTAATAAGTTTAAACAAGCTCCTCGAAAGAAGATCGTAAATGGCATAGGCAATAGCTGTTTTTTTCGTACCCGAAGATATCTCACGCATAAGTCTATCTTCAGCGCCAGAAAAGGACATGCTCATCCCCTTGACGGATGCCGGTATTTTAGGGAAATCAGATACGCACTGCTTTGCAAGCAACTCAATATGCTTACCGCATGGAAAAGGGCATCCCATAGCTACGCCTATTCTGTCTACAAGCTGGCCTGCATGAATATCACTTGAACCTCCTAAAAGCTCGATATTAAGGCTTTTATCCGCTATCACAGCTTCGCTGGTCCCCCCTGACATATGAAGGGCAATGAAGCGCTTGGAAATACCTTCGTTTTTATATAGCGCTGCCCTTATATGTCCCTGCTGATGCGAAACATGATAACAGGGTATATGCAAGGCGGCAGATAATGCGTCCGCAACCGTTTTTCCCGCCAAAAACACAGGCATATAGGAGTCGGACTCTGTTCGTGGAGCAGAGCTTACGGCTATAGCATGTATTTTCATATCACCAAGCATACACATAAGCTTAGGGATCATAGCATCAAGATTTCGTATATGTTGAAAAACGGCCTCGCTTTGTCGAAGGCCGCGTTGACCGATTTTTACCTTAAGAGGCGTCCTAAGGTCAAACAACACCTCTGAGTCCTCTGTAGCAGAAACCGAGGTTGTATAACAGCTTGTATCAATACCTATGTATGTCATTATTCTTCTTGAGCTTGTCTGTTTATACTGCCAAGCACGCCGTTTATATATGCCGGTGATTGCTCATTACCAAACTTCTTTGCAAGCTCCACCGCCTCGTTTATAGAAACTGCTCCCGGTATATCAGGCATGTAAAGCATTTCAAATATAGCAATGCTCAGTATCGCATAATCGACCTTTCCCATTCTTTCGATATCCCAGTCGATCGATGCCTTTGAAAGCCATGCGTCTATTTCACCCCTATTAAGCTCAATGCCATGCAGCACAAAATCCGAATATTTGATATCTGCGGGCGTTGGTCTGGTCGTTATTCCGGATTTTTCAAGCACATCCTCATAATCCGTCTCATTGGCTCCAAAAAGGCGTGCAAAAGTTAACTTCATTGCGACCTCTCTTGCGGTCTTCCGGCTCATCTGTATCCTCCATGATCCCAAATTATTTGGAATCTGTTAAAATGTATTCTTTTTAAACAAAGCCTTGAAAAAGGCCTTTATACTTCCGGATCCGCCTTTATCTACAAGCGAACCCAAAAAATAGCATAGCGCTACCACCGCTGCGATTAAAAGAGTCTTAAAAAAACCTATTGTAAAAAAAAGTATCACTATCGCTATACCAAGCGCCACAAGCAAAATACGCCATCTATGCATGGCTACAAACTGAAGAAAGTCACCCTTCATAACGCACTCCCTCTGCTGCTCTCACTCTGCCCAAGCGGTACGATCAGTATCTTTGTATACTTTACAAATATACCTGAAAGCTTCTCAATATTTTCTTTAATCGATGTTTGAAGATCAAAACTAAACTCAGGTATAACCGTTGTTGGCGTTATCGAGAGTATAAGCTTTATACCAAGCCCCTGTTCCTCGGGTATTATTTCACATTCACATGATGTGATGCATTTGTATGCCTGGCAGTGAGTTTTTACCATCTGCTTAAGCGTTGCTATTGCGATAAAAGCGGATCCATTTACAGTATCGCTCACCTTTACATAATTAGCCGCAGGCTTTCGTCCGCCTCCGCACGCTACCACGATAAGTCGGATCGCAACTATTACAACTATCAAAGCGGAGGCAGCGCTAATAGCAACATTGACCTTATTGCCCTTAATGGCTTCCGCAACCCAGTTCACACTTTCGATCGTTATAAAACCAAGCCCAACGCCAGCAATGACTACAGCTATCATAGTCATAACAAGCGCCATCAACACTATAAGAAATCTGTCAAAAGCCGTTATCTTCATGTTAGTCACCATTCCTTCGCTTAGTTGTTCGATAGTTTGTTTTATATAGAGCTTTAAGCGTGAAGCATACCGGCATCATGCCGCTTTTGATTCACGCTTTTCCTTATTTCTTGTAAAGTCTACTGTATAACAATATAAGTCAGGACGTCTTTGAAGTATTATTCAGCAGGAAGCTCCGCCTGCTGCTCATTTTTAGGGAAGCTTATGCTCTGCACGTATATGTTTACAGCCCTAACATTAAGACCGGTCATCGTTTCGACAGAGTTCTTTACATTTGTCTGAACATTGGCACAGACCTCATTAATACGATAACCATATTCCACGATCACACTTATAGCGATATTGACACTGTTATCGTTTATTTCGGCCTTTATGCCCTTTGTAAGATTCTTCTTTCCAAAAAGTTCGGTAAAGCCTTCAACCACATTGCCGCTCATCGCAGTTACTCCATCCACTTCACCGGCAGCAAGACCAGCTATTGTAGAAATAACATCGGCAGAAAACAGAATCCTTCCGCCATCATTCTCAGTGATCTCAACATTATTGTAATCGTTATTCATGGGTGTATACCTCCTTATAGAAATTGATCCATGTTACATTATTATATAACACTGTTTACACTCTTTGCAATTACTAAATTACTAATATTTAGTCAATAGGTTGTGACGAATGAGTGCTTATTTTGATATTTTCTGCCGGTTCGCCTGTTTCTCTTCGAACTATATCTAATATTTGAGCTATCTGCTCATTAGTAAGCTCTACCGCATCGATAACGACTGTTACAGATCCATAGTGAAAGGATACGGCAACATCCGAAAAGCCCTTTGCAAGCAGCATGCTCTCTATAGTAAACTCCGACTCCATGCATGAAACTATCTCAAGAAGCTGCTCCTGAGCATCCTTTAAGGTTTCGGCATCAGTGGCAGAGTTTTCAATTATCTGATTCAGATAATCTATCTCCTCATTTCTCATGAGCTCACGATTCGTCCTATATTCCGCATAGTAGTTTACTCCGGTTGATGTGTTTGCATTTGCGCCTATGTCATCTCCTACTCCATCGATACTGATATCCTGACCTGACTGCCCATGCGTGGGAGTAGGTGTAGGAGGCAATTCATCAGCATTTGTGGAATTAAGGTGTATATTCCAAAATACCACACCGATCAAAACTGCAGCAGCAAGCACTATTCCAATAATAAGTTTTGTATTTTTTCCAATATTCTTCTTAACCATTTTACCCTCCATTATCCGCATTATCATATTCAAAAACATCAACGCATCCCGCGTCTATGCCAAGCACTGTACACACGGCATTTTCGATCGCAAGTCTCACCCCTATATGCTCTGCGCCCTCGGCGCTTACGATAACTCCCACTACACGCTCAAATACGGTTTCACCGATTGAAGAAAAGGAATTTGCATGCTCCTGAATACTTTCACATCGTACCATTACATTTACCTCCCCCACACCGGCCATCCCCGATATCATTTCAATAAGCCTAAGCTCAAGCATGCTCTCTGTCGACTCGGCATATGTGGGCGTCGCCTCGGGAGCCTTATCGCAGGATGAAAGCGAGCTGAAATAGAGTATAAGCGCTATAGCGGCAATACCGGCATAAACAAGCATTTCAAAGCGCTTATCACGCTTCATTCGTGACGCTATCTTTTCAATAATTTTGCTCTTTTTCTTCTCCTTCTCCATGTGTACCTCATAGCGAAATATTTATATTCCAAAGCCCGGGTTATTTTAAAAACGCGCGCTCATAGAATCAGAAGTTTAAGCAACGGCTCCGAAGCCGCGTATAGTAACACCAGTGACAATGCCTTTTGTGCAGTCTGTTTAAGCGCGCCCCCCGGCAGCACAAGCTTTGATATGCATATCGCGATGGATATGGCGCAAAGCCTTATTACATATTCATTCAGCCAGTCCATATACCTCTCCGTTACGCTATATATATGCTGCCTGTTCCTGCTATTATACCGAGAGTTACTATTAGCATAAGTCCACAGCCGCATATTATAGCGATAAAATAGGATGCGCTCTCGGCGCAAATACTAAGTGTTCCTGAAACCGTATCCGACAGCGGTTGACACAGCGCTGAGGCCGTTTTAACCGCAAGCGATGATGCTCCTATGCCTATAATCGGTAAAAAAGCAATTGCCATCGTAATTATTATAGAAGTTATACCTCCTGCATTCTTCACGACCTGTGCCATACCAAACACAGTCTCAAGAGTCCCTCCCGCGCCAAGCATGGGAACCAGCTTATCTATGGCGAATTTAGCCGTCTTGAAAGAAATGCCGTTTGAAGCCGATATAGACATCCCCGTTATGGTTATAGTAGCCGTATAAATTATAAAGATAAGTCCTATCGCCCATTTTATTACCGTCTTCATAAGCGAGCAAAAATTGCTTAATCTTATATTTGAGACAAAACCGTTTATAAGCCCTATAACACTCATCGATACGATAAGCGGCAGTATTATTCCGCACATTATATCTGACATCATAACGGTAAGCCAGCTCATAAGTGGACTTATGCTGTTTCCCGCTATGCCACTTCCGCACGCCGTTAGCATTACGCACAGAACCGGCGAAGCGGCTTCGGTAAAGCCGGCAAGCCTTTCTACACAACCTCCGGTCGTTTTAGCCATATCCATCATTATCATGGACACAAGCACTATTGAAACTCCCTTACAAATGAGCGATACAACTTCTTTAATATCGTTTCGTTTTTCATCTATTAGCGCTTCAAACAGACCGCTGACCACGGCGAGTATGATAGCGGCGACTATAATTGCTATTTTTGAAAAAACAGCCTCCTTTACTTTGGAAAATGCCATATCAGTTATGGATGCGGGATCTGGCGAAGCTTCGCCCTTTGCCGCCTTCATGAAGAGATCATACACATTATCCGTCTTAAATATGTCACTAAACCCCTCTCCTATGGCATCAAGCTCAGCCTGCCATTCATGAAGATCATATTCCTCAAGCATTTCACGCACTTCTTCAACAGCTGCATTAAAATCCTGCATATTTTCTCCATTATCGTCTTCCGCAATTGGGGAAAACACAAGCAGAGCGCCTAAAGCAAAAGCAAGAAAAAGGTTCATGCGGCAGCCTCCTTCAAGAGTTCCGAAACAGCTTCTAATATGGAGATGCAAAGGGGTAAAGCTGTAGCAATGAGAAGTATACGCCCTGCCAGCTCTACCTTGACCGCAAGCGCGCTTTCTCCGGCGTCTATACATATCTGCGCTGCAAGCTGCGCCATATAGGCAACGCCAATTATCTTTAAAATAGTTCCAAAAAGCCCTGAATCAAAACCATATTGCCCCAATATATTCTTTATTGAATCTAGCACGTCGGTAAGTGTACTGATTATAAGAAGCATCAGAATACATATCGCAGCAATGGTTATTTGAAATGCCATCTCCTTTTTATATTCGCGGACAATAATCACCAAAAGTACGCTTATCACGGCAACGCCTGCGATTTTTAATATCTCCGTCATAAGCCGAATATAGTTTTTACGCTCTCGATCAGCGAAGAAACATATGACATAACCATCATTAGCGCAAGCACGATTCCGGCTATTCCCACGATCATAGCAACATCATCACGACCTGTCTGTTTTAAAAGCTGGCACGATATTGCCACAAGTATACCCACGCCCGCGATTTTAATAACAACATCTATCCCCATTTTAAAATACCCCTCGTGTCAGTATATGTTACATTAAAAGTACTGCAAGGCATAGCCCAAGCAACAGCATAAGGGTTCTGGCCAGTTTTCCACGCCTAGTGCACTCGGGCTTTATCTCTAAATGAAGCCTGTCAAGCTTTGAAGCTATATCTTCCATACGTTTCAATTGACCATCAAGTGCGCTTTCACCCAAAAAACTCATAAACTCATCTAAAAGTCCTTTTTCATCAGAAGATAGCTCGCAAAGCTCAAATGCTGCCTTGGCTCTTTCTTCCGCCCATGCCTCGGAAAGAGTCTTGCCCTCATCCATCAAGCTGCATACGCCATTCCACACCTGAAGCTTTAACGCTTCCATAGACAGCAGTCTTGTAACAGGAGCCCTCGTATACTCCATATTGCTCTTTATGCGCCTTATATCCATTGCCAGAAGCTCTATAAGTTTTGGACGAATCTGCGCGTTTCTGTTAAGACTGTTCCCATAAAGAAAGCAGGCGGTAAAAAGCAGTATAGCGGATATAGCACGCATCATATAACGCTGTCCTCAGAGCAATATATGAACCTTTTAGCAAATAGCCCATTTGCATTTCTTCCGATAGCAAGTACTCCGGATATAAGCCCTCTATCCAAAAGCTCCTTCACATCACGCCTTAAGCATATTGTTCCAGCATCACCATGACATGAGGCTATTACCGCAACGCCTGCGCCTATAGCAGCGCTTACAGCTGCAATATCATCAGCATTTCCAAGCTCATCTGTAATAAGCACCTCCGGCGAAAGCGTTCGTATAGCCATCATAAGTCCTTCTGACCTTCTGGCGCCGTATATCACATCGGTTCTTACACCAACATCAAAGTATGGGGCTCCGTTCATGCAAGCGGCTATCTCATAGCGTTCATCGACTATGCAAACTCTTCTCGGTGGTGTGCCTGATCCGTTTGAAAAGCAGCGTGCTATATCTCTTAGCAGCGTAGTTTTACCCACGCGTGGAGGCGATACGATAAGCGTTGATCGAGGCCTCATGGATTCGTCTAAGAAGTAGTGCAAAAGCTTTTTGGCACACCCCTTATGCTCATGAGCCAACCTAATGTTTATGCCTCCTATGCTGTCCATACGAAGCATATTCCCATTCTCTAAAACAGCATGTCCGCAAAGCCCTACTCTACATCCTTGATATGTTATAAAACCCGATCTTATCTCCTCATCGTGAGCATAGAGAGAGCCCTCGCAGAGCTTCATCATTATTCCATGAATGTCAGAAGCCGTTGGCTCTCTTCCTCCGATCAATCTGTCCGTTTCTGCATAAACCACCTGTATCGGCCGATTTATCCGAAGCCTTACCTCCTCCGCCTCATTTAATATGTCGTCTGTAAGCATATGAAAAAGATTTGTCGGCAAAATCGCTTTTAGCTGGGCATTCATATGTACCTCCAAATATACAGAGATCCTCCAAATAAACTTAAACACAAAAAACCTCTGCTCTTTATAACAGAGGTATATGAACTCAAATCAGGGTATAGTATTGATGCTACGCGATACGTCGCTTTACGAGCTTATATGTGTATTTACGCACCCTGCACAGCACTGCGCCTGCCCCCGCTGATACTAGCTGTAGATTTAAAACCCCGCTGCCGTACATGTCGAATTCAGCGTAGCTGTACATAATGAATTCGACTACCGCGATGATCGCGTAAGCTGTTGGCCAAATATACGCGCCAAACAGTATCGCGTTTCCCGGCTCCAAAGCGAGTACCATCGAGAGAATTCCCATGCCTAGAGCCATTGCGTATACCACAAGCTCGCTTTCTATCATGCGTGTCACACCAGCCGCAAAGATGGCAAAAAGCAGCGTCATTACAAAGTTTTTAGCCCCTCTCATCTGCCGCCTGCATTTTGTTGCAAGCGCCATAAGTACAAAAGGCGCGGGAGCCAGTATAATTTCCTGTATAAGCTCCACTTTCTGACCCGAAAAGGCCAGCAAAGCTATCAGAAAAAAGATAAAATTAATCTTTTTTACGCCTATATCCATGAGAAGGCCGTCAATAGTCCCGAACATTGCCAGTATAATGCCACATATAAGTATAATAGTCGATGCCTCCATGCCGCCTCCGGTAAATCTGATTTTTTGTTTACCATAAGTATGAGCATACAAGACATCGACCATTCAAAAATTATTTTTTAAATTAATTAGGATCAGCTCTGCTGCTGAGCCATCTCTCGAACATAGTCCAGCGCTGCCCAAAGCTGCTTATCCTGTTCTTGATAATTTCGAGCAAGCTCAGCTATGCTGAATACTTTAAATTCAGGGTCAAGATCTACTATTATATCAGGCGTCACACCCTTGCCATGTATATCATTTCCAAGGGGCGTAAGATATCTATGCGTTGTAAGCTTAAGATATGCATAGCCATCATCTATGGGCACGGTAGTTTGCACGATGCCCTTTCCAAACGTAGTCATCCCTACGACAATACCGGACTCGGTTTCCTGAATAGCCGCAGCCAAAAGCTCGCTTGCGGAAGCTGAGTTTTCATTTACGATTACCGCTATTGGAATATCAAGCTTTGAGGAATTTGAGGTAAATTCCTCCACATCATCTTCAGCTCTTCCTTGAAGTGTGATAAGCGTTGCCTCTCCTATCAGAATATCGGCCACACCAACTACGGTATTAAGCGACCCACCGGGATTATTTCTGAGGTCTATTACAAGAGACTTCATGTTGCGGTTTCGAAGATCTCTTATGGCCTCTTCAAACTCAGTAAGGCAGTCTCCGCTAAACGAATCTATGCGAACATATCCTGTATTTTGATTGTACAGCGCATGGTGTACATACTTTACATTGACCGGCCCACGCTCGACCTCGATATCCAGATTTAAAACATCGTCCGTCTCCGGATCTTCCCTTCTAACGCTAAGCTTTACTATGCTTCCCTCCTTGCCGTTTATGGCATTTTTTACTTCATCAAATGTCAGCTCAAAAACAGAAACATCATCGATCGCTACTATTATATCACCGATCTCTAGACCCGCTTCTGCTGCGGGATTTTCTTCATATACATCATGGACGGTTATCCCATTTTCATCGGGCTGCGATATAAGTACACCTATTCCGCTATATTCACCGTTTATGGATTCAAGATATTCGGTATACTCTTCCCTTGTATAATATTCTGCATATGCGTCATCAAGCTTTGAAACCATTCCGTCTATAGCTGCAGCCAAAAGGGTATCTCTATCCGGTACATCTTTATAAAATTCAGTCTCTATGGTCTCCATCACACTCACGATATGCTGCGCTTCAAGCAGTTCCGTGTATTCCTCAATGGACAGCACCACCTCATTACCTTCATTTGTTTTTAACAGGTAAACAGTAACCGTTGATGCTATAAGTCCCGCTATCAGTGCAGACATAAGCATATAGGCTATCGTTCTTATTACACCTTTCATATTTATTCCTCCGTTGTCACTTAATTCCATATCAATAGAATTAGTATCCATGTATTATAGCAAATATAACCTCATGCGTCAAATTTTCAGACTACCAGCCATTTATCATACAGTCTTAAAAGATTTTCTACAAAATCTTTCATGGCTTTTTCCAGTGTGATGGCTGCTTTTAACAGTTTTCTTCTAAAGCTGCCGTCCACTTTATTCCTAATATATTTTTCAGTGCGTCAAATCATCATTGCAAGCTGAAATGAAATTTATTATAATGTGATTGCAATCAAAGTTCAACTGGAGGCAATTAAAAAATGGATAATCTAAAGAAAACTCCGCTGTACGACACTCATGTCGCGCTTGGCGGCAAGATCGTGGATTTCGGCGGATGGGCACTGCCTGTGCAATACTCCTCCATCATCGAAGAGCATAAGGTCGTAAGAAATGCGGTTGGTCTCTTTGATGTCTCACACATGGGCGAAATAATGCTTACCGGCAGCAATTCATTTGCGTTCCTGCAAAAGGTCGTGACCAATGATATCACCTCTATGAAGCCCGGCCGTGTACGCTATACCCCCGTGTGCTATCCAAATGGCGGTACCGTTGATGATATACTGATCTACATGATAGCGCCTGAGCATTATCTTCTGGTCGTAAACGCAAGCAATACTGAAAAGGACTATGAGTGGTTCTGTAAACAGGCCTTTGGCGATGTAGCGCTTGAAAATCAGTCTGCCGATTGGGCACAGCTCGCGCTTCAGGGACCATTATTTATGGAAGTGCTCGAAAAAGCAGGCGTTGAGGGCACCATCCCCACAAAGAATTATACATTTAAAGAGCATGTTCTTGTTGCAGGAGTGGATTGTCTTGTATCCGCTACGGGCTATACCGGTGAACTTGGTGTCGAGCTTTACTGCGCGGCAAAAGACGCTCCGAAGCTTCATGAAGCCCTCATGGAGGCAGGCCGTGAATACGGCATACTCCCCTGCGGCCTTGGCGCGAGGGATTCGCTTCGCTTTGAAGCCGCAATGCCCCTATATGGACACGAAATAACCGCCGATATAACGCCCGTTGAAGCCGACCTTATGTTTGCCATAAAGCTGGGTAAGGAGGATTTCATAGGTATAGAAGCCCTGAAAGAGCCGAGAAAGCGTATTCGTATAGGCTTAAAGCTGCTTGACAAGGGCATACTCCGCGAGCACTATGAAGTATTTGTAGGTGATAAGCAGGTTGGCTTCACCACCTCCGGCATGCCCGTTCCCACGCTCGAGGGAAGCCATGCTATGGCGCTTGTCGATGTAGACGCGGCCGATTCCGAGGAATTTACCGTTGTCATAAGAAACAGAAAACTCCGCGCAGTACGCACTCCTCTTCCCTTTTACAAGAGGGGTTAGCATATTCTCATTCTCAACAATAATTTCAGGAGGAAAAATATAATGACACCCAATGACCGTTATTACACCAAGGACCACGAGTGGATACTCGTTGAAGGAAATCGTGCAAAAATAGGAATAAGCGACCATGCACAGGACGCCCTTGGCGATATCGTTTATGTTGAACTGCCCGATATGGACGCTACATATGATGCCGGCGAGTCCTTTGCGGTAGTTGAGAGCGTAAAAGCAGTTTCTCAGATATACACAGCCGTTGGCGGCCGCGTAGTCGAGATCAATGAAGCACTCAATGACCAGCCCGAGCTTATCAACTCCGACTGCTACAATCAGTTTATCGCTGTATTTGAGTTTGAAAATTTAAATACCAATGAACTTTTGACCGCTGAGCAATACGAAGCTTTCGTATCGGAAGGCTAATAATCTTTCTATATTTATCGGCTTTGGGTAAAAATGCCCAAAGGCCGGTATTATTTTTTAACATAACTCTGACTGAAAGGATATCATATGAAAAGCTATGTTCCGAATACGGAGTCAGAACGTCTTGAGATGCTAAATGTTATTGGTCTTAGCTCAATGGACGAACTGTTTTCCGATATACCTGATGCGCTGAAGCTCGACCGTGATCTTAACATAGGTGACGGTATGAGCGAAGCAGAGCTTAGGCGCGTCTTTTTAGAATACGCGAAAAAAAATTCCTCCCTACCCATCTTCCGCGGAGCAGGCGCGTATCGCCACTATATTCCTTCTGTAATACCGCATCTTCTTTCAAGATCCGAGTTTTACACCGCCTATACTCCCTATCAGCCTGAGATGAGCCAGGGCATGCTCCAGTCCATATTTGAATACCAGACCCTTATGTGCCGTCTTACAGGTCTGGATGTTTCAAACGCCTCCGTATATGATGGCGCGACTGCAGCAGCGGAAGCCACACTCATGATGCGTGACGCGAAAAGAAAAGCCAAGATACTCTTAAGCCTTGGACTTGCGCCCGATGTACGCGCAACGATCAAGACCTATGCGCACGCTGCGAAGATCGAAATAGTGGAAATACCGCTTGATAATACAGGTCGTACCGATATCGAAGCACTTCGCGAAAACGCAAACGGCTTTGCCGGAGCGATAATCGCAAATCCCAATTTTTACGGAAACCTTGAGGACATGACGCTGCTCACCAATACCGTACACGAGCTGGGCGGTCTTATGACAAGCTATGTAAACCCCATCTCCATCGGACTTATCAAGCGTCCCGGTGACTACGGCGCTGATATAGCAGTAGGAGACGCGCAGCCGCTTGGCATGCCTCTTATGTTTGGCGGACCCTACTGCGGTTTTATGTGCGCCACTCAAAAGCTTATACGAAATCTTCCCGGAAGGATCGCAGGACAAACCTGTGATAAGGACGGCAATCGCGTATTCGTGCTCACACTTCAGGCAAGAGAGCAACACATACGCCGTGAGAAAGCATCCTCCAATATATGCTCAAACCAGATGCTCTGCGCTATAATGGCAAGCATGTATCTTTCCGTCATGGGGCCCTCCGGCATGCGTGAGGTCGCAAATCAGAATCTGCAAAAGGCGCATTATCTGGCAGAAGGTCTATCCCAGATAAAGGGTATAAAGCTTCGCTATGAAAATACTCCCTTCTTCAATGAATTCGTTATAGATCTTGACAAGGATGTTATAGCCGTAAATGCCGCATTGAAGGCAAAAGGATATGTAGGCGGGCTGCGCCTTAACTACTATGGCGGCAATGACAATGGCATGCTTATATGCGCCACTGAAATGAACACTCGTGAGGAGATCGATGGTCTTCTTGCAGCGCTTGAGGAGGTAATGAGATGAGAAGCGAATATAAGCTTATTTTCGAACGTTCCCACGCGGGCAGAAAGGGATATGATCTCCCGAAGCTTGATGTACCGGAGCTTGACAGCCTGATCCCTTCGGATATGCAGCGGACAGAAGACCTGAAGCTTCCTGAAATAGCCGAGATTGATCTTGTGCGTCACTATACTAACCTTTCACGCAGAAATTTCGGTGTTGATAATGGTTTTTATCCTCTTGGCTCCTGCACCATGAAATATAATCCCAAGATCAACGAGGAGATGCCTGCGCTATTTTCCGATCTGCATCCCCTTCTTGACGGGGATATGGCTCAGGGTGCGCTTGAGCTCATGCTCGATATGGATAAGGCGCTGTGCGAGATCACCGGCATGGATAAATTCACGCTTCAGCCTGCCGCAGGCGCGCATGGCGAGTATACAGGTCTCATGATCATAAAGGCCTACCACGAAATGCGTCAGGATACCGCTCGTAATGTAATAATCGTTCCCGATGCCGCCCATGGTACCAACCCTGCATCCGCTGTTATGGCAGGCTTTAAAACCCGTGAAATAAAGTCAAATCCCGATGGCGGTGTTGATCTTGATGCGCTTCGAGCTGCGGTAGGTCCCGATGTTGCGGGTCTTATGCTCACAAACCCCTCAACGCTTGGCCTTTTTGAAACCAACATAAAGGAGATCGCGAATATAGTACACGAAGCAGGCGGTCTTCTCTATTATGACGGCGCAAACCTCAATGCTATCATGGGCATAGCTCGCCCCGGCGACATGGGATTTGACGTAGTTCACCTTAATCTTCATAAGACTTTCTCTACACCGCATGGCGGCGGCGGCCCCGGCTCCGGACCTGTTGGCGTGAAGAAAGAGCTTATCCCCTACCTCCCCTACCCGGTCGTAATGTCACATCATAATGGTCCTGCCGTTCTTGACTATGACCGTCCGCTTTCCATCGGTAAGGTAAAGAATTTCTTCGGAAATTTCGGCGTGATCGTAAAAGCATACGCATACATACTGTCACTTGGCGGAAAAGGTCTGCGTGAAGCCAGCGAAAATGCCGTATTAAACGCAAATTATGTGTTCCACCACTTAAAGGGTATATATGGCGTGCCGCATGACCGCATCTGCATGCATGAGTGCGTGATCGAGCCCGGCGAACTGCTTTCGCTTGGTGTGCATACCACCGATATCGCAAAGGCGCTCATAGATCGCGGTTATCATCCCATGACCATCTACTTCCCGCTCATAGTGCATGAAGCCATGATGATAGAGCCCACCGAATCCGAAAGCCGTGAAACGCTTGATGAGTTCATAGCGGCCATGCGCGATATAGCAAGGGTAGCAAAAGAGAACCCAGAAGCGCTGCATGAAGCGCCTGTTAACACTCCTGTCGGCCGTCCCGATGAGGTCATGGCGGCAAGAAAGCCCATCGTAAAATACGAGGACTAATTATAACAAGTTAAATAGTATTCGGCGAACCGTGACACTTGCGGTTCGCTTTTTATTTGTACTTTATACGGCTAAATATTCATATGCTGTCACTAAAGGGGGTGATTTCTTGAGCATAGGGCTTTTTATTGTCTCAATTTTTCTGTATGTCATTTTGCTGATATTCTTTAAGGACTCAATGGCTGCCGCGCAAAGCGGTTTTTTGCTCTGGCTAAATTCCGTAATGCCTGCGCTGTTTCCTTTCATGGTATGCACATATGTCATGCAATCATCTGGAGTGATCTCATACATAGCCGAGAGGCTGTTTTCCGCAAAAAGGCTTATTACCCGCTTTTTACTGTTGCTTTTTGTATTCACGCTATGCTCTATAGCGGGAGCGCCCTCGGGTGCACGCATTTTTGGATCTATGTTTAGCAAAAGCTCTATTAGCAAACGCTATTTAAGCATGCTTGTAGCTTCGTGCAACCAGTTTTCACCAATGTTTATAGCAGGAACGCTATGCCTTTCATTTTTAAACGCTCCTGAGCTTTCCATCCCCATAATGATAGCGCACTATGGTTCCGCAGTGCCTATTTTAATACTTCTTGCGATACAGGTTAAAAACCAATCTATCAGTCTTACGTTTGATATAGTCGAAAAAAGCTCCTTTTTTAACGTACTTTCAAAAGGCTTATCCGATTCATTGTCCGCAATACTAAAGGTAGGAGCCGCTATAGTATTCTTCATGGTTCTTCAAACGGCTCTTACCCGGCTTTCGGTGATCGATATTATGGCAAAACCACTTACGATGATTGGCATCGATAACACCCATGCTCATGCACTCATAACGGGCGCTATAGAGCTTACAAACGGCTGCGCGCTGCTCTCAGGGCAAAATACAACCGAAATAAGCGCCGCATACGCTGCGTTTATGCTGAGCTTTGGCGGGGTATGCATATTCATGCAATCGCTTTTATTTTGCAAAGTATCCCCATCTACATATTTTGCTACAAAAGCGATCCAGGGGTGTATAGCCTATTTTATATGTCGTCTTGTGACCCCTCTCTTCTTCACAGCCAAGTCTGTTTTTGCGCAAATAGATACGGATGCTGCTTTTCTTCATTCGACAGGTGTTTTTGCTATGATCTGCGCCTCTTTGATATCCGGATGCGCGCTTTTTATAGTATGCCACTGCATGCGAAGAAAACGAAGGCTGATCTAACGCAAAAGAGGGTGAAGCATCCACCCTCTTTGTCATAAAGCTTAAAATCTGTCATTAAATATCATCGTCCTCATCATCATCGTCATCCGTTACAGTACCAACTATGAACGACTTGACCTTACCAAATATTCCGCCCCTTTTCTTGGGCTTGTCTTCATCTTCATCAACTCGATTTTGCAGTATCTCGTCAAATTCCGCCTGCTCCTCTGTTTTAAAACTTGCTGAAGCGGGTTCAGGCTTCTGCTGTGAAACGGAGCTATTTTGCTGCGCCACCGGGCTTACCCTTTGCTGTGGCTCGGCGTTTTTTTGCTGCGGAGGTTGCACCTTTTGCTCCTGATCAATCGAAGCGGCTTTAGCTGCATTCGGTTCATCGGGTATCATAGATTCATTCAGCTCCTTCCTGTTTTCTTCAAGCATAGTTCTTATGCTTGCAAGCTGCTTTTCATGAGCCAAAAGCATCCTTGAGACCTCTTTCATTATATTATCCGCATAGACCAGCGACTCATTGTATACCATTTTTGCACTGGCTTCCGCCTTAGCTTTTACCGCGGCTCCTCTGCGCTGAGCCTCGCTATAAACACTTTGCTCAGCTATCAAGCGCTCATACTCCAAAACAGCAGCGTCCTGTATCTCCATAGCGCGTCTTCTTGCGGATGATACGATTTGATTTGCTTCCTGTTGGGCACTCTCAATTATATCTTCAGCATTAGCTTGGGCGTTGCTTATAAGCTCCTGTGCCCGATTTTCAGAATCCTGAGTGAGCATATCAGCCTGATTTTCCGCACCCTCAACTATCCTGTCAGCCTCAATAAGTACGCCGTTTGCTCTTCTGACATCCTCAGCTATAACAGCACGAACATCAGCTAAAAGCTCCTTTATATCCTGTATACTTACTACCCTCTTGTCGTTTCCACCAAATGTAGGTCTTGGACTTTCCTCGATCAATTCTTCGATATGTTTTAAAATATCATATATCCCAATGCTGTATTCATTATTATTCGCGCTCATACCTCAACATCCTTTCCTCAATTGCTTCAATATTTACATCGGGAACCATGCCCCGAATACTTCTTCCATAGCCCGCTATCTCGCGGACGATACTTGAGCTTATGTGAATAAATTGCGGACTTGCCTGGAAATACACCGTATCCAAATCCGGCAAAAGCTCTTTATTTACGGTTTCAAGCGCACGCTCATATTCGACATCAAATGAGTTTCTTATGCCTCTAACGATCGTATCTATCCCATATTCCCTGCAGCAATCTACCAGCAGACCGCCAAAGGATATTACCTTAACATTGTCTATCCCACATGCGCCCAGTGCGTCCTCTATCTGCCGTTTTCTCTCTTCTAGCGTAAATATTGGTTTTTTAGCGGCATTTTTCAAAATAGCAACATAAATAACATCGAATATGCGCGCTGCGCGCTTCACCACATCAAGGTGCCCCAGTGTAAATGGGTCAAAGGTTCCCGATACCATCGCCTTTTTCATGTAAGCTCCGCCTTTCTTATAAGAGTGACAGCCGCTGCCGCGTATTTTTTGGTTTTTACAGCACAAAAGCCTTCAGGCATACATACCAAAAGCCCGGGATCATGCTCTAAAATTATAGTTCCTCCATCGTTTAAAAGCTCTAGAGAAGCTATCAGTAAAAGCGCCTCAGCAACATAACCGGCGGCATACGGAGGGTCTAAAAAGATGAGGTCAAAGCGCTCATTTTTTCGTTTAAGCGACTTAAGCATATCCTGAAAGTCGCTTCTATACACCTCGCCTTTAAGGCCAAGGCTCTTTAAATTTTCCTTAATTATTGAAACACAATTAAAAGCCACATCACAAAAAACAACCCTTTTTGCTCCTCTGGATAAGGCCTCAAGACCCATTCCGCCCGATCCTGCAAAAAGGTCTAGAGCAACACGACCAAATACCTCAAACTGAACCATGCCAAATATTGCCTCACGCACCCTATCAAGAGTGGGCCGCGTATCCATACCTTCAGGCGCTTTAAAAATGCGACCCCTGCAATCTCCGGCAATTATTCGCACAGTTATCCTCCACACAAATTCTCATTAGAATTATTATATACCGACAAAGTTTATATTTCAAGCTACTTTTTGTAATATACCAAGCCTCTGATACCTCTTATACAAGCCTTTGTCTATCTATGGTTGAAAGAAGTAAAATAAAATGATAAAATATCCATACTATTAAAAAAGGATAGGCTATTAATGTTTGAATATGAGCTTATAAAGACATGCGCGCAAACAGGAGCAAGGCTTGGCAGGCTTGCAACACCGCATGGATATATCGATACACCCTGCTTTATGCCCGTAGGAACCCAGGCAACCGTTAAGGCGATGGCTCCCCGCGACCTTATCGATGTTGGAGCAAATATCATACTGTCCAATACATATCATCTTCATGTACGCCCCGGACATGAGCTTGTACGTGAAGCAGGCGGGCTGCATAGCTTTATGAATTGGAACAGACCTATTTTAACTGATTCAGGCGGCTTCCAGGTATTCAGTTTAAAAGGCATAAACAAAATACGCGAAGATGGCGTTATATTCAATTCCCATGTTGATGGGAGAAAGCTGTTTTTTACGCCCGAAAGCGTGATGGACATCGAAGAAGCTCTTGGCGCTGATATAATAATGGCATTTGATGAATGTGCCCCCTACCCCAGCGACTATAAATATACCAGAGACGCTATGGAAAGAACGCATCGCTGGGCAAGGCGCTGTATGACAGCCCATAAAAGATCCGATCAGGCGCTTTTTGGAATAATACAGGGCGGCATGTATAAAGATCTTCGCATAGAAAGTACAAAGACACTCATGGATATGGATTTTCCAGGCTATGGAATAGGCGGTCTATCGGTAGGAGAGCCAAAGGAGATAATGTATGATATGCTCGAAGCCATAAACCCTCATATGGCAGTAAATAAGCCTCACTATCTCATGGGGGTCGGCAGTCCGGACTGTTTGCTTGAGGGTATACTTAGAGGAGTAGATATGTTTGACTGCGTGCTCCAGACAAGAACCGCAAGAAATGGACTTGCATATACAAGGCATGGGCGTATCACAATCAAAAATGCCCGATATGAGCGCGATTTTACCCCGCTTGATGATACTTGCGACTGCTACTGCTGTAAAAACTTTACAAGGGCATATTTAAGGCACCTGTTTAAGGCGGAAGAGATACTTGCCTCACAACTCTTATCCATACATAATCTAAGATTTACTCTAAAGCTTATGGAGGATGTCCGCGAAGCCATTTTAAATGACAGGCTGCTTGATCTTTATAATGAAGTGAAAAACATGGGCTGCTTTGAAAGGTATGAGGTTTGAAAATAGATTTTTAAACCTGTGTTTTGTGATTTTTCAGTCTGCCTGCTACCCACAAAGAAAGGAAACTTTCGCCGCACGAAGGTAATACAACAACAATGGAGCTAACATTAAACACAGAGCAGGATATGATACGCCTTGGCCAAATTATAGGTAAAAAGCTTCACGGCGGACTTTTTATCGCGCTCTTTGGAGACCTTGGGGCAGGTAAGACCACGCTTGTAAAGGGCATTGCTGAATACTTTAGAATAGACCATATACAGAGCCCTACCTTTACCATTGTAAGGGAGTATGACGCACATGGAATTAGGCTTTGTCATTTCGATGCCTACAGGCTAGGCGATTCAGATGAGCTTTATGCTATAGGCTTTGATGATTACTTGACCGATGACTCCGTTATCATAATGGAATGGCCTCAAAATGTCTTAGATGCGCTTCCAAATGATAGACTTAACATAAGCTTAAATGGAAGCGGAAACGAGCCACGATATGTCAGCATCGAGCCCATCGGAGCAAAGCACTCTGAATTTTACGGCAATATAATCAAGGAGTTATCTTTATGAACATACTTGCTATATCGAGCTCTTGCGAAACTGCATCTGCAGCCGCGCTATATAACGAAAACACGCTTGAGCTCAAAAGCGTTTCGCCTCGAGGGGGACATTCTCAGATATTGATGCCGCTTATCGATGAGCTGCTCTTTAAGCTTGGCGCAGATATGAAGGCTTTTGATCTGATCGCCGTAGATATAGGCCCCGGCTCATTTACTGGCGTTAGAATAGGTGTATGCGCAGCAAATGCCATAGGCCTTGCCTGTAAAAAGCCGATACTCGGTATAAGCTCACTAAACGCGCTTCGCTATTCCCTAAGCGAGCCAAAGCAGGGCGCCATTTGCTCACTTATCGACTGCCGCAATAAAAATGGCTATGCTTCGCTGCATATGGATGGCGTATGCAAAATCCCTGAAAGCGCCGTTGTAATAGAAGATATGCTAAAAGGGCTTCCAAATGATGTGACATTTGTTGGAAACGGCGCGATAATGCATAGGGAGTTGGTTTTAGATGTGCTAAAGCGGCCTATCATTTCAGATATAGACACGGTATTATCCTCAAGCATTATAAGAGCGGCGCTTGATACACCCTCTTCAGAGTACCGCACAGAGGTATTTCCAATGTATCTTCGCCCATCGCAGGCAGAAAGGATGAAGAATGCGGAAAAGCGATAGTGAGCTCATCATACGATATATGAATTACGATGATATAAAGGCGGTACATGAGCTTGAATGTTTAAGCTTTAAAACGCCCTGGCCTCCTTCGGCTTTTGAGGATGAGCTGAAAAATGAAGTAGCGGTATATTTAGTTGCGGAAATAGGTAATGAAATTGCCGGCTATGTTGGCTCATGGGTATTCCTCGGCGAATGCCATATAAACAATATAGCGACCGCACCTTCATATCGCGGTATGGGCATTGCCAGACGCATGCTTCTTAAGCTTATGTCCATAGCATATAAAAAAGGCGCTTTAGGTATGACGCTTGAGGTACGCGAACACAATGAACCTGCCAAAAAGCTATATGAGAAGCTCAATTTCACATATGCCGGCAAGCGAAAAAAATATTATTCCGATACCGGCGAAGACGCATATGTCATGTGGAATAATGACATACTTGCAACCATTGTATTAAATGGAGGTGATAAGGCGTGAAACCCATTGGAGTGTTTGATTCGGGGCTTGGCGGAATAAGCTTTCTGCGCGAAGCAGTTGCTCTTTTACCCGAAGAGAGCTTTATTTACTACGGAGATAATAAAAACGCCCCATACGGCGATAAAGACGAAGCTACGATAAATCGTCTTGCCCTTTCTTGCGCGAAAAAGCTTTTTGATATGAATGTAAAAGCCATAGTGGTTGCCTGCAATACCGCAACGGGTACGGCAATTAAAAGCCTTAGGGAGAAGTTTAATATACCCATAATAAGTATGGAACCCGCAATAAAGCCCGCCTGCGAGAAAAAGGGCAGCGGCAAAATATTGATGCTTGCAACTCACACCACAACTCATATGGAGCGATATATAAGGCTCCGCGAGAGCATGGAGGATCCGGCGAGGATAATCGATGTTGCCTGCCCCGGTCTTGCGGATCGCATCGAACACAGCGTATTTGATGAGGATGCGTTTGACGATCTTCTAAGCGGGTATCTTCGTCCCTACGAAGGGATGCAGATCGATAGCATTGTGCTTGGCTGCACTCATTATGTATTTATAAAGGATATTATCAAGCGGTACGCAGATATGCATTTTTCAGGCGATGCCACCATATTTGACGGCGGTCTTGGTACCGCGCGTCAGCTTGATCGTGTGCTTAGGCAGAATAGTATGCGTGAGAGCGAAAAAGCACATGGTGATATACGCTTTTTCACCAGCGGCGATGAAAAAACATTGCTTCCGATATTTGATAGGCTGCTTTATGGTAACATGTAAGTAGGGTAGTGCCTGGCTAATATCGTACTCACCATAGAAGTCTACGCTTCTCGTTTAAATCAGTATCATGAACGTATTCATAGCTACCATACCTTTGCTCAACTATTTCGGTTGTTCTTTTAAGCAAATCGGGGTCTTTAATATAAACCCATACATCAACTACATCGTCAATGAAAATGATGAACTTACAATTGCTGTTTTTAAATTCATCATATAGCTGAATATTATGAGGCTCATCTTCAAACGCCAAAATCGAAACAGTCATACAGTAATTTCTTTCTTTGGGCAGTAATTTCATGAGGGTCGCTCCACTGTATATACCTGCTATATCGATTGAATATCCTTTAGAACTATAAATCTCATCGTTCTTTATAAGCACATTATATCGTGTGATATCGCATGCTTGTAACAGTCTTTCAAGAATAAATCCCCACTCATTTTCAAGTTTAAATGATATGCCGATTATCATAACGCCCTCCTCCGCATCATATTAGCATATATATTTTATAATATCCACCCGATACTGTCAATGATCTGAAAAAAACAGAAGCACCATGCTTGATGCTTCTGCCTTACGCCTGCTTCTTGTTAGATCATCACACGCATCCGACAAGCGAACCTATTATCAACACGATAACGCCCGGTACGCCGAATATACCCGTGATCAGACAGGTGATCCAGTTAATAGGAAGGGTAATCCCAATAAGGCCGCCTACAAGGTTTACCACAACCAGTATAACACCGCCTATTACCGCATTTATCAAAAGCTTGATAAATATTTTGATCGACCAGCCAAATATCTTGAACAAAAGAAAAATGCCCAACAATACGGCTGCAATTATAAGCAAATTAGTCATTAAAAAAACCTCCCGTTTTAATCTTCATTATTAATATATCCAAAGGAGAGCGACCTGTTTTCAAGCCGAAACTCCATATTGGCATATGCTCTTAACTCCTCAAAAGCCATATTCTGACTGCCATCAAGAATTCCGCTCAATAACGCGAAGGAATCCTCTGAAAGTATCATCATGCACCACTCACTGCCTCTATGATGATACACAGAGTATACCCCCAAGTCAAGTTGCGAAATATAGGCCAGCCCTTCTTCATCTTCATTTTGCATAAAAGTAAAATAAAGCCTATCCTCTGTTAAGCTCCCGCTAAGCACATTATTCGCAGGCTTGGGCGTTGCTTCCTCCATACCCGATTCGTCATGCTGCGGTGAAGATGATAGCTCTTGCTCCCCATAATCCTCATCAGGTGTATAGTATGTGAATGTAAACTCAAAGGAGCCATCCTCATTAGAAACGCACTCACCGCTTCCATCCACAGCACCCATAGTACTGCCGGTATAAAACCCGCTGTCATACACGAGCATACCTACGCTTAGCCTTGCAAGACTTGCGTCATACATCAGTTTTTCAAGCGCCGTCACCGCTTCCGTAATATCACCGTCATCACCCTCATAATTTGCGCGAGCTATGCCATATTCGTAAAGCATATCATTATATATCGCATAAAAATCCCTGTAAAAAGCATAAATGGGATTGGCGACCTGCGTTTCATCGTTAGGCTGCATGGTAGCTTCCGGGGTAAGCCGCGGCTCGGATGAGGGCGTTTTGACAGGTTCATCCACAGTACACCCCAAAGTGCAGAAACACAGCATCATGATAGCGATGAGACATATAAAGCCGATCAGCCTTTGCATCTTGAATGTTCTTCGCACATCAGCACAAAAACAGCGCTGGAAATGCGGTTTAAAGCATAGCACAAGCCCTCATTTATATCGTCCTCACAGGCAACGATAAGATCACGTTCCGCTTCACGTACTCTGGTGCGTAAAACATTTGTCCAGGAAAGCGCCGCGCCTTCATGGGGTTCGGGCACAAAATGCCAGCTTCCGAAATATTTTATCGGATCATGGGACATATCATGAAGCGTTTCAAGATCCCGCCCGGCAACGGTAGGCATGACAGGTTCTCTTAAGCATACCTCAGCGCCCATCACCTCCATAAGGCAGCGTACTATATCGTTTAAGCCATCCCTTAAAAGGAGCTTTCCCTCGGCTTCCGCAAGCGCCGCGCCATATGCGGCTTCAGCCATCACGGTGTCTATTTTACCGCGAAAAGCTATCCAGGGGTTTGATTTTGAAACCATCTCCGTTCCGCGAAGGCATGTCATATGCTGTTTTTTTCCCATGCTCATCAGTATTCTCCTCTCAAATAACTTTCCTGCTCGGATGTAAGCGTATCCAGTCCAAGACCCATAGCCTTCGCCTTAAGCATGGCTACCTCCATATCTATATCCCGCGGAACATCATAAAGCCCGGGCTTTAAAGTTCTTCCATGCTCCATTATGTACTTCGCACTAAGGAACTGTATAGCAAAAGATAGATCCATTATTTCGGCGGGATGCCCATTCCCGGCTACTATATTAACAAGCCTCCCATCGGCAAGCACGTTTATGACACGCCCATCACTCATTTTGTAGCCTTTGATAAACGGCTTACGTTCCTTTATCTCCACGGCAAGACTTGATAGATCGTCCATATTTATTTCAACATCAAAGTGGCCGGCATTTGCAAGCATTGCATTATGCTTCATACTCTTAAAATGATGCGATTTTATAACATCCTTGCAGCCAGTCGCCGTTATAAATATGTCGCCAAGAGGAGCGGCGTCATCCATTTTCATTACCCTAAATCCATCCATAGCTGCCTCAAGCGCCCTAAAGGGATTTATCTCAGTAATTATTACGTTCGCACCAAGTCCCTTTGCCCTATTGGCAATGCCGCTTGAACAAAAACCATAACCTGCTATGACGATTGTTTTCCCCGTTATCATATTATTTGTAGAGTACATGATGCCATCCCATACAGATTGACCGGTACCGTGTCTGTTATCAAAAAGATGCTTGCAATCCGCATCATTAACGGCCATCATCGGAAATTTCAGCATGCCTGCCTTTGCCCTTGCCCGAAGCCTTGCTATACCGGTCGTGGTCTCCTCGCAGCCTCCGATAATATTTTCGGCGTATTCCGGATATTCATCCAAAAGCGACACAAAATCAGCGCCATCATCTATTATTATATGCGGCTTAAACTCAAGCGTTTTACGCTGGTGCTCACGATATTCAGCAGCACTTGCCCCAAACCACGCATTTACCTCCATTCCTATGGAAGAAAGAGCAGCGCATATCTCGTCCTTTGTCGAAAGCGGGTTTGAGCCGGTAATGGCGACTTCAGCCCCGGCCTTTTTTAGCAAAAGTCCAAGATAAGCCGTTTTAGCCTCAAGATGCACAGCTACAGATATTCTAAGACCCAAAAAAGGCTTTGTTTTTTCATATCGCTTCTCAAGCTCACGAAGACAGGGCATGAAATCGCGTACCCATTCTATTTTCTGAATGCCCAGCGGCGCAAGCGATATATCTCTTATAGATGACATATTATCCTCCAAATACTATTCTTACCACATAATTATATTATCATAACATAATAATTGCAATACCAATCAGCCTTGCACCACAAAAGGTCACACATGAATATTATGGCGTATAACTATGCAAAAGGAGGCTTATGAATGAATAAATTCGCAGAGCTTCACGATGTAAGCTGTATCTACCATGAGCTAAGTGGAGAAACACTTGCCGTTTCTAATATAAACTTCTTTGTAGCCGAGGGTGAATTCGTATCGATAGTAGGGCCCTCAGGCTGTGGTAAGAGCAGCGTACTATCAATGCTCGCAGGACTAACACCGCCATCATCCGGTTATATAAAGATCGGAAATTGGTGTTCTGCCGGAGATCACATCCATGATCAAAGCGATATTTCGGCACATAAAAATTCAAAAAACAGCATGCCGCTCACGGGCTACATGCTTCAGCACGATAATCTATTGGAATGGAGGACCGTTGAAGGGAACATTATGCTCGGTCTTGAGGTAAAGGGACTTTGCACAAAAAAAAGACGTGAATACGCCCTTTCTCTTCTTGAAAAAAACGGACTCTTAGCATTTAAGGATTACTATCCAAGACAGCTTTCGGGCGGCATGCGTCAAAAGGTCGCACTTATACGCACACTTGCGTTTTCACCCGGACTTCTGCTTCTTGATGAACCCTTTTCGGCGCTCGATTACCAAACAAGGCTTATGCTTGCGGATGATCTTGCCCAAATAATACGCCAGGAAGGCAGAACCGCCATACTCGTCACACACGATATATCAGAAGCTATATCCATGAGTGACCGCGTGATCGTTTTCAGCAAGCGCCCCGCAACCGTTAAAAGGGAATTTACGATAGAGCTCGGGGATGATCTGCCGCTTATAAAGAGAAATCACCCTCTGTTTAAAGATTATTTCAATGCCGTCTGGAAGGAGCTTGATTATAATGAACAAACCTGAATATTCCCCCGCGCATGCTCAATTTTTAAAGCGTGTTCGGGCAAATAACAGACTGGTAGCGGCAATGAGGATAGGAATACTTTTACTACTCATTGCCCTCTGGGAGCTGCTTACATACTTTGAAGTACTGGATCCTTTTATAGTATCGAGCCCGTCCCGTGTAGTATCGACCATAGCTAATCTATATAAAGATGGGGAGCTCTTTGAGCATATCGGTATAACGCTTTTTGAAACGATCGTAGGCTTTATTGGCGGCACCCTGCTGGGTACGCTCATAGCGGCTTTGCTGTGGTGGAATAAGACTCTCAGTCGAATATTAGATCCATATCTCGTTGTACTAAACGCGCTGCCCAAGATCGCGCTTGGACCTATACTCATAGTCTGGGTCGGCGCTAATGTAGAATCCATAATCGTAATGGCCTTACTTGTATCAGTCGTGGTAACTATAATGACAGTGCTTGGCGGGTTCATGGACAGCACAAACGCAAATGAAATGCTCATGAAAACGCTTGGAGCAAGCAAGCTGCAATTATTCACCATGGTCGTGCTGCCATCCAGCTTCCCAACTATAATATCAGCATTAAAACTCAGCATTGGCATGAGTTGGGTAGGCGTTATAGTTGGTGAATACCTGGTTTCAGAATCAGGCCTTGGCTATTTAATTGTATATGGAGGTCAGGTATTTAAACTTGACCTTGTAATGGCAAGCATTGTGATACTTTGTGTGCTCGCTGCAATAATGTACTACATTGTAGCATGGTTTGAAAAACGCGTCACAAACCCCAAACAAAACCCCAAAAAAGACTAAGCTATTTATAAGAATAATGATCCCCCGGCGAAGCCGGGGGTATTTCATTTTCGGGCATAGCCCTAATATTAATGGCAGCCCACACGTGGGCATAGGTGGCCTGCCAGCCATGCAGGGATTATTTGCTGCCCGTAAACGGGTCTGGAGGGTAAAACAGGCTCAACCGGTCGTTTTCCTTATCA
>JAFQCL010000034.1 GCA_017416425.1 Clostridia bacterium
ATTAGTATTGAAGAGATAATATCTGAAGCAATCAGCCGCCTTTTCGTAAAAATGGAAGCCGCGCTTACAAATCTCAGGTTTCACATCTTCTTCATACACACCGCCTACCTCATACTTAAAGCCACGGCATGTCCAATCATGATTGAATACTTTAAAGCCTTTGACGCATTCTTTATTCATTTTGTTTGTCTCCTTTTGTCGATCCATCTTTTTCAATTCAGGGGAACTTTAATACCTTTATAATTGCTGTTATTTAGTTGTTACCTCCCTTGGAAAGAACTTCGCCAAGTCTGCATCAGCAAAGCCAAAAAAGTCTTGTATGATGTACATATCGCTTAACGTCCAGTCCTTTTTCGCTGTAATGCGGGTGTTGACGTAGACCACACTTTTCTTAAGCAGCCTACCAAGCTCCGCTTGTGAGATTTCGTACTTGCGCATCATCGCCCGTAGCTCCGCATACGGTTTATCGTGTTTCAAGTTCATTTGTCGCTCCTTTCCCGCTCACATTTTTCTAAGGCGTTGCGTATCTTCTGTTGTGTTAGGGTTCCCTGCCCCTTTTTTCCATGCAGCACAGCTGACAGATAGGAGTTAGTTATGCCGCATGCGATTGCGAGCTGCTTGCCCGTTATACCGGCAGCGTGCATACGCGCCACGACTTCCGTCGTCCAGTCCTGAGCCATTAAATCACCTCCTCTTAAAAAGTATAAATATTAGCACTTTGCAGTTGAAACATTTGCACTTTTGTGGTATTATAAGTTTGCTACACTTAATACCCTCTTGATCAGCGCTTAGCGCTGGCTAAGTTTAAACGTTTGCTCTACGTTGATTATTATAGAGCAACTATTTGAACTTGTCAAGCGGGTAGAGCATAAATTTTTAAATTTTTTTGGAGGGCTCATTATGTTCTTTCCGGTGTTTACGGAGCTCTGCGAAGAACGGGGGGTATCCCCAACACGCGCTAGTATCGAACTCGGCATCAGTCGGGGATCCGTATCATATTGGCGTAAAAACTACAAAGCCGGCATAGATGCTAAGCCTGATATGCACACTGCGCAAAAAATAGCCGATTACTTTGGCGTGTCGGTTGACTATTTGCTCGGGCGTGCGCCCCGTCAGCTTGCACCAAACTTAGCTCCTGCAGACCTTGATCGTAAAGTCGTGCTGATCAACGTGTATGGTACGATTCCGGCAGGGACACCGATGACAGCCATTGAGGATATATTAGGCACTGAGGAGATCCCCGCAGCGTGGCTTACTGGAGGTAAAGAGTACTTTGCGCTGGTGGTAAAAGGTGACAGCATGTATCCAGCGTATCTTGACGGCGACATCATAATTATCCGTCGGCAAGAGGTGTGCGAAACAGGACAGGACTGTGTCGTATACGTTAATGGCGACGATGCAACGCTTAAGCGAGTGTATCTGTATCCGGACGGCTCGGTGGAGCTGCGTCCGTTAAACACTAATTATGCCCCGCGCAGGTATAGCAATGAGGAAGCAGCACACCTGCCTATAACTATAGGTGGTGTAGTCGTGGAATTAAGGCGGAGAATAGGAGTATAAGAAAGTGCCGAAGCAAGTAAAATTTGATCGAACTCGAAACACTGCATTTTTTCGCCACGGCTCCCTGTACGACGTATACCCCAGAAATAAGCAAGTCTCCCTCTATGAAGATCGTGCTGTGGCTTATTGCGCCACGCAAATAGTCTCTGACGGTATAGTATACGACCTGCTAAATGAAGCTGACGTGGACAGAATCCCAGTACCGCTGTTTACGGCATCGAAAGGCGGCATAGGTATAACTGGGACGCTCGATTATCTTTTGCGCATGTGCGCTGCTAATCTGCGCCAAAATCCTAATCGAGACATAGCGTATAAAGTGTATAAAAAGGCCATGGAGCTCATGCGGCACTCAGGAACGTTCTGGTCGGAGGCTGATTATTTGCGCATGGTCGAATGGTACTATGAAGACGGACGCTTCGAAGAGGGAGACGAAATGGAAGCTTATATAAGGTCAAACTCTAAAAAAGATCAGTTTGCAAACATTCTCGAACACTTCGAACTTGTCGAGTTTCTTAGCCACAGCGGTGCGTGTTGTGAGACGTGCGCAATCTATTCGGGCAGAGTGTACAGCGTTTCAGGACGCCACCCTCTCTTTCCAAAACTCCCCGATGTTTTTAAGCGTTATGGTTGCGCTCATTTAGGTTGTGATATTGATATTTTGCCCTACATGGGTCGCGGATATGTTGAGTTTAAGGGCGTAGAAGTGCCAATAGAAACCGCGATGCAGCGTCCTTATAGAGATGATAGGACTGCGAGCGATATAGCTACATACAAGGAAAACAAAGAAACTCTGGGTAAAAGCGATGAGCGCTTGCAGAAAATCAAAGAGTATCACAAGCTAAGATACCTGTTACCGGATTTAGCGCCTAAGTCACTATCCGCTTATTCGCGTATGAGAAATGCAAACACGGCAAAATTTTTGAATCTAAAACAAGCTGCATTGGCTAAAGGTATAGTTATAGCAAGCGCACCGCCTCGCCCTGAACACGCAATTATCGCCGATACGCCCACACCAATTTCTGCACTTGTTGTAGCCACTGCACCAGTTGTAGACACTGTTCCTGTGCAGGTCGTAAATCCAGTGCCTGTGGAAGTTTCCGCCCCTACCGGATCGACACAACCTAAATATGGTATTTGGATTGTACTGGCGGTGTTACTGCCATCGGTATTTGCATGGGTAGTTGGAACGGTAAACGCTCGACCACAGCAAAAGACTGGCATTGGCATTTACACGGCTGTAATTGGAGCATTGCTATTTTATGTGCTGCCTATGCTGGCTACTTCTCCGGATTCCATGGTAGGCAACATCGTTACAGGTACAATATTGTTCATCCCTCTATTTGGAGCTCCGGCCATTTATGCTTTGTACAAGGGTATAAATGGCAAAAGAAAATAAAAATCAGCAAGCGGAGGTGTTAACATATGCGTAGTAGAGTTAATGAAGCCTATTGGTGCGAATCACGCAGCCATTGGCGTATTGATGTACAGAAGGACGGGGTACGGAAATCCTTTTACAGCTCCACCCCGGGACGTAAAGGGAAGATTGAGTGTCATGCTAAAGCGGATGAGTGGCTGGAGAACGCTACTAACAATGATAAACGTGTACGCCATTATCTACAGCTGTGGCTTGACCATCAACAAAAAACCACCTCTTACTCATCGTGGTTGCAATATAAAAGTTACGTGAAGTGTTATTTTTTGCCGGAGCTTGGTTTAATAAAAATCAGCAAATTGTCGGAACAAAATTTTCAGAATATACTTGATGAATTAGGCTCCCGTGGACTATCAAGGAAAACCTTGTCAAATGTACGTAGCGCCGCTTCGTCGTTTTGCAAGTGGTGTCGCAAGCATCAATATTCACAATTAAGATGTGACGACTTGGAAATTCCTAAAATTGCAACAAAATCTTCAAAGAGCATACTTTCTGTAAGCGATTTTCAGATGGTGATGGAATCCTCAGAAACAATGTATCGCGGGAAAGTTATAAACGACTGGTATATTAACGCTTACAGGGTAGCGCTATTGACAGGGCTGCGACCTGGTGAATTAATAGCGTTGCAGTGGAGCAACATAGATTTTGCCGAGAAGGTCATCTGTGTTACCGGTGCAATCAACGTACACGGTAAACATACCTCTGGGAAGAACGAGAATGCGAAGCGCACTATAGCTGTTGGAGAAATGTGCTTAGAGCGTCTGAAGGCTCAGCGATCACAATTGAATGCCGCCGGTCTATTGTCAGCGTATGTATTCCCGACGGTAACCGGCGATCCTGTACGCGAAGGCACTCTACTTGCAGCATGGTATCGCTATCAAGATTATAACGGCATAAAACGTACAACGCTATATGAACTAAGGCATACCTTTGTCAGCGTTAACAAAAATTTACCTGAAGGTATGGTCAGAGATGTTGTCGGACACAGCAAAAACATGGATACCTTTGGTGTGTACGGGCATCTTTTCGCGGACGAAAAAAGGCAGGCGGCAGAGCAGATTGAATCAAACGTGTCAAGGATTCTGTCTTACCAAAAGTAAAATCTATCCCGCACTTTTTCCCGCACTTCGGTTTAACCAGTTGCGTAATATCCGTTAAAAAAGCGTTTATAACAGCAACAAAGAACGTGCTGTTTTTGGCTAAACTTATGCATTTTTTAAATATGGATTACATCGGTATTTACTTTTTATTTTGAGTAATAATGGGTTCAAGTCCCATCGACCGCACCAAATAAGACCGATCATTTTGATACGATAAGTATCTGAATGGTCGGTCTTTTATTTTGTTATTTTTTCGATGCTATGATATAATTAGTTAGTCAAACTTGAATATGTCGCACAGACAGAAACAGCCGCTCTCATATGTGGGCGGCTGCACTATTTCAGCAAATTAAGTCGAGAAAGACCTTTCGAGTTTCCCTATAATATGAGCATAAGGAGGTGAACAGAAATGGATGGGCATATAGAAGCGGTTCAAAGAATGCAGGACTACATCGCAATGCACATTGATTCAAATATTACAATGGCTGACCTTGCGAATGTATCACGGTATTCTCCGTGGTACTCATATAGACTTTTCATGGATTTACTCCATATGACACCCGCAGTTTATATCAGGCGACTGAGATTGTCTAAATCTGCGCTCAGATTAAGAGATGAAAAAGTAAAGATAATTGATGTTGCATTTGACACAGGATACGAGAGTGTGGACGGCTATCAGCGAGCATTTTACAAAGAGTTTGGATGTAATCCTTATGAATATTCCGTATGTCCTACACCAATTTATCTGTTCAAGCCTTATGGAATCAAATATGCTCAAAAAAAGGAGAAGGCAGAAATGAGCGAAGTGAAAAGTGTTTTCTTGCAAGTAGTGGAGAAACCTGAAAGAAAGGTCATTATCAAACGAGGTAAAGAAGCAACAGAATATTTCAAATACTGCGAAGAAGTTGGTTGTGATGTATGGGGATTGCTTTGCAGTATGAAAGCAATTAGTGGTGAACCTGTATGCTTATGGCTTCCTAAAAACTACATCAAAACAGGAACATCTGAATATGTGCAGGGTGTAGAGGTAGCCACGGACTATTCGGGTGAAATCCCCGACGGATTTGAGGTCATCGAACTACCTAAATGCAAATACATCATGTTCCAGGGCGAACCTTTTGAAGAGGAAAACTTTGGTGAGGCAATTCAGCAGGTATGGGATGCAATCAAGAAATACAACCCTCAAAGCATTGGATATGCTTGGGATGATAGCAACCCCCGTATTCAATTAGAGCCTATCGGCACACGAGGATATATTGAACTGCATCCAGTAAAAAGTATTTAACCAATTCCAATTTGTCCAACTCTTTTTTGAGGGTTGCATTTTTCGCTCATATGGTTGCAGTTCCAATGCAACCATAATGCAACCATATGAAACCGTATCATTATTATCAACTGTTACCATAACTGGACACCAGTTTTGATACGATTGATATCACCTTGGTGTCCAGTTTTATTTTATTAAATTAGGAAGGATGCTCTTGTAAAAATTGAATTATGATCTTCGGTGCGACCGGTTCAGAAATGAAGCGCTTCGAAAAAATGGTGGTACGACAATTTGGGATTGTATTTGTAGCTATTGACAAGTATATTCGGCGGAAGATAACAAAGATACCTTTTTAGCAATGCATTCTCGTAGGGAAAAATCAGCGACTTATCGCTACCATTTCTGGAAGTAACCATTTTGTTGTGGGGGGTTATAGGGGCAGTTTTAATGAAAATTTTAATCCATTTTTTGCTATTTCAATACATTTAGCAGCACCAGCAGACATGTGTGTTACGAGAGTACACCAGCAGAATGCAATAATTCTTATATATAGTTTTGGAGTGCGACGAGATGTACCAGACACATAAAATTTTTTGAACGATGTGACCAGCTATGATTATGAGGCGGCTCAACAAACCTGATACCTCACACAAAATGGGCAGAATCGTTGCAATGCCCTGTTCTTCGATTGAATGGAAGCGATGATCTATCAATCAATTTAAAAACCATTATTGATACATATAAAGTATGGTCGTAATAACGATAGCATAGAGCAACATCGCTTGCCTGCTGAAGCTTGTAAAAACTTTACCATATAATCTAGAACGGATTTTAAAAAATAAAAGCGGGAATACCTTAAGTCCTTGTTTAATTTAGCAAAACGGCTTTTCAAAAACTATTTACCAGCAATCTGGTCAGCATAAAATATATAAATGATAGAAACCCTATTAGTTGACGTCTAATGCTAAATAACGAGTGGTATCAAAATGAACAACATAAAAAAGATGCTCACTTTTTTATCCATCTCCTGTGCTTTTTTATCAATTGGTTTTTCGATCTTATGGCGTTTTAAGAATTATAGCATGCACCCTATTTACGCTTGGTGGATCGGTTTCCCGTATGAGGCCATCGTAATAAACTACAACTTCATCGCCAACAAAAAAATTCATATAGCACTCCTTTAGCTCTTCATGCAAGGAGATAATCATAATATTGCAACTGCTATATAGCGGATCATCCTCGCTTACATTGACCATAATATAGCTATCTTTAACTTCTGCAACGATACCCGTAAAATTCTGCTCCTTTTCTATTACATTGTTCATACTTCTGCCGCAGGAAGTCCCCACAATGCAAAGAAATGCTAAAAATAGCGCAAGTATTTTTTTCACAGAATACCTCCAAAATTTTGTTCATGCAATATACCATCAATTACAGACAGGCATATGGCTGCTTTGCCCTTATCAATACATTATGAATTCAACCCAAAGGTATTACCTCACTCATTTAATACCATCGCCCTTATACATAAGATCCTCATTCCAAACAGAATGAGGATCTCAAATGAATTTCATCAACCTAAATTTCCTATGCTTTCAGCAAATTCATACTGCTTCTCAAAAAGTATTGAATTCCGACTAGGTATGGCACTATCTTCAGAGGAATTTCCAAGCGCTACCCGCAGTATGGCCAATGCATCCAGCGCATCTATAATGCCATTTTGATTTATATCACATATGACATCCTGAATAGGGCTGGGAAACAGATATCCCATAGCAATTCTAAGCGTTATGAGTGCATCAATTGATGAGATAACACCGTTACCATCTGCATCTCCAAGAATTGTCACGAGCTCATATTGAGCTGTAATTATCGTATGGCCGGTTATTTCAGAAATATCTGCATCCCATCCCGCAAATACATAGCCATTATATATAGGCATCAATGGCGGAATTGCAGGGGCGCCATAATTTACTACAGTTTGCAATATCGTATTTCCGGTCATCCCATTTATAAATGTCACATCACATTCCCATATGGCATACAGATAGAGAGATTCATTTCGCTCATATTGGCTTCCGGGCATATAGATCACGCCATTGCCGTCCGCTTGCGTATTCCAATACTTAAAGCGACAATTGGCGCGCTGGGGAATTTCCGAAGACAACCTGACGCTGCCATTTGCAGGGAAGCTCACCTGTTCAGGCGCAGCATAACCGCCATTTGCATCGTAGCGCACCATATACGTTATATCATCTTCACTTCCTATGTTGAAATCAGCAATAAGCGCACACCTTGAGCCTCCGGAATCCTCGGCATAAACCACATAGGTATATGCTCCCTCTTCAAGCTGTCCAAACAATATGCTGCTGTCTACACTCGAAATATTAAAACTATATTCTCCAAGCGATGCTATAGTTTCCACCTGTTCGGTATAAGTTCCATCACGTTCAAATATTCCCACTACAACAGTATCTATAACATTTCTGGAATGCACCGTTCCCTGTAGCGGAAATCCCTGACCAATCGGCAGCGCACCGCTTGGAAAAGTAGCGCCATCCACCCGTATATCGCAAATATATCCATGCAAGGTCAAGTATTGTGATGGTACATAGCCGCCATTTTCAAGCTCATACCAGGTCTCACCATAGTAATTAATTAAGCTCCCAACAACATTCACCTTTCCTGTTACTGTATATTCGGTTTGCATTGCAGCAAATGTATAGGGCTTACTCATTACTGTCAGTGTTGTCGCACTAGAAGTATATTTAGCAAACTGTGATGTATATTCAGATTCATATTCCGCACCGCAATGCAGGCAATAAACACTTCCGTTTGTAGCTATATATTCATGCTCACAATCTGATATAGCATAAGGAGCCGACCAAATATACCTGAAATTATTATAAACCCTACTTTTATCTATCTGCCTATCCCAGCGTATCACGCACTGGTGATCTGAATTGCAATCAGCTACTATATAATGGGTACTGGTAATATCAAGAACAAATACAGAATGTGTCAAATATCTTATTATGTCACCAGGTTTTATATTTTCAAGCGCTGAACGATCAGTATATTTCGTCCACTGGGTAGCAGGATCTGTTCCATAATAATCATAGCCCAGCTTTCTCGCAAAACCATAGCATTGACTGCTGTAAAGAAAACTATTGCATACATGGGAGCTGGAACTACTCCCATGATTACATGGCGTGTTGGTCCAGCTATCCGGATCGTTTGTGCCGCCCCTCGGACTATTCCAAAATTTGCCATCCGGGAATTTACCACGGAGTTCCTCAATAGATAGCCCTTGATTGTTTGAGATAGATATGTCATAAAGTATTCCAAGATTATCATTGGAAGGCGCGTGCACATTATTCTTAGTAAATTTAAAGTTAGTTATCACTTCTGATAGCGATGATAACGGTAGTAAGGATATAAGCATCATCACAATCAGAAACGCAGAAACAACTCGTCTCATGTATTTCTCCTTGTGGTTTTGACTGTGTAGTCTTTTACTGTCAATCTTATAGCATTATATCTCTTATTTCAAAAAAAGTCAAGTATATGCAGATTAATAGCTTATATGTACTTATTTAATTACATTTTTAATATTTATATGGTATTATTTTATCCCATTTATATGTTTTTTCATAGTTATCATCTGCTTTTTGCCACGCATATTCCTTACTAGTTTCATCCCATGTATGGAGATATCTACAATTCTTAATGCATACAATATGTGTATTTTTTGTAAACTTTGTCATTAAAAGCAGTATTCCAATTTTTTCTAAGATTTATTACGATTTATTATTTAACAGCTTACCGGACGAAATCTTTGTGCTATAATAAATTTAGTTGCCGCTAATATTTATGCAGCAAACATACATTCCGGAGCAGATTAATGAGAAGAACGCTAAATGACCTGAAAATAGGTCAAATCGGGTATATATATAAACTTGATGCTGATACTCCCATGAGGAGAAGGCGCCTGATCGATATGGGGCTTATACCTTATACCCAAATTGAGGTAAAGCGGATAGCTCCCATGGGAGACCCTATCGAAATAATGGCACGAAATTCCCGTCTTTCTCTCAGAAAAGAGGATGCGGCGCACATAGTTATCATGGATGATGACGAAGTAGAGGCTCAGCAAAAATTATTGCTGGATATCAAAAAGCAACGCAGGCTTGCGGGCATTTCCCTTATAAAAAATATATGCCACGATGATATTGTGGATGAATACCAGCATGATAGAGCAGCAAGTATGACGCAAAGCATGCTGCGTTTTAAAACGCTATGCGGAGATAAGCATAATGACATATGCCCGGGCAGCATATCCGATGATAATCGCCCAGTCAGGCTTGCGCTCGCGGGCAACCCCAATTGCGGAAAAACAACGCTTTTTAATGCCATGACAGGCTCTCGTGAATACGTTGGAAATTGGCCGGGCGTTACCGTTGAAAAAAAGGAAGGCCTTGTAAAAACAAATTCAAAGGGCAAGGCTAAGCTTTGCACCATGGGACATGAGATGACCCTAATAGACCTTCCCGGCATATATTCGCTTTCCCCCCATACCATGGAGGAAGTTGTTGCAAGAAACTACATAATAGATGAAAAGCCCGATGCCATAATCAACATAGTAGACGGTACAAATCTTGAGCGCAATCTATATCTCACAGTGCAGCTCATGGAGCTTGAGGTGCCCATGATAATTGCGCTTAATATGATGGATGAGGTTGAGCGAAACGGTGACAAGATAGATTGTACGATGCTGTCAAAGCAGCTTGGCATACCCGTCATACCGATAAGCGCAAAAACGGGTCAGGGCATTGAGCTTTTAATAGATTCAGCTCAAAAATTGCTTACCGCTGCCCATATTCAGATGCATGAAGGCTTTTCTATAGAACCGGATCACATATACGATGCTTATACCCACTATTTTCACCATAGAATTGGTGATGTCATAGATGAAAAAGCCGCAGCAGCAGGTCTTAAGAAACACTGGGCGGAGATCAAGGCGCTAGAGGGCGATTTTTTAGTGCTAAACGCGCTCAAACTCACTGCGACTGAACAGCAGAAGATAGATGCCATACGCGATGAATATTCATTCGGCGGCCTCATACTCGACAATGAAACGGCCATCGCAAGCAGCAGATACAGCTATATAGAGAAAACTATCTCCACATCGGTAAAGTATCGTTCCACGGCTGCAAAGGGCATAAGCGATAAGATCGATCGGATACTTACCAATAAATTTATAGCAATACCCCTGTTCATACTCATCATGGGCATAATATTCATGCTCACCTTCTCGAGCCTGGGCTCATTTTTAAGCGACCTTGCGGCGTCTTTTATTGACGATGGGATCATGCCTTTTGTTGATTCGGGGCTTACAGCGCTGAACGCTCCCTCTTGGTTCAAGCTCCTGATCTGCGATGGTGTTATCGCGGGCGTTGGAGGCGTGCTTACATTTTTACCGCAGATAGCCCTCCTATTCTTCTTCCTGTCCCTGCTTGAGGATTCGGGCTATATGAGCCGCATAGCGTTTATAATGGATAAGCCCATGCGCCGCTTTGGGCTGAGCGGAAAAAGCTTCATACCGCTTTTAATGGGCTTTGGCTGCACAGTTCCCGCCACCATGGGCGCACGCACCATGGAAAATATACATGATAAGCGCATGACAATATTGCTGCTTCCATTCATGAGCTGCTCCGCCAAGCTTCCCGTATACGGGCTTATCGCAGGCGCCTTCTTCGGTAAAAACGCGGGTATAGTCGTGCTTTGCCTGTATCTTTTAGGCATGATCGTGGGCATGCTTTCGGGACTTTTATTTAAAAATACGCTGTTTAAAGGTGTAGACGCGCACTTTCTTATCGAGCTTCCGCCCTACCGCCTGCCCTCTTTAAAGGGTACGCTTTTAAACGTATGGGATAAGGTAAAGCACTTCCTTAAAAAGGCGGGAACCATAATATTTGCTATGAGCGTCATACTCTGGTTCCTGATGAGCTTTGACTTCTCATTCCACATGGTCGAAAACAGCTCAGAAAGCATAATAGGCGTGATCGGAAACGCCATAGCGCCTGTATTTACATTAAACGGCTTTGGTTTCTGGCAGGCTGCCGTTGCGCTTTTAACCGGATTCGTTGCAAAAGAGGCTGTCGTATCCTCGCTGGCCATATTCTTCGGTTTTGCCATCGATGCGGCAAATACAGAGGTGCTTTCTGCGCTTGGTTCCGCCTTTTCTCCGCTTTCCGCATTCAGCTTCCTTATATTCGTACTTCTCTATACGCCCTGCATCGCCGCCGTCACCACCATGCGAAGCGAGCTTTCAAGCACAAAGCATACCATATTTGCCGTGTGTTATCAGGTAGCTGTCGCATACATCGTAAGCGCGCTGGTATTTCAGCTTGGTCAGCTCATACTATAGCCTATGGATATCATCTGGTATTTAATAGCCGGCGCTATACTTATCGGCGCGATATGGATCATGGTAAACCGCTTTAGGAAAAGCTCATGCAGATGCGGCTGCGATGCTTGCAAAAGACATGGATCGTGCAACATCAAAAATAAAGGAGACTTTAATGAAAAGAATTGACTATGTACTATTCGACCTTGACGGAACGCTTACCGACCCCGGGATCGGCATTACAAACGGAGTGATGTTCGCGCTAAACAGTTTCGGAATAGATGTAAACGACCGTTCTGAGCTTTTTCGCTTTATCGGGCCGCCGCTTCGGGATTCCTTCCGTGACTTCTATGGCATGTCAGCAGATGAAGCCGAACTCGCGGTAAAAAAATATCGTGAATACTATTCCGTTTCAGGGCTATTTGAAAACGAAGTATATCCGGGCGTAAGGGATATGCTGAAAGAGCTTTCCTCCATGGGGAAAAAGCTTGCAGTAGCTACTTCAAAGCCCACCGAATTTTCAGTCAAAATACTTGAGCACTTTGGGCTGCTCGATCATTTCGCGTTTGTAGCCGGAAGCGAATTTGACGGTACGCGCGATAAAAAGGAAGACGTTATAAGATTTGCGCTAAAAAGGCTTGGAATTTTTGACCCATCCTCCGCTATAATGGTCGGCGATCGCAAATTCGATATATTGGGCGCACGCACATGCGGCATGGATGCCATCGGTGTACTTTATGGATACGGAGATAGATGCGAATTAAATGCGGCAGGGGCTGTCGCCTGCGCTAAGGATGCCTTTGAGCTTAATAAGCTGCTTACTTCGCTATAGCCGCTCTGCATTTATTCCTATGTCTTAATAATATACGTTTGATTTTAATTAAACGTGATATAATTATTCGATTAAATAATTTGGAGGAAAACCATGTCAACACAGAACAGTATCCCGAAACGTGCCGATGTCGAAAAACGCTTTACTTGGGCTACAGAAGACCTCTTTGGATCCGATGAGCTTTGGTTTGAAGAGCTAAACCGCTGTGCTCTCATGCCCGAAAAGGTTGCAGCATACAGAGGAAGGCTCGGCGAGAGCGCTAAAACACTGTATGAATACTTTCAGCTAAGCGATGAGATCGACCTGAAGATGAGCGCATTATTCAGCTATGCCTCACGAAAATCCGATCAGGATACCGCAAACGGCTTCTATCAGGACATGCGCGGCCGCATAATGAGCGTTGGCGTAAAGATAGACAGCGCTTCGGCTTTTGAAGTTCCGGAGCTTTTGGCGATATCGGATGAAACATTGGACAAATTCTTTGCCGAGCTCCCCGAACTTAAGCGGTATGAGCGCTATCTTAAAAAAGTTCGCAGAAGGAGAAGCCATATACTGACCGATGCCGAGGAGGCTCTGCTTGCTTCCGCCGGCGAAGTATCGTCCGCTCCCAGTGACACCGCATCCATATTCCGCAACGCAGACCTTAAGTTCCCGGACATCACCGTTAAGGGCAAGACCTACAAGGTAACTCAGGGCTCCTTTGTGCCGCTTCTTGAAAATGCTGATGTTGAAGTCAGAAAAGCTGCATTCCTTTCCATGTACAATACATTTGAAAGCTTTAAAAATACCTGCGCCGCGTTTTTGGATTCTCAGGTAAAGCAGCTCATGTTCCATGCAAAGGCTCGCAAATACAACAATACCATGGAGGCCTCACTTGACAGGACAGAGGTTCCCGTATCCGTATATCATAATTTGATCTCCGCCGTAAACGCAAATATAGGTCTGCTCCACAGGTACATCGCCCTTAGGAAGAAGCTGATGAACGTCGATGAGCTCCATATGTATGATATCTATACCTCAATAGTTCCCGGTGCGGATGAATATATAGATTTTGAGACCGCAAAGACCACTATCCTCGAAGGCTTAAAGCCCCTTGGCGAGGATTATCTTGATATGCTGCGCGAGGGTTTCAACAATCGCTGGATCGATGTATATGAAAATGAGGGCAAGCGCAGCGGAGCGTATTCTGCAGGCGGACGTCCGCATCCATTTGTGCTCATGAATTATAAGGACACTCTCGACAGTATGTTCACATTAGCGCACGAAATGGGACACGCGCTCCATTCATATCTTTCCGTGAAGCATCAGCCCATTGTAAATTCACAGTATGTGATTTTCGTTGCTGAAGTCGCTTCGACCTGTAACGAAGTACTTCTCATGCACCATCTGCTCGGTAAGACTACTGATAAGAAGCAGCGCGCTTATCTTATCAACAATTTCCTTGAACAGTTCCGTACAACGCTTTATCGCCAAACGATGTTCGCCGAGTTTGAAATGCTCATGAATCAGGCAGCAGAGCGCGGCGAAAGCTTGACTGCCGATACGCTCTCTAAGATATATTACGATCTGAACTGCAAATATTATGGCGACAGCATAGTTGTTGACAAGGAGATAGCCTATGAATGGGCAAGAATACCCCATTTCTTCTACAACTTCTATGTATTCCAGTATTCCACCGGATTCTCTTCTGCCGTTGCCATTGCAAACAGAATACTCAAAGAGGGTCAGCCGGCGGTTGATGATTACATTCGTTTCTTAAGCTCCGGCGGAAGTCAGGATCCGATATCCTTGCTTAAAATAGCGGGTGTTGACATGACAACGGCAAAGCCCGTTGAGGATGCCTTAAAGCTGTTTGACGAGCTTATCTCCGAGATGGACGAGCTTATGAAATGAGGTTTTAGGTTATAATTATAGTTTTTTTGGGGGCTCCGCCCCCAACCCCCAGCCGGGGACTACTAGCACCGATGCCTTCGTCAGAAGGTGTGGCTCCTCGCAAAGACACTGCCCTTGACCCGTTTCGCAGGAGCTCCGCCCCTGCACCTCGGCGGGGACCATACCTCCCCAAACCCCTGCTTCGCGACTCGCCGTCCTGCACCTGCAAGTCGAAGGAGCTTGGAGTAGAAAAAGTTTTGATGCTAAAAAATAGCTTTCTTCGAGGGCATAACCCTCAAGCTACCATTGGGGACTACTAGCACCGATGCCTTCGTCAGAAGGTGTGGCTCCTCGCAATGAAAGGCGTTCTGCAGAATGTGTAGCTTGCGGTTAATAACTTAATGCAGAGTGCATAAATAGAGGGGACAGGAGTAATTCCGTCCCTGTTTTTTATTCGTTTATCTGCTATAATAGAGTTAGATAAACTTGAATTTGTAGGTGCGTGCAATGAACCTAATAGAATTAACTCACAAGAACGATATTTTACAAACATATGAGATTTACAAACACTGTATGTTTATGCCTACCGAAGAAAAGTTTAATAAGAAAGTAGAAC
>JAFQCL010000035.1 GCA_017416425.1 Clostridia bacterium
ACTCCCATAGCAATAGAGAAGGGACTTCGCTTTGCTATAAGAGAAGGCGGCCGTACCGTAGGTTCGGGCGTTGTAGCGAACATAATCAACGACTAATTTTGACACATAGCGCCTGCTGCTCTTGCCGCAGGTGCTTTTTGTTTGCCGGCATGGGCGAATTTTAGCGACGAGTCTGCAAACAAAGGTGCGGCAGGGGTGGATGGTATGACTGTGGAAGAGTCTACCGCAAGGAATTTCGACGGTGCCACCATTACGAGATAAAATATATTAATAGAACACTTGACTAAATATAGTGTTTTATTGTATAATAAAAAAAAGGTTTTTTCCAATGAAAAAAGTAACACTCTGGTTCACGTTATTTGCCTTGATAGTGTCAATTACGCCCGTATTTACAAATGCAACCCATCGAGACGATGCTCAAATTATTGCTAATCGTTTCGATTGTCCCACGACCATTGAAGCAGAAGAATTGATATATTCGCTTTATGATGCTATTAATGAGCAAAATCTTAATTCTCTACCCGGCATGTTTGAACCTGCGCTTCAAAACGAATATGCAGAGTTTATTTCTAACGAAGAAAATAGAAAAGAACATTTAGGGCTGTTTAATATAAAAACGCTCACGTATGTTCATTGTCGCTTGTGGATGTATCAAATGCATGTGATTATTATTCTAAATCCGAGTTTCTTGCATATACGGCAATCGTCAATATGAAGGTTTTCAGAGAAGCAGGCTATTATACGAATGGCTATAATGTCATTACTTTAGTAGTTGGTAAGTGTGATGGTGATCCTGTATTTTTTGAAGTGTCGCTTGATCCATATGCAGATGTTTCTGTTTACCTAACGTATTCAGGATGCTCACAATGTAATATTCCTCTCCATGTTGAAAAAGACTATGATACGCCCTATGCTTCAACTTATGCGTGGAGTAATCCTTCAACAATTAGGGTTCGCAACTATGGCACTGTAGATTTTAAGACTTATTGCAAAGTTGTAATGGCAGGTGAAGTAAATTATTCGGATTTTACAGCCAATGCATTTAGGTCATGCGCCATGGCAATAAAAAACTATGGGTGGATGCGTATTATGAGAAAAAAATATCCTGATCTCAACTATGATGTGCGCGAAGATACAAACGACCAAGTCTACGATCCTAGTAAAACAAGGCTTTCCGCTGCCGATTCAGCAGTAGATTATATTTGGCCGTATATGATGCTGGATTCTACATTTAGATTGTTTCCTGGGTTCCATGTGCATGATTCTTCGGTACACTCACATGCTTGCAAAGGTGGTGGAGTTCTTTCTCAAATGGGTAGCAAAAGTTTGGCTGCAAGCGGAAACTCGTGGGAATATATATTGCATTATTATTATGACTACGATGGCTCGTTTGCTCGAACAGATCGTAATGAACAAATGTCACGCGGCGCTATAAAAATTATTTATATTAATCATAGTGTTACTGGTACTTCGGGGTACTTACAGCACACTCCGACACAGCACAAGCGTAAATGCTCGACATGCAATTGCTATCATACCAGTGCTCATGAATTGGTATATAATCCTAACGCGAATAATTATCAATGCAGCAAATGCGGATATGCAACTGTGCCCTTAACAAAATCACAAAAAAGAATGGAGATGTATTAATATGCAGCAAAAAGCAACTCTACTTATGGCTATACTATTAGCGCTTACGTTTACCTTTATCGCGTGTACGCCTGCCGATACTCCGGAAGGCTCTGAACAGCCTCAGACATCGGACGGACGTGTACAGGCACAATATTCCGATCCCGAAGATGATTCGACCTTCTTCTTTTCCTACATGTATGATCTGGATGAAGATGGCGCCGAAGAAGAGATCATAATGAATGTGAGCGACTATAATACGCCGGTGCTGACTGTCGGTGATTTGGAAACGGGCTTTTGCGAGGCGGACGCGGCAAGCTACGATACCGCCGCTCAGTTTATGGTATGCGATACAAGCTACGGCGGAAAGCTGATATACTTCTTTCTGCTGGGCGGACGCAACTATGGTTTTTATGCGCACTGCGCTTACTTTGAAAACGGTACTCTTTCCGAAGTGCTCTTTCCCGAGGAGTTCTTTGGAAACCTGGACGAAGACCCCGAGCCTGTGTTTATTCGCGAGTGGATAGATGACGATACTTTTGAAGTTAGATGTATATATGGGGGCGATCAAGCGACTGTTGACATTGATAAAGAGGGCTATGAGCAAGCCTTTAGCCAACAATTATCCGCCGCTAGGGAAGCTGTTTTCTGCGATATATTGAATAGCTATGAGCTTGATGAGAGTACAGGCGACATGAAGTCGATTTTTGTGCTGGATGATGCCTACTATCATGATTTTGTCTTCGCGTATATTACGTTAAAATTTGACAGGGAAGCGCTGAAGCTTATGCCTGACATTGAGACTTTAACTTACGAATTGAAAATTGAGCATGACTTTTTGAGCATGATCGACTAAAACAATAACGCTTTTAGAACTCAAAGCGCCTGCTGCTCTTGCGGTAGGTGCTTTTTTGTCTCAGAATTTGAATACATGGATATTATAATGCTGCGTCTAAGGCCGGGGAGGTCTTTTTTATTTTACGGCGCTCTTTAAAGGCGAAATATGTAAAAATATAATGCTTTTTATGAATAAAACATATTGACAATACATATGTAATTAAATACAATAACAATTGAACAATTATTCAAATGTGAGGTCGTTATGGAAGATATAGTAAGTTGTGACTTTATGCATGTGCATGAAGATCTGGTAGAAAAGGTGCGAAAATGCCTTCCAAAAGAGGAGAAGCTTTATGACCTGGCCGAGCTTTATAAGGTTTTTGGGGATACCACTCGCATAAAAATACTTTATGTATTATTTGCCTCGGAAATGTGTGTCTGCGATATAGCAAAGCTTCTTAATATGAGCGCTTCTGCGATATCGCATCAGCTAAGGGTACTAAAGCAGTCACGCCTTGTAAAATACAGGAGAGAAGGAAAGACGGTTTTTTATTCACTTGACGATGATCATGTACGCACTATGATCGATCAGGGAATGGAGCATATTGAGGAATAGATGGGGGATAGGGAAATGAAAAAATCATATCGCATGCAGAATCTGGATTGCGCCAATTGTGCAGCACGAATGGAGGAGGCAATAAGTAAGATCGATGGCGTAAATTCTGTAGTCATAAATTTTATGTTGCAGCGTATTACCATAGATGCGGATGATGCAACTTTTGATGATATACTCAAAAAGGCTTCAAAGGTCTGCTCCAAGGTTCATAGGGAGTGCTTTATAAACATATGAAACTTAATTTCTCGCAGAAACTTGTTATAGCTCGTGTGGCGCTTTCCTTTGTGCTGCTTGTTGCATTAAATTTTATTCCTGTAACAGGTTGGGCAAAGCTTCTGTGCTTTGTGATCCCATATCTTATTGCCGGATATGATGTTCTTTTAAGTTCCGTTAAAAATATAGCTCGCGGACAGGTGTTTGATGAGAATTTTTTAATGTCGCTGGCAACTATAGGAGCCTTCGTGATCGGTGAGTATTCAGAGGCAATATTCGTAATGTTGTTTTACCAAATTGGAGAGCTATTCCAGAATATCGCGGTGGCAAAAAGCAGAAATGCAATATCGTCATTGATGGAGCTTTGTGCCGATACTGCGCGTGTGGAGAAGGATGGTGAACTTATCGAAATGCTGCCGGAGGAGGTGGAGGTTGGTTCCATTATACTCATAATGCCGGGAGAACGCATACCTCTTGACGGTATTATAATTGAAGGCACATCCACTGTGGATACATCCGCGCTGACAGGCGAATCACTTCCCGCTGCCGTTACCGTAGAGAGCAGCATATTTAGCGGATGTATAAACCTGGAAGGCGTTTTAAAGGTAAAGGTGACCAAGCCTTATGAAGAGTCCACTGCCGCAAGGATATTGGCGCTTGTTGAGGAATCAGCGGAGAAAAAGGCTACTTCTGAGCGATTCATAACCAGATTTTCAAAGTTTTATACACCTATAGTCGTAGTTGCGGCTGTACTTCTTGCTGTGTTGCCTCCGCTTTTACTTAAAGGCGAATGGACGGAATGGATACATAGAAGCCTCTTATTTTTAGTTGTATCGTGCCCTTGCGCGCTTGTTATATCCGTTCCGCTCACTTACTTTGCGGGTATGGGCGGAGCCTCAAAGCTGGGAATACTTGTTAAGGGTTCGAGCTGTTTGGATACCCTTTCCAAGGTCGATACGGTTATAATGGACAAAACAGGTACTTTAACAAGCGGAAAGTTTGCGGTCACGGGAGTATATCCAAAAGGGATATCTGCGTATGAGCTTACTTACTATGCGGCTCACGCTGAAGCATATTCAAAGCATCCGCTATCAAAAGCCGTTTGCGAGATGTATGAAGGATCTATCGATTATGAACGTATAAATGATGTGCATGAATATGCAGGAAAGGGCGTTGCCTCAAATGTATGCGGTAAAGCTGTACGTGTAGGAAATGCCGAATTTGTCGGGGGAGAGCCTCTTTCGGTGACTGCGGTTCACGTTTCAATTGATGATAAGTATTGCGGATATATTGAGCTGTCCGATGCTCCAAGAAGCACTGCAAAGGATATGATAGCAAAGATCAAAAAGCTTGGCGTAAAGCATACCGTGATGCTTACGGGTGATAGAAGGGAAATTGCCGAGCCTTTGTCAAAGGATTTGGCTATTGATGATGTAAAGAGCGAGCTGCTTCCCGAGGACAAAGTGCGTGAGGCCGAACGCATAATTTCAAAGGCCGAGGGACGAGTTGCTTATGTGGGAGATGGCATAAATGATGCTCCGGTGCTTATGCGTGCGGATGTAGGCATTGCGATGGGCGCGTTTGGATCAGATGCAGCAATTGAAGCGGCGGATATGGTTCTTATGAACGATTCTATCGAGCAGCTTCCTTATGCGCTTGCGTTATCAAGAAAAGTAAGGCGAATAGTTATTCAGAATATCGTATTTGCTCTTTTTGTAAAAGGTGCGGTTTTGATAACGGGAGCCTTCGGAATTGCTACGATGTGGGAGGCTGTGTTTGCTGATGTAGGCGTATCGGTAATAGCGATCTTAAATGCAATGCGAGCACTTAGAAAACTTAATCTTGACTAAAAAGTAGAAAAATAGATTTTAAAAGCGATAGGAGTAAATGCGTATCCTACCGCTTTATTTTTTGACATATTATGCGTCCAAGCTGGGGTTTTGAAGCGTTTTGGCTATATTAAGCGCGGTAGGAGTAGCAGCCAGCCCTGCTTTTGCTGTTTCCCTTAGATCGGGGTGCATCAGCCGCCCTACGCTTCGCATTGCAAGCACTACTTCGTCAAATGGGATCAAGCTTGTTATTCCGGCAAGCGCCATATCGCATGAAAGCACTGCGTTAGCAGCTCCGATAGCATTTCGTTTGATGCAGGGACACTCAACAAGACCTGCGACCGGGTCGCATACGAGTCCCATTATATTTTTAAGCGCGATCGCCGCTGCTGTAAGCGCTATCTTTGGGGAGGCTCCGCAAAGCTCCGCAAGGGCTGCGGCAGCCATGGCAGCTGCAGTGCCTGTTTCGGCTTGGCATCCACCTTCTGCGCCGGATATGCTTGCTCTTGAGGCGATTATCATGCCCACTGCGCCGGCTGCAAAAAGTCCATCTATGAGCTGTTTGTCCGTGAACCCCTTTTTATCACCGCACACTATTAAAACCGCAGGCAATATACCGCTTGCGCCGGCTGTGGGGGCAGCTACTATCTTACCCATAGATGCGTTTACTTCGGTGACAGCAAGCGCGGCAGCAACGACCTGTGCCATGTGCTCACCCATTATGGCCTTTGGGGCATATCGTGTAAGTAATTCGGCATCTCCGCCAAGCTGTCCCGTCATAGTAAGCTGCCTTGATGTAATGCCTTCATCTATGGATTCACGCATAACATACAGATTCTTTCGCATTTCATCAACTATATCCTCTCGGGAAAGCTCGCTGGATTGCATTTCAGCTCTTATCATAGCTTCGGCCATGGTGATGTTATGCTCGGCACACAGTAAAATAAGTTCTTCGCCAGTAGAAAACTGATATGTCATATGGAACATACCTCCGCAATTGTTGGATCACATTCGTTTATCTGCCATAAAAGCGCATCGTCTATGGGTGCGTCAGTTTCTATTATCATACAGGCGTTCATGCGGCGCGCACTACGGAATACTTTCATAAAGGCTACGTTTATTCCTTCTAAGGAAAGTAAACTAGTAACCTTTGTTATTACTCCGGGAACATCATTATAAAATACTATAAGCGTGGGATAATTGCCACTAAACTCGACCTCCATACCGTTTACCTCGACTATCTTTATATTGCCTCCACCTATGGATTGTCCGAGTAAGGAATATTTTTTACCCTGCTTTGTTTCAAAATCTATTCGAGCGGTATTTGGATGCTCACATTCATCTGAGCTGTATGATATCGTAATGCTTGCTCCTGCACCTTCAGCAAGCAGCATAGCATAGCGAAGACTTGCGTTATTGGGCTCAACACCAAGTAAGCCTGCGGCTATAGCTTTATCCGTTCCGTGACCGCGTCCCGTCTGCGCAAATGAACCGTATAGGGTAATATGCGCTTTATCTATTGAGCCGGAGGCAAGTTTATTTGCGACAAGGCCTATTCTGGCAGCGCCTGCTGTATGCGAGCTGGAGGGGCCTACCATGCGAGGGCCGATTATATCAAAAACACTGGTCGTCTTCATTTCTGCCTCCTTGAAATTGCGTGATCTAAAGCTAATATAAACCCATATACCAAAAATAGCAATAGTCTTATTTACGGATAGCGATATAAAAACCTTAAAAAAGACTGGAAATATTTTTATTTTGGAGTATAATATGTATGAGTGTATGAGCTATGCGTGAGCAATTTTCGGTTTTGGGTATGAAGCCCTCAAGACCGGTGCATTATAGTCTATATGCCAATATTTTGAAGCATAGCTTTAAATTTGTTTAATTTAAAAACATTTGCCGAAAAGCCTTTTGATTTGGCTTCGGTTATATGTAATAACATGAAAAGGAGTAAAGATATGGAGCTTAAGGGATCAAAAACAGAGATGAATCTGCTGGCGGCATTTGCCGGCGAATCGCAGGCGAGGAACAAGTATACTTACTATGCCTCGCAAGCGAAGAAGGATGGATATGTGCAGATCGCAGCCATATTCGAGGAAACTGCTGCTAATGAAAAAGAGCATGCCAAGATTTGGTTTAAGGAGCTACATGGCGGCAAAATGCCCAGTACTATGGAAAACCTGCATGATGCCGCAAGCGGTGAAAACTACGAGTGGACAGAGATGTATGCTGAATTCGCGAAGACCGCTAAGGAAGAAGGCTTTGCGCGTATCGCAGCTCTTTTTGAGGCCGTAGCAAAGATAGAAAAGCATCATGAGGAACGCTATAGGGCGCTTATCGGCCGCATTGAAGATGATACTGTATTTACAAGAAGTGAGCCTATCGCTTGGGTATGCGGCAACTGCGGACATATACATATTGGCACTAAGGCGCCAGAATTATGTCCTGTATGTGCTCATCCAAAGGCATATTTTTATCAAATGCCCGAGAATTATTGATGATCTGATATGAATTTGGGGCGATGCTTAGCGCGCCCCTTTTATTATTTTAAAATTTTAACCAAATAGAATTGCTTGACAAGCGCATACTAAATGGTATAATTACAAAAACGGTGAGCAAGTAACGCTTCCTTGCTATCATAAGATGATGGTGAAATGCTTGCTTTTTTAGGTGCCATAAAAGAGAGGATGACCTTGGCTGAAAGTATTCCATGGCATAAAAGCAATGCTACCGACACCGGATTATGACGTATGAGATACGATATCGTCTCAAATGAGTGGGTATTTACCAATTAGGGTGGAACCGCGGATGAAAGTCCGTCCCTTGCTGTTTTAAGCGAGGGGCGTTTTTATATACACCGTAATGACTATGGAGGTAAAATATGAAGATAACATTTCCGGACGGAACCGTTCGTGAGTTTGATGACGGCATAAACGCATATGCCATAGCGGAGTCAATAAGTCCTCGCCTTAAAAAGGCTACGCTTGCCGCTGAGCTCGATGGGGAGCTTTATGACGCGGCGCTTCCGATCGAGGGTGATCATGCTGTCAGGCTGCTTACGTTTGCCGATGAAGGCGGACGCTGGACGCTTAGACATACCGGCTCGCATATACTGGCTCAAGCGGTAAAACGCCTTTTTCCTGAGGTCAAGCTTGCTATAGGACCTGCTATCGAAAACGGCTTCTATTATGACTTTGACTCGGATGTAAGCTTTTCACCCGAGGATCTTGAGCGCATTGAGCTTGAAATGAATAAAATAGTGAGCGAAAATCTTAAACTTGAACGCTTCGAGCTTAAGCGAGAGGATGCTATCGCTTATATGAAGGAGCTTGATGAGCCGTATAAGGTCGAGCTTATTGAGGATCTCCCTGAGGATGCTGTTATAAGCTTTTATAAGCAGGGCGACTTTGTAGATCTTTGCGCAGGACCGCATGTTGAAAGTACCGGAAAGGTCAAAAATGTAAAGATCATGAGTGTTGCGGGTGCTTATTGGCGTGGAAGCGAAAAGAATAAAATGCTTAAGCGCATATATGCGACTGCATTTGAAAAGAAAGCGGAGCTTGACGAATATTTAAGAAGGCTTGAAGAAGCAAAGAAGAGAGATCACCGCAAGATCGGAAAAGAGCTGGGGCTTTTTACCATAATGGACGAAGGCCCGGGATTCCCATTCTTCCTGCCAAAAGGAATGGTGCTTAAAAATACACTTATCGACTATTGGCGTGAGGTACACAAGCGCTATGGTTATGTGGAGATATCCACACCAATGATGCTGAATCGCAGTCTGTGGGAGCGCTCAGGACACTGGGAGCACTACAAGAACAACATGTATGCGACCGTGATCGATGATGTAGATTTTGCCGTAAAGCCTATGAATTGCCCCGGAGGTATGCTGGTATATCAGACGGAAATGCGTTCATACAGGGATCTGCCGCTTCGCGTTGGTGAGCTTGGTCTTGTACATCGCCACGAGCTTTCGGGTGCGCTTCACGGACTATTTAGGGTACGCTGCTTTACTCAGGATGATGCCCATATTTTCATGACATGGGAGCAGATGAAGGACGAGATAAAGAATGTCGTTAAATTGTTTGATGAGGTATACTCTACATTTGGTCTTTCATATTCGATCGAGCTTTCAACGATGCCTGAGGATCACATAGGCGATGTTAGGGATTGGGACTTTGCGACCGAAACGCTTAAGACTGCGATAACGGAGCTGGGTAAGGATTATGTGATAAACGAGGGCGACGGAGCATTCTACGGCCCGAAGCTTGACTTCCATCTTGCCGACTGTCTTGGCCGTACCTGGCAGTGCGGAACCATCCAGCTTGATATGCAGCTTCCGGAGCGCTTTGAGCTTGAGTATATAGGTGCTGACGGAGGAAGACACCGCCCTGTTATGATACACCGTGTTGTATTTGGTTCGATCGAGCGCTTTATAGGAGTTATTACAGAGCATTTTGCGGGCGCTTTCCCCACTTGGCTTGCGCCTGTTCAGGTAAAGGTGCTCGCAATGACAGATCGTACGCATGGAGAGGTTAGGAACATAGCTGAAAAGCTTGAAAGCTATGGCATTCGCACCGAGGTAGATCTTAGAAACGAGAAGCTGGGCTTTAAGATCAGAGAAGCACAGCTTAAAAGGATACCTTATATGCTCATAGTTGGTGATAAGGAAGCGGAAGGCGGAGTTGTGGCTGTACGCTATAGGCAGGAAGGCGATATAGGTACGATGAGACTGGATGAATTTATTAACAGAATACAAGGAGAAGTTGCATTAAAGAAGCGTGACTGATTTTTAAAGTTAATATAAGGGAATTGCCGGCTGAAGATATTTTTGGCCGGCTTTTTAAAATTTAATCGATGATTAAAGATCAATATCCTTTAATAATACCTATCGGTGATGAATAAAATAAAATCGCAAATATTGAACATAATAGTGAACGCACGCCGAGGCTTTTTTATGCATAGCATAAAGTATTAAGCTTGAAAAGGCTCATAAGACGCGCTTTAGCGTGTGGAGTATGCGGATATTTTGTTCGCAGCTATCTTTAATTATGGAAGTGAGGAAGACGATGCGCGAGGTATCTATTGGAACACGCGAGTATGATATCGATCTTGAGAAATTAATGACAAGACGCTTGCTTCAGTGTGGCGAGCAGCCTGTACTATTTTATATAGATGGGGAAGAGAGAAGAATAATATTAAATACCGACAGTGAGAGAGAATTTACCGCATGGATCACTGCCACCGCGCAGATAATGCTTCGGGATCTTGCCCATTTTGAGATGGCAAGGCTCATAAACCGGTTACCGCTTAGCTTGGAACAGAAGAAAGCCGTACTGCCCGAGGCGGTAAGAGAGGTGCGGCTGCTTAAAATAGATAAACATGTTTGTGAGCTTTTGCGCGGATATTATGATGAATGCAGTCATATAAACCTGGAGGGCTTTCTGCGCTTCAGACTTCAGGATGTACTGGACTCTTGGGCTCTTTCTGTGGATAGCGCGGTGGAAGAACTGCTTCTTAAGGATGAATACATGGAGCTTATGGATACGCTTAAAGCGTATATTGATACCGCTCCTCCTAAAATGCGTGAAATAAGCGTGATACTTCATCCGGATGGGAGCTGTACTTTGACGGATGAGAGTGACACGAGGATAGATTGTGAATCCTGTAGCGATGAGAGCGTGATAAGCCTTTTGATTGGGCTTGCTCCGGAACATGTTATTGTATACGACCTGACGTGCGGCACCGCTACACTGCTTCCAGAAGCGCTTAAACGTATATTCGCAGATAGGGTTAGCTTTTTTAGCTAAAAAATTCACACTTAATACACAAGCAAAGTACGCTGTTGTGGTATAATGCTCATATATTTAACGATTATTTTGGAGGATTTATGATATCAAAGTACAGCGTGCAAAAGCCTATCACGGTACTTATGGCCATCGTTATTGTCATTGTGCTTGGGGTGGTGTCGTTTATGAACATGACGACAGACCTTTTTCCAAGTATGGATTTTCCATATCTTGTGATGTATGTTGCATATGGAGGAGCAAGCCCTGAAAAGGTTGAGACTATGGTGTCAAAGCCTGTAGAAAGCGCTATAGCTACTTTAAGCGGTGTACAAAACGTACAGAGTATTGCAATGGAAAACGTAGGTATTACGATGATAGAGCTTGATTCAGACGCAGATATGGACAGTACCATTATTGAGCTGTCCAGTCTTGTTGATGCTGCTCTTGCCACGATCAACGATGACGGCATAGGCACTCCTGTATACATGAAGATAAATCCTGATGTGCTGCCCATAATGGTGCTTAGCGTATCCGCAGCTGGCAGGGAAGGCGCGGAGCTAACGGAGTATGTAAATGAGGTCATAATTCCTGCGCTTGAGAGGACGGATGGTGTAGCTTCTGTCGAAGCAAGCGGTCTTACGGAGGAAAAGCTTTATATCACGCTAAGCTCTGATAAGATCGATGCTCTTAATGATAAACTGCTTACTGCCATAGATTCGGAGCTTCTTGATGTGCAAAAGCAGCTTGAGGACGGCAGAAAGGAGATAGAAAACGGCTATCTCGAGCTTGATAAGCAGTTAAATGAGGGTCAAAGCACCATTGATGCGGGATGGGCAGAGATACGAGCGGGAAAAGCTCAAATACAGGCTGCATACGCGAACCTTTCAGTAACGGAAAGGGAACTGAATGCTCAACTTGATGAACTTACCATTCAGCGCGAGCAGTTAAGCGCTCTTATAGAGGGCGCTGAAAACCTGACGCAACTTGAGGCGGCGCTTTTACTTGCTGAATACGCTCTTGAAAATCAGGCAGCTGTAATCGCAGCTGCGCAGTCCCGTTTGGACGAGCTCTATGCGGAGCGCGATGCTATAACGGAAGAACTTGAGGCATTGCCTGAGGGTGAGGAATATGATGATGAGCGTGAGACTTTGATGCAGAGGCTTGAGCTTATTAATGAGCAGATAGATATTGCCGAGAGGTCAATGGAGGCGCTGCTTGAAGCTTTTTCGGAACTTCAAATACAATATAATACTTTGAAAGAGCAGTATGATATGCTTGTTGCTGCTCTTGCTGAGCTTGGGAACCCAAGCGTTGATGAACTCAATGAAATGTTGGCTCAGATCGATAGTGGCATCGCACAGTGCCAGGATGGACTCTTGCAGATAGCTCAGGCAAGGGCGGAGCTTGACGCGGCAATGGCTGAAATAGTGCGCAATGAAGCGCTTTTAGAGCAGGGGCAGCTTGACCTTGATATAGGTATTGAGGAAGCCAGAGCCATGTTGGATGAGGCTGCAATGGAGCTTGACGCTGCGGAGGAGGAGTTCAATGCCGCACGAGATGAAGCGCTTAAGCAGGCTGATGTTGGCGGTATGATCACCCCTTCGCTTATAAGCGGCATACTCATGGGAGATAACTATTCTCTCCCGGCCGGTTATATATATGACGGTGAAATGCGTTATTCACTCAAAATAGGCGAACCGTTCTCCTCTGTAGATGAGATATCGGGTCTTGAGCTTATGACTATGGACGTAGAGGGCATGGGTACGATCAAGCTTATAGATGTGGCCGATGTAGAAATACACGATAACAGTAACGATAGCTTTGTTCGTGTAAACGGCGAACCGGGACTTCTTTTGACCCTTAGTAAGCAGAGTAACTACTCTACAACTGCTGTTTCAAATGCGCTTGATGATACCATAGAGGAGCTCAATAGCGATGGGGAATCCGGAGTATTCACCCTTATGGATCAGGGCACTTATATCGATATCATAATCGGAAGCGTGATCTCAAATATACTCATGGGTGGAGTTTTAGCTGTTATAGTGCTGTTTTTATTCCTGAAAAGCATACGCTCTACCTTTATAGTTGCAGTAAGCATACCGATAAGCATACTTTTAAGCCTTGTGCTTATGTATTTTACGAATGTAAGCCTTAACATATTGTCCTTGGGTGGATTAGCGCTGGGTGTAGGTATGCTTGTGGATAACAGTATAGTCACCATTGAGAACATATTCAGGCTAAGGATGCAGGGTATGAGCGCGGCAAAGGCTGCGGTGAGCGGAGCTAAGCAGATATCAGGTCCTATAATCGCCTCCACGCTTACTACTATAAGCGTATTTCTCCCCATTATATTTACTGAGGGCATTACAAAGCAGATGTTTACGGACATGGGCTTAACTATCGCGTATTCGCTTGTATCGAGCCTTATAGTAGCCCTCACACTCGTGCCTACCATGTCCTCTACCATGCTTAGAAATGTTAAGCCCAAAGAGGATGGTAAGCTTTATAAAGGGTTTATTCGAGTATATGAAAAGACGCTTAAATGGGCGCTTTCGCATAGGCTTATTACAATGGTCGCATGCTTATTGCTGTTTGCTATTAGCATTGGTCTTTTAGTCAATATGGGTACCGAGTTTATACCCCAATCGGACTTTTCTGAAATTACAGTATCGGTCGAATTTACAGAGGAGCTTACTGAATCGGAGCAGAGAAGTCAGATCGAGGACATAGCAAGTGAAATACGCGCTATGGAGTATGTTGATGTCGTAGGCGCGATGCAGGGCAGCTCAGGAATCATGTCAGCCTCCGACTCAGCCTCAAGTACCATATACGTTGTATTGAGCGAAGATCGAGAGACTACGAGCATGGTAGTGGCGCAGCGTATAAATGAGCTTGCCGAAGGGCGCCCCTGTATAATAAGCGCCAGCAACCTTGTTTCGAGTATGACCAGTATGCTTGGGAGCGGTTTGCAGCTTGAAATACGCGGTGATGACCTTGATGTGATGCTGAAGATAGCGGATGATATTAAAGCTATGCTATCTGAGATAGAAGGTGTAATTGGTGTTGAATCCGATATAGGCGAAGCTGAGGACGAAGTATACATTACCGTGGACAAGAATAAAGCTCTAAAATACGGTCTTACCGTTGCCCAGGTATATGCTCAGGTGTCCGAGGCTGTAAAAACCGAGACAGACGCTACATCAGCAAGTATCGACAACAAGGATTATCCGATAATAGTTGCTGTTGATAACGATATGATGATAGGTGTAGACGATATAATGGATATTGAGATTACAAGCGCGCTGGATCAAAATGTGACGGTACCGCTTGGAGATATAGCAGAGCTTACCATAAAGAGCGGCTATGGTACCATTTATCGCTATAATTATGTGAGAACTGCTACAGTAACGGCTAATATCGATGCGGATCATAATGTCGGTCTTGTAGGCAGAGAGGTGGCTGATATGCTTAACAGCTATGAGCTGCCAAGCGGTTACTCCATAAGTGATAAGGGTGAGAATAAGCTTATAAACGATATGATAAGCGACATTGCTATAATGGTCGTATTGGCTGTCATACTGATATTTGCTATAATGGCGGCTCAGTTCCAGTCGCTAAAAGCTCCGGCGATCGTTTTGTTTACGATACCGCTTGCTTTTACGGGCGCGATATTCATGCTGTGTATTTGCGGCCTTAACTTAAGTATAGTAGCACTTATAGGTGTTTTGGTGCTTGTTGGTGTTGTTGTAAACAACGGTATAGTGTTTGTTGATTATACAAATCAACTGAGACTGGAGGGTATGGATAGACGCAATGCCCTGGTCGAGACCGGAAAGGCAAGGATAAGGCCCATACTTATGACTACGATCACCACGGTTTTGGGACTGTTTACTATTCTGCTTAAGCTGGGAACGGGAACAGATCTGCTTCAGCCAATGGCGGCTGTTATAATCGGTGGACTTTCTTATGCAACGTTGCTCACGCTTTATGTTGTACCCATAATGTATGATGTGATAAGCAAAAAGCAGCTAAAGGTGATCGATGTTGAAAATTGATGTATTTAAAAAAGGGGCATGCCTGAGGCCATACCCCTTTTTTGCCTGAACCTTAAGATATAAGCGCTCGAACTTCATCATAATGTGCGTCATGTACCGTCATGTTTATGGCATCTGCTACAATGCCGGACATATCATTTACCATTACATCTATATCCTTTGGTGTCATTATCATTGGCCCCATATTTTCGGTTATGACCTTTTCAGCAAGGTCTTGAAGCTTTTTTTCATCATTGTGCAGGCCTGTTTCATCGGCCATCATCTCGATCACGTCCTGCACAACCGTTGCAGCATATACTACAAGCGGTACACCTATTGCGATGACCCTACATCCCAGTTCATTCGAACTTATTCCGCTTCGAGTATTTCCAACTCCTGAACCAGGGCTTATACCTGTGTCTGAAATCTGAACAGTAGTGCTTATGCGCTCGCTCCTTCTTGCCGCAAGTGAGTCTACCGCTATCAAAATATCCGGTTTAACGTGAGAAACGGCTCCTCTTATTATCTCAACCGTTTCAATTCCGGTAACACCAAGTACACCTGGTGAAATGGCACAAAGTGAACGCAGCTTATGCTCCACAGCTTCAGGCATATACTGCATTATGTGGCGTGTTACGAGTAGTTTGTCGGTGACGCTGGGGCCAAGCGAATCGGGCGTAATTTCCCTGTTTCCAAGGCCGGTAACAAGTACCACAGCATCCTCCGAAATATTTCCGATGAGCTTTTTTAATTCCTCCTTAACGGCAAGCGTCATATTTTTAAATAGATCAAGAGGACGCAATAAGAGTGAAGGTGCTTCGAGTGTTATGTAGTTTCCCTGATCCTTACCCAATTTTTTACTGGCTTCAGGCGTAGTTATGGCGATGCGGGTGATTGTTATTTCGCCAAGTTCTTCCTGCTCTTGGGTAACACCCTTGACTGATGGATAAAGCTCGCGCGCTTCACAAGCAAGATCGCTTTGAATGTTTCGTTCAATAAATTTCATTAGCTTTTATTCCTTTGCATACTGTTTTAGATTAGTTTATACAGACAAGCGCTAAATATCCAATAAGAAGCCCCTAAACAATACCTAAAAAAGGAAAATATAGTTTGAAATTTAATTAAAATCATATTGTAATGAGAAAATCATCATGCTATAATAAGCTTTGGCTGGATATTCTGGCTAAATTTTATTAGGAGGTGGAACGTTTGGCAAACCATAAGTCAGCTATTAAGCGTATCAGTGTGACTAAGAAAAAGAATCTTCGCAACCGCATGATCATATCCGCTGTTAAGACTGCGATCAAAAGGTTTGACAGCGCGCTTGAGACCGGCAATGCTGAGACCATCGATGCGGCATTCAGGAAGGCTACAAGCGTAGTAGATAAGGCTGTCACTAAGGGCATCCTTCACAGGAATGCAGCTAACCGTAAAAAGGCTCAGCTTGCAAAGAAGCTTGCTGCAAAATAATTAACGCAGAGCCTGGTTAATTAACACGGGTATGGGTATTTCTCATACCCGTGTTTGCGTGTTTGCATGTAAAGAGAAGCATTTCAAGTTTGAATAAAACCTTGTTTTGCCACTTTCGCAGTCCGTCAGTTGCAATTTTGTAAGAGCACAAAACCGGTTTTAGTTATAAGATATAAGGACACTTCAGCCATGTTAAAATCATGGTCATAATTACGGTAAACGCCTGAGACTTCCTTCGGGAAATGTAAATCCACCCACCGTAAATGGAAATACCATATCATCTAAAGAAAACCACGGGGAAAATGCGGTACCGCTCGTTAGAACGTGCATCTGCTGAGCGGGAGTATTACCCTGAGAAAGCAAGAACAGTACATCGCCTTCGCTGTTTTGGCACATGTCCGTTATCATCATAGCATGCCCAGGGCTTCCTCCGAACACCAAAATATCACCTATCTGCATGTTTTCAGGCTCTACGACCATGCTTTCCGACTCAATGCTTATGGTGCCCGCATATGTAAAAAGGCGAAGCAGATAATCACGGAAGCATTCGTAGCTATCATCAAATTCAGCCGTTTTTTCAAGGGCAACCTTTGTACCATCCTCTACAAAAAGTCTATAGCCCTGACGATACATGGAGTATGGAAACTCATCTCCGCTTGTTAAATGATAGTTTATTGAATCATAGTCTCCAATAGACCACAGATATTCACATCTCACACGCAGTATAGAATCCGCGCATTGCTGAAGATCACGAGCGTCAAGGTCTATATCAAGCACGGCGGCATGGTCGTATTTGGTCATAATGGCAGTGCCGTCATATTTGAGTATCCTGCTTCCGTGTTCAAGTACCCCTATAGATCTTATGTATTCACCATAATCATCGGTCGTGGTGCGGGTATAACCCTCGGGAGGTATAAAACGGGTAGCTATGGTATTGCCCGAAGGATCGATGTAATCTGATTCAAAGGTGCCGCATCCGGCTATTCCGGCGAGCATAATACATAAAAGCGCAATGATACAGCTTTTTAATATGATCTTCATAAACTATCCCCTAAAAACACATGAATTTAATACGATTATACCATAATGTCATCTTCTTGCAATAGAGTATGATGAAGCTTGTTTGGGTGATGAATGTGACTAACCTGAAAATCTTTATGTTTTCAAGGGTTAGTACAGTTGAAAATGGAAAATCAAGATGTTATGATATTGTAAATAATGAAAGAAAGGCAATACTATGAGTATTATAGATACATTGCTTGGCACATCAAGCGCCAGGCGAATAAAAAAGCTGGAGCCCAATGTCAGGGCTATAAATGCCCTGGAGCCTATGATGAAGCAGCTTTCGGATGGAGAGCTGAGGGCAAAGACGGATGAATTTAAAAGTAGACTTGCTAGTAAAGAAACGCTTGACAGTCTTTTGCCCGAGGCCTTTGCGGTAGTTAGAGAGGCTGCAATACGCACTATTGGGCAGCGTCACTATGATGTGCAGCTTATTGGCGGCATGGTTCTTCACAATGGCCAAATAGCCGAAATGAAGACCGGCGAAGGTAAAACCCTTGTCGCAACGCTTCCGTCATATCTTAATGCGCTTGAAGGTAAGGGCGTTCATATCGTTACCGTAAACGACTATCTTGCAAGGCGTGATGCGCAGTGGATGGGGAAAATACACCGTTTTTTGGGTCTTTCCGTTGGCTGCATAGTGCGCGAGGTAGAAAATGATGATAGAAGGATCCAGTATGCCTGCGACATAACCTACGGTACAAACAATGAATTCGGCTTTGATTATCTTCGAGATAACATGGTGGTTCGAAAGGAGCGCATGGTTCAGCGAGATCTGCATTATGCCATAGTCGATGAGGTCGACTCTATACTCATAGACGAGGCCAGAACTCCGCTTATCATATCCGGACACGGTCCTGAGTCCTCCGAGCTCTACCGAAGCGTAGATCGGTTCGCGAGCCGTCTTGAGCGCGGTGAGAATGTTAGGAAGATTACGCAGGCGGATATTTTAAGGGGTGAAAAGGAGCAGCCGGAGAGCGGCGATTATATGGTTGATATAAAAGCCAGGACAGCGGCGCTTACTCAGCGCGGCATCGAAAAGGCCATGCAGTATTTTGGCATAGAGGATATTACGGATCCTGCGAATTCCGAGCTAAATCATCATATACTCCAGGCGCTGAAAGCATACTCCCTTTTTTCGCGTGATAAGGACTATGTCGTGCAGGATGGTCAGGTCATAATTGTTGATGAATTTACCGGCAGATTGATGATTGGAAGACGCTGGTCAGACGGCCTTCATCAGGCGGTCGAGGCAAAAGAAGGCGTTAAGATCGAATCTGAAAATAAAACGCTTGCAACGATCACATTCCAGAATTATTTTAGGATGTATCATAAGCTTGGCGGTATGACGGGTACCGCTAAGACCGAGGAATCGGAATTCCAGGGCATATACAACCTTGAAATAATAGAAATACCGACAAATAAGCCCATGATCAGGCGCGATGCTAACGACATAATCTGTATAACGGAGGAATCCAAGTATCGCCAGGTGGTGGATGAGATAATCAGGGTACACGCAACAGGGCAACCTATACTTGTGGGTACCGTTTCGGTCGAAAAAAGCGAGATGCTTAGCAGGATGCTAAAGCTAAAAGGGATAAAGCATAATGTCTTGAACGCAAAGCACCATATGCGTGAAGCTGAAATAGTGGCGCAGGCGGGCAGATTTGGAGCCGTTACCATAGCTACCAATATGGCGGGACGTGGTACGGATATCTCGCTTGGCGGAAATCCGGAGTTTATGGCAAAGCAGGAGCTTAGAAATAAAGCCATCGATGATGCTCTTATAGAGGCTGTGACCAATCGTGTGCTCATGGAGGATCCGGAATTTTTAGCGGGTAATCCGGAAATACCGCAGATCAAAGCTTACTATGATGAGGCTTTTGCAAAATATAAGGCGCTTACTGATGAAGAACATGAGCGTGTGGTTGCAGTCGGTGGTCTTTACATACTCGGTACGGAGAGGCATGAGTCAAGGCGTATCGATAATCAGCTTCGTGGCAGAGCCGGAAGGCAGGGTGATCCGGGTGTATCGAGATTTTATGTATCGCTTGAAGATGAACTTATGCAAAGGTTTAAAATCATGGATAGAACGGTCGGCCTTATGCAGAGTATGACAGGTGGGGAGGATATTGCTCTTAATACTAAGATACTCAGCAGGCAGGTGGAACAGACCCAAAAGCGTGTTGAAGCTCATAACTTTGAGATAAGAAAAAGCGTGCTGCAATATGACGATGTTATGAACAAGCAGCGTGAGATAATCTACAGCCAGAGACGTACCATACTCATGGGCGAGGATATCACGGGCTCCATTCAGAATATGATACAGGAAGCCATAGATACTCGCATGGATATGTACTGTAATCCCAATGTAAAGTCGGCTGAATACGATCTTATAGGACTTGCCGGTTCGTTATTTGAGCTTTCAGGAATAAAGCTTGATCCTGAACAGCTTGCGGGAAAAAGCAGAGACGATATAAGAAATGCTCTTACTTCCGCCATGAAGCAGGTATATTCAATAATGGAGCAAAGGTTTGGCGATGCGGGCATCGATATGCGTGAGGTCGAACGAACCCAGCTTTTAAAATCCATAGATATACATTGGATGGATCATATCGATACCATGCACGACTTAAAGCAGGGTATTGGGCTTCGTGCTATGGCGCATCATGATCCAGTTATGGAGTACCGTAATGAGGGCTCTGAGATGTTTGATGCTATGATCTCCGATATAAGGGAGACGACGGTAAGGTTTTTATATCATACGGTAATAAGGGCTTCTTCAAGCCAGAGAGAACAGGTTGGAAAGCCGATCGATCCTTCGAAGGTTGGCCCTAAAACTCCTGTAAGAAGCGCTTCTAAGGGAAAACCCGGGCCTAATTCACCTTGTCCCTGCGGCAGTGGAAAGAAATATAAGGTTTGCTGCGGAAAACGTAAAGCCGAATAAATACTCCGTGTGGTTGACGTATCCGTTGTGGTATGATTTAATTAAAAGGTTAGCATGATGTAAGGAAAGGAAGTGATATCGTGGTACAGTTGGATGAATATCGCCAGCAGCTAGCTGCAACTATTACTACATTAAAAGAGGCAGGTGAATCTCTTTGACCTCGACGGATTGAGGAAAGAGAAAGAGGCGCTTGAGGCAAAAATGTCTGCACCCGATTTTTGGGATGATGTTGACAACGCAAATAAGGTAAATCAGAGAATCAAGCTGCTTAATACCAAGTTTGAAAGATACTCAAAGCTTTTACAGATGGCCTCTGATATAGAGGTTTTGATCGAGCTTGCCGATGAGGCAGAAGATGAGTCCATGATTGACGAGATAGCTTCGGAGTACCGTGTGTTCCAAGAAAAGGTTGAGGAGCTTAAACTGGAAACGCTTTTAAAAGGCGAGTATGACGCGAGCAATGCCGTACTTTCATTGCATGCAGGCGCGGGCGGAACCGAGGCTCAGGACTGGGTGAGCTTGCTCTACAGGATGTATCTGCGCTACTGTGACAGGATGGGATATACAGTTCGTGTACTTGACCTGCTTGATGGAGATGAAGCGGGGATCAAGAGCGTTACATTTGAGGTGGATGGCGAAAATGCTTATGGCTATCTCAAGGCTGAAAAAGGCGTGCACAGGCTTGTCAGAATATCGCCATTTGATTCATCGGGAAGAAGGCATACATCGTTTGCATCGCTTGATGTAACCCCAATTTTTGACGATGACAGAGGTGACATTAAGATAGACCCGGACGATTTGCGCGTAGATACATATAGAGCGAGCGGCGCGGGTGGTCAGCATGTTAACAAGACCTCTTCGGCAATAAGAATAACCCATATTCCCACAGGTATTGTGGTTCAATGCCAGAATGAACGCAGCCAGATACAGAATCGCGAAACAGCTATGAGAATGCTTCGCGGTAAGCTCCTTGAGCTTCAGGATAGAGCAAGAATGGAGCAAATGGCTGAGATAAAGGGTGAGATGAAAAAAATAGAATGGGGTAGCCAGATACGTTCATATGTATTCCAGCCATATACAATGGTAAAGGATCATAGGACAGGGGCTGAGACCGGAAATATTCAGGCTGTAATGGATGGCGCTATCGATCAGTTTGTTCAGGCATTTTTGGTACAGTCCTAATACGGTTAGGTAGGATATAATAGGCTTGAGCGAGTCCATTCTTTTGAGGGTGTGTAGCCATCGCGAAAAGAAGGCTTTAAAGGGAGGTACTTCATAATAAGGGTCTCCCTTTTTATTACGGATCATGAAAGTTGTTGATTTTTTATTGTCCATGTGGTCTATTAAAAATAGATAAAAATCAATGTTAGGTGTTCATTTATGACAATAATTAAGCTGCAAAGAGAACTTAAAGGCTGTATTTTGGATATTGGAGGCGGAGGAGAAGGGATAATTGGCCGCATGTATGGCTGGCAAGTTACCGCCATCGATAATAGGCAGGAAGAACTCGATGAAGCGCCAAACAGTTCTATAAAGATATTAATGGATGCGGAGCATCTTGCTTTTTTAGATAAAACCTTTGATAATACCACCTTTTTCTATTCCTTGATGTATATGAGTAAAGATACGCAGGAAAAAGCGATCGCCGAAGCTGCTCGAGTTTTAAAGACAGATGGCAAACTTATCATTTGGGACGCTGTTATAGATACTGCTTATCCGAATCCTTTTCTTGTGGAGCTCTCAATCGATGTGAATGGTGAATTAGTACATACTGTATATGGAGTTATTAAACCTGATGCAGTGCAAGACTGCCAGCTTTTTATCGATATATGCGAAAAGAATGGTTTAAAATTACGTTCAAAGGAAGAAGATACGGCAGCCTTCAAGCTTGTTTTTCAGAAAAATTAGTTTAATAAATTTCAGTTAAGTCTCCCATTCATTTTTGAACAAAATTCTATGCTTGTGCTTGCTGAAGCTCGGAAGAATATAACACTTTTTATGGCATATATTTGGGTTGATACCTTTTATCTTAAAATTTATGTGCTATATGTGTCTTTAAAATGCCGATAAGTTAAGCTTTGCATGCACTTAAATGGTGATATCATATAAACGATGGATAAAATTTGTATAAACCGAAATGAGAGGTAGGTTTATACGCATAAACGAGGGGGAATGAGAGGTTCGCCCTCTTTTTTATTAAATATAGGAGGATATATTTTGATAGTAAATTGTACGACGGAAAATGTACTTAAAAAAGGACTGTCTTCAGGTGCGGGAAATGCCGTGACGGATATAAATGTAAGAGGATATGAAGTTGAACTCATTTACGGTAACAACTTTATTATTGAACCTACAAATGAGGGAGTGGCAGGACAGGTTCTAGTTACAGATGGAGAAGGAGGCAGATCCTGGCAAAATACAAGCGCAAGCTACACTCTCCCTATCGCAAGTTTAAGCGTACTTGGGGGAATAAAGGCGGGAGGCAATGCTGAGATAGATCCGGGAACGGCTCAGATCATAGTCAGCGGCAAGCGCAACAGCACAATGGTTTTTGCGGACATC
>JAFQCL010000004.1 GCA_017416425.1 Clostridia bacterium
GAAGAGTAGCCTGATGATATTCCAAAAATTTGGGAACATGAAGTTTGCATACCGAAACAGGGAAGAACACAGCTGCAATAAAAGCGTACATACAGAAGCAATGAAAGGTTGATAAGGAAAACGACCGGTTGAGCCTGTTTTATCCTCGCGACCCGTTTACGGGTAGCAAATAATCCATGCATGGCTGGCAGGCCACCTATGCCCACGTGTGGGCTGCCATTAATATTAGGGCTATGCCCGAAAATGAAATGCCCCCGCCATTAGGCGGGTGTCCGTAAAACAGTTAACGGAGCGTATCGGCATCGATACGCTCCGTTTCTTATGTAGTTGTAAACGCCCTTGGCTCTCCCTTTGGGAGAGCTGTCACCGCAGGTGACTGAGAGGGGCTTGCAGCCGGCTTTGAATAGTAATGTCAATTTGTTCGCACACTCCACGAAAATCCCTGTCAATATCCCGGTTGGAGAACCGCAAAACCTCCAATCCAAGAGCAGTTAGGAATTGAGAACGCTCAGTATTATAGGCTACTCCCTGAGGCTCATAATGCTGAGAACCATCCACTTCGATAACCAACTTTGCAGAGGAGCAGTAGAAATCCACGATAAATCTGCCAATGATCCGCTGCTTGTAAATCTTAACCAGATATTTGCGGAGAAAAAGATACCAGAGCTTGCGCTCGTGGGGTGTCATTTCCCTGCGGAGCCGCCGTGCATTTTCCAGTCGCGTGTTATCTTTTGGTATAGTCATGTTCACCCTCTCCGTCCTCGCTTTGCTCGGCCACCTCTCCCAAAGGGAGAGGCAAGTGACGCACCCAACGCACTACACCGGACGGTGTATAGAAGTGCGCCCTTGATCTGTTCGACATATTGGAATTTATCTGCCTTCTTCAAACTTAACTTTAGAGGGATATCTACTTTCGTTCATCTCTGATTTGACTTTGGCGACTTGCTCTATATCAATGTCATAAATGTTTGCTATGGCTAAAGCATAATAAATGACATCCCACAATTCTTCATCAACTGTTCCTAAAATATCGGTGCTGTTTTGTGCTTTCAAACCTTTTCTCATAGCGCGAGATAGTTCTCCGACTTCCTCGGACAGTTTCAAAAAGTAGTCCTTCAGCAGTTCGGGATGATAGTCTTTTTCTTTGATATATTTCTGTAAATATTTAATTGTCGTATTTCCATCCATATAGTTTTTCACCTCGTCAAATTCAAGTTTGTCTAATTGTTTTATTTTATCACATTGCTGAAAGATATACAAGAACAGCCCCGACAGATAGTCTGTCGGGGCTGAAACTGTTTTACGAGTACCCGCCATTCGCCGGGGGATTATTATTAAATTCTTTAGGCTATGCACTACTCTTGCTTAAATAGGATCAATATCAAGTTCTCCGTTAAACACACTTATCGCGGGACCAGTCATTATTACATTCCCTGATGTAGAATACTCTATATAAAGCGAACCAAGTTCTAGTTTTACTTCACAGGAACGCTTTGTTCGTCCGGTTATGAAGCCTGCAACGGTGCTTGCGCACGCGCCGGTCCCACAGGCGAGAGTAGTACCGCAACCGCGCTCCCACGGACGCACTATAATTGTATTGCGGTCGATCACTTCCACAAAATCAACATTAGTTCCTTCTGGATAAAAGGGATGCATCTCAAGCGACTGCCCGTAGCGTTTTACATCAAAAGTACGGACATTGTCAACGAAAACAACGGAATGCGGTACAGTCATTTGAAGTGATGTTACCAGAAAGTCATAGTTTGCAACCTTTATATGTTGGTCAATGAAGGTACCGCAACCAAGCATAGGTATATATTCACGCTCTAATCTTGGAATTCCCATATCAATTGTAACGCTTGATATTACACCATTTGTAAAATTAATATGAGGTCTAATGATCCCGGATAAGGTTTCAACGGTAATGTCCGGAGAGGATACAAGCCCATGTTCATAAGCATATCTTGCAAAGCAGCGAATACCATTGCCACACATACCGGCGCTAGAACCATCCGCATTATATACAAGCATTTTCAGGTCACAAATATCAGAATTCTTTATAATAAGCATGGTGTCTGCTCCAATGCCTGTATTGCGATAGCACAGCTTTCGAGAAAGCGAGACGTAATCATCAATGGCATCGTTTCTGTCATCAATTATTACAAAGTCATTCCCAAGGCCATGCGATTTATTAAAAGCGAACATTTTACAATACCTCCAATGTGTTCAACTTATTATAACACAGTAAAAAGATATTATACAAGAAAAAGCTGTACATAATTTTGGTGTTGTGTTAACATAAACTTGGACATTTTTAATGAGGTATGGTATTTTGAAAAAAATCCACTTTATTGTAAACCTTATTGCCGGTGCCGGAAGGTGTAATGAAAGCTTTGAGGTTATAAAAAAGCGTTTTTTTAGTATGGGTATCGATTATACTGTTGCGTATACGCAGTATGCTCAACATGCTACAGAGCTTGCGAGACAGGCAGCCGCTGAGCGAAAGGATACCGTAATCGTAGCTGTTGGAGGCGATGGAACGGTTCAAGAGGTTGCAAAAGGGCTCTTGAATACAGGCTCGATAATGGGTATAATGCCATTTGGCACAGGAAATGACCTGGCTAGGACGCTTTGCATACCAATAGACCCGGATGGAGCACTGGACGTACTTTTAGGGGACAATATACTTAAAATGGATCTTGGTGATTGCAATGGTGAGCTGTTTTTAAATATAGCAGGCATCGGTTTTGATTCTGAAGTCGTATATGCAACCGGCAAGTACAAGCGCTTTGGAAAAATGGCGTATTTATTAGGCGTAATGGAAACGCTTTTTAGGTACCGGGGTTTAAACCTTAGCATAGATGTTGATGGGCTTCGTGTAATGGTTGATGCTCTTTTAATAGATGTAGCAAACGGGGCCTATTATGGAGGAGGCATGAATGTAGCGCCCGGAGCCAATCCTTTTGATAATGCATTTAACATATGTGTTATTAAAAAAGTAAGTATTCTGCGGTTTTTATTGTGGCTTCCCAAATTTATGAAGGGAAAACATATAGCGCTTAACGATGTTTTATACTTTAATGCAAAGGATATACGTGTAGAATGTGATAGAACATCAAAATTGCAGCTTGATGGGGAATTGATGTCCGCAAGAATTCTCCATTTTAAAATGAGGAAATATAGGCAGCCCATCATAGTAGGTAAAAATGTAACAAGAGGAATAGTTTTTTTATGATAGGTGGATATTGTGAATAAGAGCAAGAAAAGATTTAATGCAGCTACAGGACTTAAAATAGGTGCGTTTGCTCTCTTTGTTGTTGTAGTTGCTTTGGTGGTAAACTGGGTGTTTTTTGGACCTATTAAGCTTCATGAACTTCCTTTTTTAGCTGATGTTCAATATGGTTATAACGAAGATGGGTTTTATTACCTTCAGGGAACGCAGTTATGCTACGTTGATGACGATAACAGTGATAAGAATATCAGAAGGAATATAAATACTGCCGAGATTGAGCTTGTGGTATCGAGTGATATCACTCTGATATACAGCACAAACGCCGTAAGACTTTTAGACGCAGATAAAAGTATTGAGATAACCGGAGGAAGAATACTTGATGTAAAATGCGGCAATAAGCATATTGCTGTAATGAGAGAAAATACCGATAGAACAGTAACGCTTCTTATATACGATCGCGCTTCGGAGCAAGTGGATAGTATAGAGTTTGGTGATGCTTATGCTGTCGATTTTGGATTTGACTTATCAAAAGGCGAATTGCTCTGGACTATAGATGTGAATACAGACTCTACACAGCCTATATCAACCCTTACGACATATGACCTTGATAAGCGAACAACATCGGGTATAATTACTGTTGTAAACCAGCTTGTAGATAGGGTAGAGTTTACCAATAATAGCATTTATATTATTGGAACAAGCCAACTGATACGTTATGACAGATTAAGGAACTCCGAAAGTTATAGAGCCACATGCTTTGGTAGAGTACTGCATGATTGTTCCTTAACACAGTCAAAGCCGTTGTTCTTGTTTGTAGACAGCAATACTGAAAAAATACGCAGGATAGCGATTTATACAATGACGGATGATACGGTCGGCAGTGCTACTACAAGACTTATGACGATACCTGAGGAGGCGATTGGAGTATTTGCCATGGCTGGAAGACCGATCGTTGTTACTTCGGAAAATGTATATATATACAAAACAAATGGTCAGCTTGATGAAACTAAGCGCTTTGATAGCGCAATAATGGGTGCTATAAAGCTTACTGATAATACGCTACTCATAGAGCGTGACGGCAGACTATATACTGCAAGGATTATGAATTAAACTTGGAGGCTTTTATTTAATGACTATTGTAGATTTTGTTGCACTGGGAATAGCAGCGCTTATAGTGCTTGCTGCGTTATATAAGGGCTTTATTCATACTGCTTTTTCAACTGTGCTTACGGTAATATGCGTGGCTCTCTCCTTCCTTTTGATTGATGTTGGAGCGAATGTTATACACAGTAATGAAGAACTTTATAATATGTTGCTTTATTACACCGAGGGTTCTGAATTTATTGTGGATTCCGAGACCTCAAGGCGTGATATTACGACGATATCGAATACGGAATTAGAAGAGATAATACAAAAATCAGGACTACCTTTTCATATTAGTAAGGAGATAATAGAAAATGTTGAACTTGAAGCATTTGCGAGTGAGGGCGTGATTACGCTTGGAGATTATTTCAATAATACTATTGTAAACGTATTTATAAATCTGTTCTCATTTTTATTTTGGTTTATAACCCTAAAGGTGGTATCTGCTTTTTTGCTCAATTGGGTGGATTATTCATTTAATTTGCCGAAATTTACTCGTTTTGACGCACTTTACTCCATTGCGATGTCTCTTTTTCATAGTGTGCTTGTGCTGTTCATATTATTTATGATCTGCCCGGTACTTATAACCATGCTGCCATTTGATTTTATAACGGAGGTCATAGAAGAATCGACGTTTGCGAAGCTGTTTTATGAATCAAACTTCCTGTTGAACTGGATACCCGGTGTGTAACAGGGGAAATAGAGGTAAGTAATGTATTTATCGGATAACTGGAAATCATATGAACTTATAGACGTCGGCGGAGGTGAAAAATTTGAACGCTGGGGGGATCATACCCTTTTGCGTCCGGAGCCGCAGGGCGTGTGGCCTGCTTCCTTGCGTAATAAGGCTGATGCGCACTATATTCGCTCAAGCTCCGGGGGCGGTCAGTGGAACTTTGCGAAGACGCTTCCGGAAAGCTGGGTGATCGAATATAACGATCTAAGCTTTATAGTGCGCCCCACAGGTTTTAAGCATACCGGCCTTTTCCCGGAGCAGGCTGTAAACTGGGATTGGATGCGAAATAAAATCAAGCAATCACGCCTTACTAATTTTCGCGTGTTAAACTTGTTTGCATATACAGGCGGCGCAACATGTGCGCTTGCGGCTGAAGGAGCCGAGGTCGTGCATGTGGATGCGGCAAAGGGTATAGTTCAATGGGCAAAGCAAAATCTTGCGCAGTGCGGGCTTTCAGATGCTCCTGTGAGATTTATTGTTGACGATGCAATGAAATTTGTTCTAAGAGAGCAGCGTAGGGGGCGTACTTATCATGGGATACTGATGGATCCCCCGAGCTATGGTCGTGGGCCGAACGGTGAAATGTGGAAGCTGGAGGAATCCCTTTATCCGCTTGTAAAGGAGTGTGTAAAGCTTCTTGATGATGAGGCGAAATTCTTTCTGTTAAACTCCTATACGACAGGACTTGCCCCTACAATCGCGGAAAACGTACTTAAAGTGGCGCTTTATGATCGCCAAGGTGTGGTCGAGTCAGATGAAGTAGGGCTTCCGATAACAAATTCGGGTCTTGCTCTTCCCTGCGGAGCGACTGCACGCTGGTACAGCAGGATAAGATAGTATGAACGTAATCTATGAGGATAATCATATACTTGTGGTCGAAAAACCGGTAAATATGCCTGTTCAGGGTGATATTTCCGGCGACATGGATATGCTTACGGAGCTTAAGGACTATATCAAGAAAAAGTATAACAAGCCCGGGGATGTGTATCTGGGACTTGTACACAGGCTTGACAGGCCGGTTGGAGGCGTCATGGTCTTTGCCAGAACATCAAAGGCCGCATCACGTCTCACTGCGCAGTTTGCTTCGAAAAAGGCTGAAAAACGCTATGCGGCTGTAATCATAGGTGAAAGCCGCTACGAGGACTCGCTTTTTGATTACATGGTAAAGGATGATATAAGCCATAGCTCCTATATTGTAGAAAAAGATGCTTTGCAGGCAAAACCCGCCCGCCTTGCATATGAAAGAGCAGGTAATAAAGAAGGACTGACTCTTCTTGATATTCAGCTGGATACAGGAAGACATCATCAGATTCGTGTGCAGCTTGCATCAAGGAACATGCCGATATGGGGTGATCAGCGTTACAACCGAGCCGCGAAGCCCGGACAGCAGATAGCTCTGTGGTCATATAGTCTAACAATAGAGCATCCTACTCAAAAGACGCCGATGCGGTTTATATCCATACCAAAAGGGGAGCTATGGAGTCATTTTAATAACGAGCTTATTGCAATGGTAAACGGCGTCAAGCTAGCGTATATAGATGATGATATTATCGTTGCGGATAAGCCATATGCTCTTTCTGTAGCCGCTGTTGACAGTGATGGTGAATCATTAGAGCGTAGGTTAATAGCGGCGTTTGGTCGGGTTTATCCTATTCATCGCATAGATGCAACTACAAGAGGATTGGTTCTATTCGCGCGAAATGAGAACATGCGCATGATATTGGATAAAGCTATGCGGGAAGGCATGGTGCATAAGTATTACCGTTGCACCGTAAAAGGCGTTCCTGCTGAAAAAAAGCAAACTATGCGCGCGTTTGGCGTTAAAAATTCCGAGGATGGCTTTTTGACTGTTTTTGACGAACCTAAGAACGGCGCAAAGGAGATGGTAACTTCATATGAGGTGCTTTCAAGCGGAAAGTATACATCAGAGCTTGCTGTTGAGCTTCATACGGGTCGTATGCATCAAATAAGGGCGCATCTTTCTCATATTGGTCATCCGCTGCTTGGTGACGATAAGTATGGCGATCGTGAATTTAACCGATCTATGGATGAAAGAAAAATACAGCTTGTGGCGGAAAGGCTGGTCATAGAGCTTAATGATGGAAGAAAACTGGATGTACGGCGTTAGAACCGATAAAAATTTTTAAAAAGGCACTTGCAAAAAGCCAAATCATGTTGTACAATATGTGCCATGTGGGGATATAGCCCAGCTGGTTAGAGCGCCTCGCTCACATCGAGGAGGTCGGGGGTTCGAGTCCCTCTATCCCCATTTTAAAACGACATGTTTGACATGTCGTTTTTTAACGAATAGATCCTTTGCGGGATTTAGACAATGAGCTTTATGCGTGAAATATGATGTGGTAATCTAAAGCGCCTCTGGGCGTGATACGTTGCTTTGAGGTGAGGGGATTTATTTTGTATATTGACGATACATAAAAGCTTGATACAATAGTGAATAAAGCTTTGGGGCTTATTTCTTTTTGTTCAAAGAAATAGCTTAATGGATAAGCATCGATATAATAAATAAAATCATTTTCCAGACGACCTTACATATTTTAGGAGATTAATGCACTATATAGACAAGTATCTTTCCCCTATCGGAGCGATTACGATAGCGAGCAATGGGCAGGCACTTACGGGGCTTTGGTTTGATGGTCAAAAGTATTTTGCGGATACACTAGAAAAGGAATGCGAAGAACGATATCTTCCCATTTTTGAGCAAACTAAAATGTGGCTTGATATTTATTTTTCTGGAAAAGAACCGGATTTTGCGCCGCAGCTAAAATTGTACGCCTCTTATTTTCGTATGAAAGTATGGGATATTCTTAAAAGCATTCCTTTTGGCAGTACGATTACCTATGGTGAAATTGCAAAACAAATAGCCGAAAATACGGGCAAAAAAGTATCGGCACAGGCTGTTGGCGGTGCGGTAGGACATAATCCTATTTCAATTATTGTGCCTTGTCATAGGGTCGTGGGGGCAAATGACAATCTTACGGGATATGCAGGCGGAGTTGACAAAAAAATATACTTACTTCAATTAGAAGGCATTGATATTTTTTCCTTGTGGATACCTGAAAAAGGAAATACAAAATGAAAATTATTATGAGCGGAGAGTTTGTGGAATTGATTGCAGAGTGCGTTATCAATATGCTTGCATAAATAATGATCCCCCGTTTAAGCCGGGGGCATTTCATTTTCGGGCATAGCCCTAATATTAATGGCAGCCCACACGTGGGCATAGGTGGCCTGCCAGCCATGCAGGGATTATTTGCTGCCCGTAAACGGGTCTGGAGGGTAAAACAGGCTCAACCGGTCGTTTTCCTTATCA
>JAFQCL010000001.1 GCA_017416425.1 Clostridia bacterium
CCCTCCAGACCCGTTTACGGGCAGCAAATAATCCCTGCATGGCTGGCAGGCCACCTATGCCCACGTGTGGGCTGCCATTAATATTAGGGCTATGCCCGAAAATGAAATGCCCCCGGCTTTGGCGGGTGGTCGTAAAACAGTTAAAGCCAAGCTGTAGATGCAGCTTGGCTTTTATCATTGTTCGCACTACATGGCAGAATGCGATGTATAGAAGTGCGCCCTTTATCAGTTAGACAAATTGGAATTTATTTCTTCAATACTTTTTTGCACCAAGTGCGTTCGTTGCATTTCGGACACTTTAAGCGACGCGTTGTTCCTCTGTGCATTGCCATCATTGCTTCTTTGTAGGTAGGAACAATTTCGTAACCGCAGTTTTTGCACTTATAAGCGCCTACGCTGACTTCGAGCTTTAATGCGTAGAAGCAAGGTATCAAGAAGACCACGCAGAGCACAAGTATTGCAACGAGCATCCAAGGGCCCTCGGGCATAAAAAACGCGATGATCGCGAGACCTCCGATCAATCCAATGATACTCACTGTCATGATTGTCCACATTGCATTCCAAATAGTTTTGCTTTTCTTTTCTAATTCCTTTGCCATTTCAAGCAAAAGCTGTTCGTTCTTCTGATCGTTATTTTCCATACAGATCTTCTCCCCACTTAATAATTCGTTTACACTAATTCCGAGAATTTCACAAAGCTCAAGCATGATCGAAGTATCGGGCATGGCGATGCCTCGTTCCCACTTTGATATGGCTTTGTCAGTGATACCCAGTTTTTCTGCCAACTGCATTTGCGTTAAGTTTTTCTGTTTTCTGCATTCGGCAATGAATTTTCCTATTTTCAATTGATCCATGAGTCTTCCTCCTTTCGCATACAGTATAGACGACATTTCAAATAAAGTACACCTACCATTGGTTTAGTGAGGAGAAATAAACTGTTGGTAGAGTGAAAATATACCGTTAAATTCAAGTTTATCTATATGAGTTATTTTATCATGTGACAGCAATATATACAAGAACAGTTCCGGCAGAATTACCTGTCGGGACTGAAACTGTTTTACGAACCCCCGGCTTTGGCGGGGGATCATTATTCCCGTTATTTTTAGAAAATAGCTACTAACCATGTACCGAATACTGTAAAATGAGGATCAAAACATAAGCAGAGGATATCTGTGCAGATCAGGACAAAAATCTTGACTGGTATTTTCATTTCTCTCAATACACATCAAAGGAAAGGAACAGCTATGACGCTGTATAATGAGCCCGCAACGGTTAATGCGATTGAAGTCATCTATAATACGTGATATTATGATTAAAATATTGCTTGAGGGAGGCCATATGAAAAAACTTCGCATATTAAAGGGCATACTGAAAAGAACGTATACAGATCGTATATTGATAGCATATGTCATATTCGTATTTTTGGACGCCATGTTTATATTTATAGTAGAACCGGGAATAACTAATTATGGCGATGCATTATGGTTCTGCTACGCGGTGCTGTCTACTGCTGGCTTTGGCGATATTGTAGCCGTGACACTGCTTGGCAAGCTGGCGTCTGTACTTCTCACCGTATACTCATTGGTTGTAATCGCTATCATCACCGGCGTTATAGTCAATTATTATATGCAGATCATACAGATCCGTCAGAAGGAATCGCTTGCCGCAGTTTTGAACGATCTCGAACGGCTCGAGGAGATGTCAAAAGAGGATCTTGCCGAGTTGTCTCAACGCATCAGGGAACTACGCGAAAGTGACTTTCCCGGCCAAAAACAAGGGTAACAGGTACATAATCGATGGTAGTCCGAGACCCTTTTCCGATTAGTAATGTTCTTCTTTTAATGAAACAGGCTAAACGTCGATGCTTTTAATATCCCTCTGTTACCGCTTATCTTCCGTGAAAATGCGCGTTCGTTCCGTTGCTCGCTTTAATGTTTGTTAACAACGTTTTGCTTTTGCTGACGAATTTTCGCGGTTATATATCTGCGGCATAAGCGCTGTGTCAAATATCTATATTATCAAAGATAAACACACCGTGGTAAATTTTAAGAGCATGATACCATCCGCATAAATCGGGTGGGAGTTTTAGTCGATCTTCTCCCATTCCTTTCCACGAAAATCATGCTTTCTTCGGCTGTTTGTTTAAAAATGCGCTCAGGATGCCTCTGCTGCGTTACCCTTTTTTTGAGCTTATGCGCCTTTGACGCTTAGCTCGCATAGCGAAGTTAAAATTCGGCGCCCAGCCCTCAAAAGAAACTTCTTTTTCCACCGGGAATGGAGAGGTTTTTCCGTATTGCATAAAGTTAATATATAATTCAAACAGCAACGATTGCTGTGAGAAGAAATGAAAAATACAAAAGTCTCATTGTCCAATAAGCATTGGATATATGCAACCCTTTGCGCCATGTTTCGATCAAATTATTAGTAAATTTTTTAACTTATGATTAGCCGGCCAAAAAAATTTTTGAGTTCAACAAGCAGGACTGATATTTTTGCGATATTTTTCCACTTTAAATTCCTTGATGTTCCGCTTTGCGGTCAAAGCAGAAAAACTCTATAATGCACAAAAGGCTAATATAACATTATTTTGAACAATATAAGTACGCACATATCAAGCCGGATGGCTATGATCATATGCTTGATTTCAGCGGCAATGAGAGAGGGAATTGTTAAATTATTTATCTCTATGTGAGGCTTTTGACAGCAAATAGAGAAATGGTGTATGGCCAATACTGTTCTATAGCTGAATTGCATCGAATATTATACTTAACATACCGCCAAATTTGGAGTATAATGTATAGTCGAAAAAGTAAAGCCATACTGCGAAATGCCTATCACAGATATTTCAGGCTAGCAGGTGGTTTAACTCGAATATAGTTGTGAAATTTTCAGGATTATGAATTAGAAACATCTTGGAAAGTACTTGATCCATGCCGCACTGCTACAATATATCATTCCGTCCTAAGGAAACTTGTCTAGCATGCTTATTAGGATGTTATCGTTAGAATTTAAAATGAAATTAGAGGGGAAATCGAAGTGGTCGTTATAATAATGGGAGCGTCCCACACAGGTAAAACAGCGCTCGCTCAAAAGTTACTTGAAAAATATAAATACCCTTATCTTTCCATAGACCACCTGAAAATGGGGCTTATTAAAAGCGGAAATACAGCCCTTACACCCTTAAGCGATGATAAAGCATTGACCGACTATTTGTGGCCAATAGTTTGTGGGATGATAAAAACAGTCATAGAAAACAAACAAAATCTGATAGTTGAGGGGTGCTATATACCTTTTGAGTGGACGAAAGATTTTGATGCGGAGTATTTGGATAATATAAAATGTTTTTGTTTGGTTTTGAGCCCTGAATACATTAAGAATAATTTTGCTGCTGTTAAAAAATATGCGAATGCTATTGAAAAACGTAAGGATGATGAGTACTATACTACAGAAACGCTTATTGATGACAATATTGAAATACTCAGGCAATGTCAGACTTACAACGTTAACTATATTTTAATCGATGAAAAATATCAAATTGATATAGAATTGTAAGTTTCGTTCAGGCGTGACGAGTATAGTTTTTACCGTTTTTACATGGCTGAGGCGCATCTTTAACAAAAGACGCTTATGCGATGACTGTGGAATAATTTCGATGCTGTGTATCCTATTTCCCATGCTGTTTAACCGGGTGCGCCGCCTTTTTTATTTATACGCAGATATAAAAGATCTGTTGATTTTTATCCCATAATCCAAAGGTTATACTTGACAAAATGCACTTTGCGAGAATATACTATAACTAATTGAATAATGTGATAAATACTTAAATGTCGGGGGTAGATATATGAGCAGGATAATTACGATTGAGAGAGAATTTGGAAGCGGCGGGCGTGAGCTTGGAAAAAGGCTTGCCGAAAAGCTGGGCATTGCTTATTACGATGAGGAGATAATTAAGGCCATAGCAGAAAAAAGCGGTTTGGCAGAGTCCTATGTAAACAGCATCGTTGAGCGAAAAATGACCACATATTATCCCATTTCGTTTGGTCATACTTTTCCGATGCACCATCATCACCATAATCCAACTCATGATAACTACAGCAAAATATATGAAGCAACGCATGATATCATGCGTGAAATGGCGGTAAGGAGCGACTGCGTCATCGTAGGCAGATGCTCGGATTATATTTTAAACGATTTAAGACCCCTTAAGCTATTTGTATATGCCGATCTTCATTCCAAAATGGAGCGATGCCGCAAAAAGGCGCCCGAGGGTGAGGAGCTTACCGATAAGGAGCTTATTAAGCAGATAAAGCGAGTCAATGCGGAGCGAAAGAGGTATTACGAAGGATATACATACTTGAAATGGGGCTCAAAGAGGAATTATAATGTCTGTATCAACACCACGGGTCTTGAGATAAAGCGCATTGTGCCTGCGCTTATGTGCTTTGTTGATTCCTGGTTTGAAAATATGGAATAATGAGGGATTGTGATGCTAAAGCATGTTTTATGTGTGAAGCTTAAGGATGATTCGGAGATGGAGCGTAAAGCGATGTGCGAGCATTTCATGACCATGAAAGGGCGTGTACCCGTTATTCGCGATATTGAGGCGGGCTATGATATTCTGCATTCGGAACGTTCATATGATGTTGCTCTGATAGTCACTCTTGACGATGCTGCTGCGCTCTTGAAATATCAGGATGACCCATACCATGCGAACATAATAAAGCCATATGTGCATGAAAGGCGTATATCGAGCGTAACCGTTGATTATGAGATTTAAAAAGGGATAGCTTTATAATTGTGAACAATTGTGAACAATCCTTTTTTGGTATGCACATTTGATTGAAATTGTGTATTATGATTTTAAAAATACACTTGGTCGGTTTTTGACCGGCCAATTGAATGAGAGGCTTTATGGAAATTTCGGCGTATGCGATAGCTGCCGTAGTCGGCTATTTGTTTGGTTCTGTTAGTGCGGCAGTGCTGCTTTGCAGATTGTTTGGGAAGACTGATGTAAGGACAAAGGGCAGCAAAAATGCCGGAGCGACCAACGTTGCCAGGGTATATGGCGCTCGCATGGGGCTATTGACTTTTCTATTTGATATAATAAAGACCTGCATTGCCATGACGCTTGGCGGGCTTGCAGGAGCTTTGCTGACTCCCGCCTCAGATGCTTCCATGTGGGGAATGTCAATAGCCGCGATAGGCTGCATTATCGGGCACTGCTGGCCTGTATTCTTCGGCTTTAAAGGCGGCAAGGGCGTTTCGGTCAGCGCCGCTATAGCTCTTCTTATAGATTGGAGACTATTTTTGCTGCTCATAGCGGTTTTTATTGTAGTTGTGCTGATAACAAAGCGTGTTTCAGTGGGTTCTCTGGCTTCGGCCGTGCTTTTTGTACCGGTCGAGCTTTTGCTTGGCGATACAGCCCCCTACCTGCTTGTGATTGGCTCCGTTTTGACGGTGGTAGTCGTACTAATGCATATGGGCAACATAAAGCGGCTAATAAATGGTACAGAGCCCGCGTTCACGCTGAAAAAGGGCGAAAAGTAGAGCTTTGATATAGGGTTTTCTTTAATTTAGGGATCTTTTCGAGGGCTTCTGCCTCAAGCTTCCGTTGGAGACTACGTGCCCCGATGCCTTCGTCAGAAGGTGTAGCCCGCACAGGGGCGCTGCCCTTGACCCATTCTGCAGGGGCTTCACTCCTGCACTACCATTGGGAGCTATGCGCCCCTAAAAAAGATAAATCAAAAACACAAGAAATAGAGGTGTCGTATTATGAAAAAAATTTTTGCTTCCGTACTTCTGGCATGCGTTATGTTCGTCACTTCGATACTTTCGCCAATGCTCTCCGTGGCGCAAAAAGCCGCTCCCCCTGCGGCAAATATCTCTCTGGATGAGTGGGAGGTATTAAGGCTTACAAACCACGAACGCCATGAAGTAGGGCTTGAGCCTCTTACCACCTTTCCGCTGCTCCAAGAGGCGGCTCATATCAGAGCGGATGAGCTTTGCGAGCTCTTTTCGCACACAAGGCCGGATGGTTCGACCTGTTGGACTGTGCTTGATGATGTTGGGATATTCTCCTATTCAAATCTTGCGGAAAACATCGCTGCGGGCTACCCCACTCCCGCCGCAGTGGTCGAAGGTTGGATGAACAGTTCGGGGCATAGGGCGAATATATTGAATGGAGAGCTTTGCCACCTTGGCGTTGGAAGGTCGATTAGCGGCGGTTACATATATTGGGCGCAGTTCTTTTATACAGCGCATGGCTGTGAATATACGGAGCTTGAACTCATAATGCCCGATTCCGTTAATTTTGATGTAGGCACAAGCATAGATGAGATGGGTATAACCGGCATGCTTGACTGCGATTGCGGAGCCGTATGCTATCTGCCCATATCCGCGGATTTCTGCTCGGGCTATGACCAAAACGCTAGCGGCAGACAGCTTGTTACCGTATCCTGTCTTGGGTTTACCGCCGAATTTGAGGTGGTGATCGGAAACGAAGAAGATGAGCCGCTAATAGGTGACGCAAATGGAAACGGCCGGCTTGAGGCTATGGATGCCATGCTGACACTGCGTCATGCCATGGGTATGGTGGAACTTTCGGTTCCTCTTGAGATAATCGATTTTGACGGCAGCGGCGGTGTCACCGCTATCGATGCTCTGCTTATATTAAGGGAGGTACTGCAATAGCGTCAAAATATTAAAGCTATGCTTTGGCTATGCTTTGGCTATGCTTTTGCTATGCTTTGGCTATGCTTTGGCTATGCTTTTGCTATGCTTTTTGGCGAGGTGCAAAGGATAAGTTAAGGAAAACTTACGATGCGCCTTGCTTTTTTTGTGTATATGCAATATAATTAGCTACATGTTTGCTTAAAAATTTGAGTGATGCGGAGGTCTGTATGTGCGGAATAGTCGGGTACATTGGAAGAAAGCAGGCGGGATCCATTTTGATATCGGGTCTTGAAAGGCTTGAATACAGAGGTTATGATTCAGCAGGTCTTGCCATACTTGATGATGAAAAAGGGATAGTTGTAAAGAAGGCAAGAGGCCGCCTTGCCGCTTTAAAGACCCTTACCGGTGACGGAAACATGCTTGATGGGACGCTTGGAATAGGCCATACGCGCTGGGCAACGCATGGCGAGCCCTCCGATGTTAATTCGCATCCCCACCTTTCGGGAAGCGGCAGGGTGGCTGTTGTGCATAACGGCATAATCGAAAACTATATAAGGCTTAAGAAAAAGCTTGAACAAAAGGGCATGAGCTTTTGCTCCGATACCGATAGCGAGGTTATCTCTCAGCTCGTAGATTATTACTATGAGGGCGACCCAATAGCGGCAGTTCGTAACGCCATGCAAAAGATCGAGGGCTCCTATGCGCTGGGCATACTCTTTGCGGACAGACCCGATCTTATGATAGCGATATGTAAGGATAATCCACTGATCGTGGGTATGGCGGAAAATGAGGACGGTACGCAGGAGTGCTATATCGCTTCGGATGTTACGGCCATACTTGAACGCACAAGAAAATGCTTCCGTGTAAACGATGGGGAGATGGTTGTGCTGTCAAGGAGGGGTATAACCGTATTCAACGACTATGACGAGCGCATAGAGCGTGAATTTGATACCATAGAATGGGATGCCGCAGCCGCAAAAAAGGATGGCTATGAGCATTTCATGATAAAGGAGATACTTGAGCAGCCCCGTGTTATAGAAAATGTTGTGCGTACCTATTTTAAGGACGGAAATATCGATCTTAAGCTTTCGCGCATAACGGATGAAGCCATAAAGGGCATGAGTAAGGCCTATATAGTGGCGTGCGGTTCCGCTTATCATGCCGGCATGGTGGGAAGACCCCTAATAGAGCGGCTTTCAAGGATACCCGTTACTGTGCAGCTCGCATCGGAATTCTGCTATGACAGTCCCTTTATAGATGAACATACGCTTGTCATAATAATAAGCCAGTCGGGTGAAACTATAGATTCAAGAAACGCTTTAAGAAAGGCGAAAACGCTTGGAGCAAGGACGCTTTCCATCGTAAATGTTTTAGGAAGCGTCATTGCCGTTGAGAGTGAGGATGTGCTCTATACCCTTGCGGGCCCAGAGATCGCTGTTGCGACCACAAAGGCATATATGGCGCAGCTTGCACTTATTTATATGCTTGCCGCATACATGGGAAGGATCAGAGGCATTCTTTCAGAGGACGATATAAGCGGGATATACTCTCAGCTTTTATCGCTTCCCTCGGCGCTGACCAGCCTTCTTAAAAGTCGCGAGCTGGTGCAGTATTTAGCCTCTCTTTACTATAACGCAAAGGACATATTTTTCCTTGGACGCAATATAGATTACTGTCTTGCGCTTGAAGGCTCCCTAAAGCTTAAGGAGATATCCTACATACATTCCGAAGCATATGCCGCAGGCGAGCTTAAGCATGGCACCATGTCCCTCATCGAAGAGGGTACGCTTGTGGTCGCGCTTTGCACCTACCGTCCGCTTGTGGATAAGACGGTTTCAAACATAAAGGAGGTAAAAGCAAGGGGCGCTGTCGTGATTGCCATTGCAAATCAGGGTGATACGCGCCTTGATGAGGTGGCGGATCATGTAATATTTATAAACAGCATGCCTGAGCTTATATCGCCGCTGCTTGCAATAGTACCGCTTCAGCTTTTCGCTTATTATATGGCTTCGCTTAGGGGCTGTGATATAGATAAGCCGAGAAATCTTGCCAAATCCGTGACGGTGGAGTAAATATTTAAATTACGAAAGAGGTTTAGCTCATGCCTGAAAATAGTAAGAACAGATCAAGAGGTGAAGGAAGCAGCGGATATCAGGTGGCAAGGCGTTCCATATGGTATTTGCTTCGTACCGCTGTTATAGTGGTCTTGGTAGTTACCGTTATGATAGGCATAACCATAACGGGGATATATATCGGAAACATATATATAGTCGCTACCGAAGGAATGGCGCTGAGAGCCGATTTTATATTAAAGGGCGGCTCAATATACGAGCTTGAGGAGTATTTTTCCCGGGAATGGCTCATGAATGATTCGCTTATAAATGCGGGATTATACGAGGGATACAGTATAACCGCTTATGACTACCAGCTTGATGTTGAGGGTATAAACGCTCTGCCCTGGTCTCAAACGGGCGCCATAAGCTTTCTTGAGCGAGTGCCTACCATAACAGGTACCGCCGATAATAACCAGATAAACCCCGAGATACCCAAATGGACGGATGTGCGCTGCACGCTTACACTTGAGCTTATAGAGGGGCGTTGGTACATAACGGCTATCGATGTGACGGAGGAAAATCCTGAATATGTTATAGCAAATACGCCTGATATGAACATGACGCCTGTGATATTGCCCACGGCAACACCGAATATAGTGATTCCCTCCCCTTCTTCCACAGACAGCATGCTTATGACGCTTGATCCTATGACGACAAACGCCCCTGAAACGCAGGTGCCGGATGAGCCTTAATCTTCTTTTTGACAAAGGGCTCCCTGTGCTTTTAGCGCCAATGGCAGGCATTACCGATATGCCTTTTCGCGAGCTTTGCATAATGCATGGCGCTGATATGACATACACGGAGATGATAAGCGCAAAGGGGCTCTTTTTTGGCGATAAAAAAACGCGAAGATTGGTTATTCCTTCGGACATCGAAAAAAAATTCGCCATACAGCTCTTTGGAAGTGAGCCAAGGGTCATGGCGGATATGGCAAGGGCGCTTTCTTATGAGTATGGCGACAGGCTGCTGCTCATAGATATCAATATGGGCTGTCCCGCGCCTAAAATAACTTCCAATGGCGAGGGAAGCTCGCTTATGAAAGACCCAAAGCTTGCGGCTTTGATAGTTGAGACCGTAGCTTCGGCGGTAAATATACCGGTTACGGTAAAGCAGCGCACAGGATGGGATGATACATCAAAAAACGGGAAAGAATTCGCCAAGCTTATGGAAAACAGCGGAGCAGCGATGATAACGGTTCACGGAAGGACGCGCGCGCAGATGTACTCGGGCATGGCGGATATGGATATGATCCGGGATATAAAGGCAGCAGCGAAAATACCAATAATCGGAAACGGCGATATTCGGGATGGCGATTCGGCGCTTAGGATGAAGAATGAGACCGGCTGCGATGGTATAATGGTAGCAAGGGGCGCTATGGGTAATCCCTTTATATTTGCGGAGATAAAGGCAAGGCTTGCCGGCGAAAACTATACGCCTCCTACGGATGAGGAGCGCATTAAGACCGCGCTTATTCATGCAAAAAGGCATATTGAGGTAAAGGGCGAAGGCGCTTTTGTTGAGCTTCGCAAGCACATGGCCTGGTATACTCACGGCATGCGAGGCGCAAACGCGATGCGCGTGGCGCTGAACGCCGTATCGACCTATGATGAGCTTGAAAGGCTCTTGACCGGGTGCTTTTTAATGTAAAAACGGTAGAAAAAATTATGGAAGCAAGTCACCAAAAATCAGACTGATGAAAATCCTATAACGAAAGCCTGTTTGCCAAAATAGAAGAATTACAAAAAACAACCTTGATTCAATTGATTTCAAGGCTGTTTTACTTTGAGTTATATGATTTTTGGATGCATTTACAAATGCGCGGCTAAAAGCCGGTTATTATTTTGTAGGCAAAGCTTTGAAATAACAAAAATTTTGCTAATATCAACCTTCAATTACGCAATATGACTCCATATATGCATCGATCCGCAAAAGCAGGGTATCATCTACACTTATGAGATCAGAAAGCTCGCCCGATATGAGCGCTTTTTTTATGTCCATGATAGTAACTATGGGAAGCGTTTTTATTCCGTATGTGGTATAAAGCTCCTTTGTAGCGGAGATATCACCCGTACCCTTTTCCATGCGATCCACGGAGATTATTAGTGCAGGCACGTTTATATCCTCAGCGGCAGCCTTTAGCTGGGGCAGAGTTTCACGCACAGCCGTTCCTGCGGTGACGACATCCTCAATTATTATGAGCGTGTCGCCTTTATTTGGCTTATAACCAACAAGCGTTCCGCCCTCGCCGTGATCCTTTGCCTCCTTGCGGTTGTAGCAATAGCCAACATCCAGACCATATTTTGTAAAAAGCGATGAAGCAGCGCCTGCTGCAAGCGGTATCCCCTTATATGCAGGGCCGAATAAAGCGTTTAAATTTTTCGGTATGATACCTTTTTCAATGCCCTCATGTATGCAATCGGCATAAAAGTCACTGAGCTTTGCCGCCTGCCTTCCTGTGCGGTAATTTCCGGTGTTTATAAAGTAGGGCGAAAGCCTTCCACTCTTTGTTTTAAACTCACCAAAAGAAAGTACGCCCGATTCCACCATGAATCTTATAAATTCCTTCTTGTTTACCATTGTTTCCTCCCTGTAGTAAGCCTTTCGTCCTGCTCTTTAAATGCCTGCCTGAGTTCATAAAGTGTATTAAAGCCTTCGCGCTGCATCACGGCACGAAGCTCGCCCAAAATATCCATAGGCGCAGTCGGCATCACAAGTGCTGCTGTGCCTATGGCCAGAGCATCGGCTCCCGCCATTATAAATTCAGCCGCGTCCTCGCCCGTGGTTATGCCGCCCATGCCGATAATGGGTATGTTTACGACCTTTCTCACCTGATACACCATGCGAAGCGCCACAGGCTTTATAGCGGGGCCCGAAAGCCCTCCCATTTTATTGGCGAGCGTCGCCTTGCGGCTTCTTACGTCTATTCGCATGCCAAGCAGCGTGTTTATCATGGATATTCCGTCCGCGCCCGCGTCCTCAACAGCCTTTGCTATCGAAGCAATATCTGTAACATTCGGCGAAAGCTTGATTATTATGGGTTTTTTTGCCGCTTTTTTTACAACGCTCGTTATAAGCGCCGCCTGCTCGGGGAAAGCCCCATAATTCATACCGTTTTCAGCGATGTTCGGGCAGGATATGTTTATCTCGTACATGGCGACCGAGGTGCTATTTAGCCGCTCTACTATTTCACGATACTCCTCCGGGTTATGCCCGGCTATATTGGCGATAATGGGTATGTCGAACTGCTCAAGATAAGGCAGCTCAAAATCTATATAATGATCCACGCCAAAATTGTGTAGACCGACCGAGTTGAGCATGCCGCCATAGGTCTCGGCTATTCTTGGGGTCTGATTTCCAAGCCAGGGGTTTAAGGTCACAGCTTTTGTGGTTACGGCGCCAAGCTTTGATATGCCATAAAATTCCCCGCTGGCTCTTGCTGAAAAAGTTCCCGCAGCGGTAGTTATCGGGTTTTTCCATTGTATTCCCGCAATGTTAACGCTAAGATCGAGCTTGCTCATTCCCAAACCACCTCGTTTCCATAGAATATCGGTCCGTCAAGACATACCTGCTTTTTGACCAGCTCGCCGTTTATTTTAAGCGTACATACGCAGCCTATGCATGCTCCATAGCCGCAGCCCATACGCTCCTCAAGGGATATCTGTATGGGTATATCGTGCTCAAGGCAGTATTCCGTAACAACCTTAAGCATGGGTCTGGGGCCGCAGCCAAACGCATAGTCGGCATATATGCCATGCTCTTTTATGTATTCAAGCACAGTGCCTTTAAAGCCGGATTTACCGTTTTCTGTGCATATATGAAGTTCATCGCAATAAAGAGCAAGCTCATCCTCAAGAAAAACCTCGCCCTTATAGCCCAAAACGGCCACAACATATGCCCCGCGGTTATGAAGATATCTTGCGAGCTGCACGAGCGCCGGTATACCGATACCGCCGCTTATAAGAAGCACGCGCTTTCCTTCATAGCAGTCATCAAGCATGTAGCCATTGCCAAGACCTGAGCTTACCTTGATGCGTTTTCCTATGCGGTAGCCGGCAAGCGCGCCTGTGCCCTTTCCCGATTTTCGAAATACAAGCGTAAGTATTCCATCGCGGCACTTACATACTACAATGGGTCTTGGCAGCAGCATCTCCCTGTCCTTCAGGTATACGTTTACAAACTGGCCGGCAAGCATCCGCTCATCGCTCGGAAGCTTTAGATCCATTTGATATATGTTCTCAGCAAGCAGCTTTTTGCCCACTATCTCAGCAAGCATTATTCGCTTCATTATACCCTACCTCCAAATACGTTCTCATAGAGATCTTTCTGCATGATAATTGCAGCCTCCCTGGCGGCCAGCGCAAAATCCTCACCAAAGCGTGCGCTCTTTTTATAGGCGGCGATTATGCCCCTTGAGGAATTGACGATAGCTCCGCCTCCGTCTTTATCAAACATGCCCCTTATATCCTTGCCTGTCGCACCCTGCGCGCCATAGCCGGGGAGCAGGAAAAATGTATGCGGCATGAGCCTTCTTAGTAAAGCGCCCTGTTCAGGATGAGTTGCGCCAACAACAGCGCCAACCCTGCTATAGCCGGATATCGAGCGGTAAGGTTCGCCCCATGCTTCAACAAGCGCTCCCATATGCTCATAGATGGGCTTTCCGTCCGAGATCAGGCACTGAAGCTCGCTGCTTGAGGGATTGCTTGTGACAACAAGCACGAATATGCCCTTATTTTCATCCGACAAGCGCTTGCAAAATGGCGTTATGCCATCGCTTCCAAGATATGGAGCTATGGTGACTATATCTTCATTCCATGTATCAAAGCGCTCTCCGTCTATATCCACGCCGCCAAGGTGCGCCGCATATGCCTCGGCTGTTGAGGATATGTCTCCACGCTTTATATCGCCTATCACAACAAAGCCTTTTTCCTTCGCGAGCCTTGTTGTTTCCATGTAGGCGCGTATGCCTTCGAGCCCATAGCGCTCATACATGGCTATCTGAGGCTTAACGGCCGGTACTATATCCAAAACCGCATCCATTATGGCGGTATTAAATTCGATAAACATCTCAGCTACAGCCTTTGGCGTCTTGCCGTAAAGCTCAAACATGCGCCTTCTTAAGGCCTCGGGCATCATCTCAAGCGTTGGGTCAAGACCTACCACGGTCGGGTTATTCTTTTCCGCTATTTTTTTGATAAGTTGCTCAGTCATATGATATCACCACTCTCTTTCGTGCAGTATTTCGGTTTTTTATAAAGAAAACTTCCCCAAGAAATTCAGGGAAGCAACATGTCATTACGGGAAAATGTCAGCAAATACATATTTTCGGCAATAAATAAAGCAGCCATACCGGGAAACCTTATATGTTTTGCCGCAACAATTGTATTCATAGCCATCCTCCTCGTGCTTATCTTTATGATTATATTAAAATGGTGCCTTTTCGTCAAGGAGCAACTGTCATATATTTTTAGAGCGCTTGCACACGACCGCAGGATTATGTATAATAGAACAGTTAAGATATCCAAAATTTTAAGGAGAACACTTTTACCATGAAAAAATTTCTTGCTGTGATATTTTCACTGCTTTTAGTATTTACGGCGTTTATGGCTACCGGCTGTATTTGCGGCATGTGCGGCCAGGATGACGGGACAAAGGTCGCTATACTTCTTCCCGAAACAAACGATGCTGTTTCCGAGGAGCTTATAAACGACACTACACTTGCCATACAGAGCATGAGCACCCTCTATGCTATAGAATACATAGTGCGCACATCAAGTGATGCTGCCTCTCAAAATGCCGTTTTGGATCAGGTCATAGCCTGGAATGCCGATGCTATCGTGCTTTATCCGATAGACGCCGAAAATGAGGAGACCATCGAGTTTTCCAAAGCCGCGGTGGAAAAAGGCTGCGCGCTCTTGCTCGTTGAAAAAGAACTTGAAGGCGTTACCCCAAATTGCATGGTAAGACTTGATAGCGCATATACTGATACGGATACCGCCATTGATGAGTTCGTATCGGCATATGCCGAGGAAAATAGGTTTACCGAAAGCCGCTTAAGCATCAGCGCCGAGGCTGGAGATATAACGGCAGCAAACCGCGAGGAAGCAAAGGCGGCCACCATAGCGTATCTTGAAGCAAATGGCAGCGATTCCTCCGTAAATGTGCTGGTATGTGAAAATGACGACATTGCGCTGGGCGTTCTGGACGCATTTTCTGAGCATAAAGGCAAGGAGCCGGGCGTAAAGCTCCTTATATCCAAGGGAGGCGCTACACATCTGCTTACGCTTGAAAACGATCAGAAATTTGATGTGGCAAGCGTAACATATGGCGAATATGCCCTTCTTGGCGCGGTGCAGCTTGCCTGCCACTATGCCCTTAAGGATTCCTCGTTCGGACTGGGCACGACCCTTGAGGTCGATGAAATGGGTATTACCGTAATACTTGGAAGATAACTAAAGGAGCCTTTTTGTAATGAATGATCTTTGCCGCTACATAGACCATACGCTGCTTAAGCCTGATGCAGTCACCATTGATATAGAGAGGATATGCATGGAGGCTATGCGGCATAAGTTTAAAAGTGTATGTGTAAATTCAGTGTGGGCTGGCTATGCCGGGAATCTGCTTCAGCATACGGACGTAGAGCTTTGTTGTGTTGTGGGCTTCCCCTTTGGTGCATCGGCAGGCTCCGTTAAAGCTTTTGAGGCGTCATATTGTGTCATTATGGGGGCTACCGAAATAGACATGGTCATGGATATAGGCGCTGCACTTGAAGGCAGATGGGATGATGTTGTTTTGGATATCAAAAATGTAGTGCGCGCGGTAAAGGACAAGGCCAAGGTAAAGGTTATAATAGAAACAGGTCTTTTAAATAACGAACAAAAGCGCACCGCCTGCAAATGCGTAATGGACGCGGGCGCTCACTTTGTAAAAACTTCGACCGGCTTTATAAAGGGCGGCGCTACTGCCGAGGATATTGAGCTTATAAAGAGCGTAGTGGGCACAGAGCTTGGCATAAAAGCCTCAGGCGGCATACGCACAAGAAAGGACGCTCTTACCATGATATCTATGGGAGCCACCAGGATAGGCACCAGCAGCGCTATGAGTATTATTTTATAGCCGAGGAAGGCTGTTTGTTGCTGAAAATTCTTTCATATTTAGGCTCTATTTTGGTGTTATCACTAAAATTGATACCTGAATTAAGGCTATTAATTAGAAGTTATGTATTTGATCAAAATAAGATGGCGGTGCTCCTTAAAAATGAAACCGCTTTTTAGATTTACAAGAAAAATCTGCTTACTAAAGTAAGGGTCAGTATTATTTCGTATTCCTTGTAATGCATTAAAATTGAAAAACAGACGAGTAAATTTAAATTGGTTTTTGGAATTCTTTTATCATAAAACGGATGGTATTCTGAATTCGACTGTAGTATAATATGGCCGTAGAGCGCTGATAAAAGCATCCTTTTTAAGGCGTAGCAATTGGAAAGGGTGTTTTTATAACAATCTTCTTTCACTGTAAGGGTTTATGATAGGCTGCTTAGTCCTTTTGCGCCGTTATTCAGCCGATATTTCAAAGTTTGAAGGTTTTAATGGAGTCATACATCGAAAGCCCGCCGGGTTATGCTGCTGTGCGAATCGATTTATCGGTGGAATTTTCTCTAAAAATTGAAAAAACTTATTTTAAAGGAGCTATATATTATGATCATCAATAAGAGTGTAACCAATGAAACTCTCACCCTCTTTGTCGAGGGCAGGCTGGATACCACCACTGCACCTGAATTAGAAGCAGCCCTTAGCGCCTCTCTTTCAGGAATAAATGCGCTTGTCATTGACCTGGCTAAGCTTGAATACATCTCTTCTGCAGGACTGCGTGTGATTCTAAAGGCGCAGAAGCTAATGAACATGCTGGGTACTATGAAGCTTATCAACGTAAACGAAAGCATCATGGAGGTTTTTGAGATCACCGGCTTTGTCGATATTTTGACCATTGAATAAGCAAAAGGAGGTTTAACATGAAATCCAATATATGCCAAATAGAAAAAGGCGAAGCGAACCTTCGCGCTATCTTGAAAGAGACCGATAAGGTAGCCGTTTATAATGAGCTCAAGCCCAAATCGGCTCTTCGTCTTCGTCTTCTCTCTGAAGAGCTTTTGGGAATGCTTTCCGGGCTTTTTAAAAACTTTGAAGGTCTATTCTGGATTGAAACCGAAGGTTTAAGGTATGAGCTGCATGTTTCCTTGAAAGCAGATAAAATGAGCTCCGAACTTCGCGATGACCTTGTTGCTGTATCAAAAAACAAGAAAAATGCTGCCGCTGTTGGCATTACGGGCAAGATACGTTCTATCGTAGACAGCATGATACTATATACCGATGATTATGACCAGTATGCTGCAAGCTATGACTATTTTGATTACTATGTAGAGCCCCATTTGGTGATGGATCGCGGTTACTCCTATGCCTGGTCGCTTGAGCGGTATAGGACACAGGTAAACGAAAAGGAAAACACCGAAGCGTGGGATGAACTTGAAAAATCCATTATTGCGAACCTTGCAGATGACGTGCTTGTAGGAGTAAAAGGAAAGCAGGTCGATATCGTCATCAAAAAAACATTTTCATGATAGAAAAAAGAATTAGACCAAGGTAAACAGACCAATTACATCACCTTGGATGGGGCGGGGTGCCGCTACTGTCCTAAGACTTATAAATATGTCTAAAATGGCATTTAGGCAAGTCGATGTTTGGGTCTGATCTGATGAGGGGCGTTCTTTTGCAATGCAATGGCCTAAGGGGATAAATACCGGCAAATATGGGCGGGAGTTTTAACTGGCGTTATGCGCTTTGCAATATTTCCACCTTTAAAAATAATATAAAAGGTATCTATGTAATATGACCATATTCAGGTTGATAGCGGCAGCTCTGCTTCCGGTTCTTTTTGCTATTTTCTTTTACATATTGGAAAAGAAAACAAAGTTTGCGAAATTTCCGTACTTTGTAAAACAGATTATTATCGGTATTGTTTTCGGCGGTATAGCTGTTTTGGCCACCGAATTTGGCATAGCGGTGGAAGATGCGGTGCTTAATGTCCGCAACGCTGCGCCTCTCACAGCAGGTTTGCTCTTTGGGGGTCCCGCGGGTATTATTGCCGGACTCATCGGCGGCATTCACCGCTGGTTTTGCGTACTTTGGGGCTCTGCGGGTACCTATACACGGATTGCCTGCTCCCTCGCTACCGTTTTTGCCGGATTTTTCGGTGCAGCATGCCGAAAGTTGATGTTTGACAACAAAAAAACATCCTGGTTTTACGGATTTGCACTCGGTGTCACTACCGAGGTGCTCCATATGCTGCTTTTGTTTTTGACAAATATGAACGATATCGACACCGCGTTTACCTATGTTGCAAAGTGTGCAATGCCAATGATAATCGCAAACTCATTGTCGGTCATGCTGTCCTTGCTCCTTGTTTCTTTGATTGGAAAAGAGAAGCTAAGAAAACCGCGTGAAAAGAAGCAGATTGCGCAGATATTTCAGTTTTTGCTTTTGATCTGCGTGATTGTGGCTTTTTTTGTGACAAGCGGATTCACATATTCTTTACAAACAAAAATTTCTGTTGCCGATGCGGATCAGCTTTTAAGGCTAAATCTTGAGGATGTAAAGGCTGATATTACAGACGCGTCCGATGCGAACCTTCTTGATCTTACAAGGCGTATAGCGGATGATATCAGCATTTTGAGCGCCTCAGCGGAACTTTCCGCACTTGCAAAGAAATATAATGTTTCGGAGATAAACATAGTTGGTCAAAACGGTATTATTCAATCAAGCAGCCGCTATGATTTTATCGGCTTTGATATGAACAGCGGCGAACAATCCAAAGAGTTTCTTGTACTTTTAAATGGAGCCACCGAATTTGTTCAGGAATATCAACCTATTTCATTTAGCTCCGAATTATCCATGAAATATGCCGGAGTATCTATCCAGGGAGGAGGATTTGTTCAAGTAGGTTATAACTCATCCCGCTTCCAGAAGGACATTGCGGATCATGTAAAGCTCGCGGCTCGGAACAGGCATATCGGAACGGACGGATTTGTTATGATATGTGATGAGCAGTTTAATGTTGTAAGCTCGCCCTATGAGGAACATATCGGAACGCCCCTTCAATTCGAAACCGATAACACGCTGGAGGAGATGCTTGAGCTTGAGGGGCAGCGATTTGAAGCCAAGGGAAGGATGGAATACGATGCCTACTGTATGTTCATACGCGCAGAGGGGTACTTTATAATTGCGTCCATACCGATAGAGGAGGCAATGTTTTCCCGAAATATAGCGGTTTATGTGCTGGCGTTCATGGAGATACTTGTCTTTGCATCGCTCTTTATCTGTGTTTACTTCCTCATAAAGAACCTTGTGGTAGACAACATTCATAAGGTAAACGCATCCCTGGCAAAGATTACCGATGGTGATCTTAATATAACGGTCAATGTGCGAGGAAATGAAGAATTCGCTTCTCTCTCGGATGATATCAACTCTACCGTTAAGACGCTTAAGCATTATATAGCTGAAGCGGCAGCGAGGATAGATAAGGAACTGGAGTTTGCCAAAGCTATTCAACACTCGGCTCTACCCTCTGTATTTCCACCATATCCAAGCCGCAGAGACTTTAGTATCTATGCTTCAATGTACACAGCAAAGGAAGTCGGCGGAGACTTCTATGATTTCTACCTGCTGAACGATCATACGCTGATATTCCTGATAGCTGATGTCTCAGGCAAGGGTATTCCCGCCGCTATGTTTATGATGACGGCAAAAACCATAATAAAAAGCCTCGCTGAAAGCGGTATGGAAATTGATGAGGTATTTTCACAGGCAAATACAAAGCTTTGCCATAACAATGAAGCCGGTATGTTCGTAACTGCGTGGATGGGTTCACTTGACCTCCAAACCGGTATATTATCATATGTAAATGCGGGGCATAATCCTCCGCTTATCCGTAAGGCGGGCGGCAATTTTGAATATTTAAAGACTCGTCCCAATTTTGTGCTTGCCGGTATGGATGGCGCAAGGTATCGTAAGCATGAATTGCGGCTTGACCCTGATGATACTATCTACCTTTATACCGATGGTGTCACGGAAGCCACTAACACCGATACACAGCTTTATGGTGAAGAACGCTTACTGAAGCTTCTTTGCAATTCACAAAGCAATGACCCAAAATACCTCTGCATGCTTGTAAAAGACGATGTTGACCTGTTTGTCGGCTCGGCACCGCAGTTTGATGATATCACAATGCTTTCTGTAAAGCTGGATCACATACAGACACATGATAGTATTATTACCTATCCAAAAGCTGAATCGTTGCAGATAGTTACAGATTTTCTGGGTAATAAGCTAAAGGAATGGGATATTTCGCTTAAATCTGCAAACAGAGTTCATATAGCTTTAGATGAGATATATTCCAACATCATTCACTACAGTGGGGCAACAAGGGCGGAAGTCACTTGTATTCGCTTGGAAGGTTTAATCAAGCTTATCTTCAAGGACAACGGCACGCCGTATGATCCTACCGCCTTGGAAGACCCTGACATTACCCTTTCCGCCGAGGAGAGGGAGTTTGGGGGATTGGGTATATTCATGGTGCGTAAATCAGCAAGGGATATGAATTATACCTACGTTGACGGTCTTAACTGCTTAGCGCTTACATTTGAGGTATAAAAGGAGATAATAAGTTTGGTGTTATAAAACTCTGTGGTAGAAAGGCGGTATTGATTATAAAACAACTTAAAAGAGTATTTGAGGCCACATAAGCCGTTATTTAATTCAAAGCGAAACGCTCGAAAAGGTGTCAGACCTATGCGGGCGTTTTTTCGCATATTGAAGATATTTGACGAAGGAGACGTCCTAAAAGTACAAATCAGCCTTTATGGGAAGGTAAAAACACTAAGAGTATACTACGGCAGGATGTGTTCGATAAAAAAACTATATGCAATGATAAATCATATTAACCTCGTGGCAGTTGTCCTCATCAACAACATCCGTTTCCAAAAAACCGATTTTTTCATATAATTTCTTTGCATTATCATTGCCCCATAGATATGTTGTCGTCAAAACGGACATATGGTACTTTTTTTTCATATAGGAAATGAACTCAAGCAGAGCTTTTGTTCCATATTTTTGGTTTTGGTATCTAAAGTCTATTGCATAATTCCAAAGGAAATATTGCCCAATGTCGAATTGTCTTACCATAACAAAACCTATAAGCAAATCATCCTGATATATATCAAAAGCTAAAACGCTTGATTTTAAGCAAGCGGACTCAATACGCTCTTTCGACAATAACTGATTAACCTGTTCAGGAAAAACAGATACCTTCATGGACTTGGATTTTACAAAACGCATAAATGCCACCTTCACAAATGCTCATTATATAATCAATGGTATCATAAAACAGCAGCTTTAAATGATATATAGCCGTGGCGATACGATATAAGAACCTGCATGCGATAGAACCTTGTTATTAACTGCGTTCATAATAATATCCATTGCCGTAGGCATATATCACCCGCCGGAGGTGGATATCATTGTAAAGAACCAACTGGATTTCAATTTAAATTAGTAACTTATGTTAAATAGTAAAGGTGTTTTTGTTGAATTGTCAGATTAGAGCGGAAGCATATTTAAATAAAATTTATAAAAGGGTATTGCCCAACAATGGTTTTTCATCCAAAGCTCTTATTACAACGCTCCTTATAAGAGAGATGTGAGATTTGTTTCAAAAGGATGATCTGGCTGACGCTTAATAATTTTAACGCTCTTTAAATAACGAAAGTTATATTGGTGATATAGCGTTTGAAACTTGTCAAAGCTTAAAACATGTGTGGCTGAGACAGGCGGTGAACGGGACGAAAATAAAATTTAGCCTGCATTTAATAATAATGAGGTTTGAATAGCTTCTTTGCTTGCTTAGCATTGTGCATTTTTAAAAATAATCCATTGAGCTATAGGCCAATAGCTCCTTCCCATTCGCTGTAAGGCAGACGCCTACCGCAGATTTTGAGCACATCTCTTGCGCGGCCAATGTTATATGTCCCAAGTTAAAGTGAATGTAATGAAATAAGTAAGCGCATCTATGAAGCATACTGTTTTACGGATACCGCTATATATAAAAGTTTTCGGGTAAATACTTGGCTGGTTGAGCTAAAAGAAGGAGTCATGTTCAATCGTATTTGCTATTCTGCGCTGTTTTGCAGTAGAACTTGATCGATAAAATGAAAATACTCCCATATTAAAGGGATGTATGGGTAAAACCTTAAGCATCAGGAGAGACGATCGCATGTCATATGAAGGCATAAAACCTGCAAAATAAAATAAAAGCTTTCCTATAGGACGCACAGTTCCCAAAGAAAGCTTTAAATTGATCGTTTAGCTGCAATATCAGCTCTGTTGTGAGTTTAATACCTCATTCCAAATACGGTCGTAGATCTTGTTTTTATCACCAAGCGATGAGAAGAAATACAGCTCATACTGGGTGATATCCGGATATGCTATGGGATCGCTTCCGGAGCCTGCGGATTCCTCGTCCAGTGTCTCCATTACCTCGCGAGCCTCGGTTGAGGGGGAGGAATAACCGATATAATAGGCATTTTTCGCGGCTATGTCGGGACGGCAGAGGAAGTTTATGAAAGCCTCGGCGCCTTCCTTATTCGGACAGTTTTTGGGTATGCAGAGTGCATCAACGAATATGTTGGAGCCCTCCTTTGGAATAACATAAGCAAGATCCTCGTTTTCGCTTATGCAAAATACGGCATCGCCCTGCCATGCAAGTGCAAGCGCTGCTTCACCGGCTATCATCTTGCCCTTATAATCGTCTACCATATAACCAAGCACCAGATCGCTCTGCTCGATCAGCGCCTGCTTTGCTTCCTCAAGCTCAGCCTCATCTACAGAATTCAGGTCATATCCCAGCATCATGAGCGTAATGCCGATGCTGTCGCGCGCGCTATTGAGCATGAATATGGAGCTGTCATACTGCTCGTCAAACAGCGCTGTCCAGCTTGTGGGAGGCTCCGATACCATGGTGGTATTATAAAGAATACCCATGGTTCCCCACATATAAGGGATGGAATACTTATTTTCCGGGTCATATGAGAGGTTTTTATACTCATCATCAATGTATGAATAGTTGGGAACATTCTCAAAATTGATCTCAGCAAGCAAATCTTCGCTGATCATACGCTCTATCATGTAGTCCGAAGGGAACAGTACATCGTACTTTCCACCGCCGTTTACGATATCGGTATACATCTGTTCGTTTGTTTCAAAGAGGGAGTCTATAACGGTATAACCCGTTTCTTCTTCAAACTGGTTGATGACGGTTTCATCGATATAGTCGCCCCAGTTGTAGATGCGGACGACCTTTTCATCGGGAAGCGAACAGCCGGTAAGCGCAAACAGCATAGCGGCAATGAGGATGAAGCTCCATCCTACTTTTAACAGAGATTTCCAAGTTGTTTTCATGATACTTGTTTCCTTTCAGACTTAAGTTTCTTTTTTATATCCGCGCGCTGACGAATAGAAGGCAGCACGTTGATACCCAGCATGATTATGAATACGATTATGTACACGATTGTGGAGAGCGCGTTTACTTCGGGACTTATACCACGCTTTGTCATCATCGTGTATATCTCTATGGGCAGCGTTTTTACGCCATTGCCCGTGGTGAAAAAGCTTATTATGAAATCGTCCATAGAAAGCGTGAAAGCCATTAGAAATCCTGATATTATGCCGGGAAGTATGTCCGGTATGAATATGCGCACTATGGCCATTTTGGGAGTTGCTCCAAGATCGAGCGCCGCCTCATACTTGCTATGGTCAAATTGGCGTATCTTTGGCATTACAGATAGAATCACATAGGGGATACAGAATGTGATGTGGCCGATAAGGAGCGTGAGAAAGCCCCTATCGATGCCAATTATTGCAAAAAGCAGCATGAGCGATATACCCATAACTATCTCCGCGTTCAGCATCGGGATGTAAGATACATTTAGGATAATCCCGGAAATACGCTTTTTCATTCCGGAAAGACCTATGGCCGCTATGGTACCTATTATGGTCGATATTACAGCTGCCGCAAGGGCAAGTAAAAGCGTCGTCCCAAGGGAGGAAAGTATCTTATCGTTGCTGATAAGCTCCCTATACCAGTCAAGCGTAAACCCTTCCCAAGTCCAGGCGCCCATAGCTCTTGAGCTGTTGAAAGAGTTTATCATCATAATGATTATGGGAAGCTGCAAAAAGGCGACTATGAGCCCAAGGTAGAGCTTTGAATACCATTTGGTTCTGTGCGTCCTCATAGTGTCAGACCCCTTCCGTTCACTTCGGCTCTGTCCGTCTTATTTATGGCAAACATGAAAGCCAGTACTATAGCCATTACGATAAGACTGACTGTTGAACCAAAGTTCCAGTCGCCCGCCATACCAAACTGACTTTCAATGATATTGCCTATAAGGGGAACCTTATTTCCGCCAAGGCGCTGGGAGATCACAAACGTGGTGACGCTCGGCACGAACACCATGGCAACTCCGGAGATTATGCCGGGTACGGAATAGGGAAGCGTTATCTTGAAAAAGCGCCTGACGGGCGAAGCTCCAAGATCGGCGGCGGCTTCAAGCAGCGAGTTATCAAGCTTTAAAAGTACATTCTGTATAGGCATTATCATAAACGGCAAAAAGTTATAGATGGTACCGAGTACGACAACACCCTCTGTGTACATGAACTGCTGCTTTTCAAAGCCAAGCGATACAAGCAGCGAATTTATAATGCCGTTTCCCTCAAGAAGGGACGCCCAGGAATATATGCGGAGCATAAAATTTATCCACATGGGCATAAGGATGAGCATCATCACTATATTAGTCCATTTTGCGGTGCTTCTTGCAAGTATGTAAGCTACCGGATAGCCCAGAGCTATACATACAACGGTGGTTATGGTCGCTATCTTAGCGCTTCTAAGCAGCGGGTTTAGATATATGGGATCGGCAAAGCGCTTGAAGTTTTCAAAGGATACGCTCATGCTGCCATCCGGATTTTCGACCGTTATTCCATACCAGCCTATAAGCAAAAGGGGCACCAAAACAAAGCATACAAGCCATATTATAAGGGGCAATGTCATTACGCTGCCGCTTTTTTTACCCACTTTGATGCGGGTATCGTCAGCGGGTTTACGCTTTAGCTCCATCAGTCATCACCTCCTGCGTTTTCACGATAAAGGTTTTGAAGCTGCGCGCGCTTCGCGCCTATTATGGTGTCTGAGGACGTGCTTATCTCCATGACCTGTATGTTCTCGGGAAGTACATCTATAGAGACCTTGGTGCCGGGTTCAAAATACCTTGTAGAATGGGAGAGTATAAGCTCATCGCCGCATACCACGCGCATCTCGTAATGAACGCCTTTAAACAGGCTTGAGGCTATCTCACCAACGGGTCTGCCTTCTCTCGGCTCGGTAAGCTCTATGTCCTCGGGGCGGAGCACTATATCAACCTCACGGCCATTGCCAAAGCCCGCATCTATACAGGGGAACTCACAGCCAAGGAACCTTACCAGATAGTCCTTTATCATTACAGCTCTCATTATGTTGCTTTCGCCTATAAAGTCGGCTACAAAAGCGTTTGTGGGCTCATTATAGATGGCCTCGGGGGTGCCTATCTGCTGTATCACGCCCTCATTCATTACGGCGATCGTGTCGGACATGGTGAGCGCTTCTTCCTGATCGTGCGTGACATATAGGAAGGTGATGCCGCTTTCCACCTGTATGCGCTTCAGCTCATATTGCATCTCCTTGCGGAGCTTAAGATCCAAAGCGCCAAGAGGTTCATCGAGCAAAAGCACATCGGGCTTATTTATAAGCGCTCTTGCCACGGCTACACGCTGCTGCTGCCCGCCTGAAAGCGTGTCTATTGTGCGTTTTCCATAGCCCACCAGATTTACAAGTTCAAGCATCTGCTGAACCTGTTTTGATATATCTGATTTATCCCATTTTTTTATGGTGGGTCCAAAGGCTATATTCTGCTCGACCGTCATATTGGGGAAGAGGGCATAGCGCTGAAATACTGTATTTATGTTGCGCTTATATGAGGGAACATCGTTTATTCGTTTCCCAAGATAAAATACATCGCCGCGCGTAGGGGTCTCAAAACCGCCGACTATACGAAGGGTGGTGGTCTTTCCACAGCCCGAGGGGCCAAGCAGCGTGAGGAATTCGTTCCTGTTAATATAAAGGTTGATGTTGTTAAGCACGGGTCTGTCCGCATGAGCATCGTTAAACTGCTTGAATATGTTAACGAGCTCTATTATATGTTCACCCATAATTCCCTCCATGCATGGCAATAATTATGTTATAAGCCGGTCTCAGCTAAAGCTTCGGCCTTTAAAATGATGGTGGTGTAGATACCCAAAGCACTGTGGCAGTGCTTTTTCCGCTGTTCACTATGAAGTGCTCCTTGTCGGCGCGAAAATAAAACGCATCGCCCTTTTTCATACGCCATTTTCTAAGGCCCAGATGAAGGCTGATACTGCCGCTCAGCACATAGCCGAACTCCTCGGCATTGTGCGGCTGCTCACAGTCGGTAGCGGCGCCGGCGGGAAGCTCTAAAAGTATGGGCTCCATATCGTGCGCCTGCGCTGTTGCGACAAGCCAGGTTATGCTGCCTCCGTTTTGAAGCTTTTTATCGAACATGTCGTCGTGTTTAAATACAGGGGACTGCTCCTCCCCGGCAGCAAAAAATTCGGAAAAGCTTATGCCAAGCGCGTCAAGTATATCGCCAAGCGTTTCAAGGCTGGGCGCTGCCTGATCTGACTCAAGCTGCGAAATAAAGCCTTTGGACAGGTCGCACCTGTCCGCGAGCTCCTTCTGTGTGAGTCCATGCAGCATGCGCAGAGCACGTATTTTTTCGCCAACGGCAATGTTCATCGATATACCTCTTTCCCTCCCGGCTCTCAGGCTTTGTACCATCAAACTTTTGGGTTGATTTTGCTGATTTGGATTGTACCAGATGATGCGCTATACGTCAATAGCATTGCTCGTGTATTTTATCATCTTTTTAATATATTTTTACAATTACGCCCCTTAACCTGCTTTTTATGCTACCTTGATTTCACTATCCTTCCTGATTTTTTTATTATCAGCCCGTTTATGTTACGAAAGCGCCCAAAGGAGCGCTATTCATTATAATGTGCTCGGCGTTTAGCAGTGCTAAATTTAAAAAGCAGCTTTTACGAATTTGAACTTTTATATGTCATATCCAACTTGTCGAAGAAAAAATAAAAATATCATATTTTAGTGTTGACAGTGCGAGGTCTAAGGTTTATCATTAAAGGCGAAAGAAAGGGGGTTCCGTCGAAGCATGGCGGAGCTTGTTATATACTTGTTATATAAAAGGTGGCAAAATGTACAAAAGATTTTTAATGTTTATTTCGCTTGTATTTGCTGTTTGTTTCATTGCCGGTTGTACGCCGGCAGCGATCATTTCACCCGGAAATGCCCAAGCAACACCAATTTTTATAGAGGTGCCAACATCTTTGCCTACAAAAGAACCTGATACACCTGCTCCCACTGTCCATGCTACGCCTGTTTTAATATCCCCTGTTCCCACAGAGGTTATATCGTTTTCGCCTACCCCTGAGATAATGGTCACGCCCGAATTGACAGCTACGCCCGGAAGCGATACGGATCAAAATACAAAAAAGCGGATAGCGCTTACGTTTGACGATGGTCCTGCAAGGGGCTCTACCGATCGCATATTGGACACGCTTGAGCTTTATGGTCAGAAGGCTACATTTTTTGTGATAGGCGAGAGGGTCGATATGTATCCTGAGCAGGTTATGCGCGCGTATTCGCTCGGCTGTGAGATTGGAAACCATACTTATACGCATCCCCTTTTGCCAAATCTTACCGATGATGAGATAATGGAAGAAATAAATTCCACATTTGATTCGCTGTTAAGGCTTGGCATTGAGAGCAATCTATACCGTCCTCCGGGAGGGCGTATGGATGAGGATAATAGGATACTGCGGCTCATAGGCCGTCCATGTATACTTTGGTCTGTGGACACAAGGGACTGGGAATCTCGTGATAAGGATGCTGTAATAGAAGCGGTTCTAAGCAATGTAAGGGATGGCGATATAGTGCTTATGCACGACCTTTATGCTTCGACTGCGGATGCCGTTGAGTATCTCATCCCCGAGCTTTTAAACCGAGGCTTTGAGCTTGTAACCATATCCGAGCTTTACGGCACAAAGGGTATCGATCTGGACACTTCAATTTACAGGCACGCAAGATAAACTGTAATGAGCATAGTGACAGCGGCGCTGAACTTAAACATTCGGCGCTTTTTTCTTTGGGTGGTTGTATGAGGAAGAATTATAAGCTATAATTATAATAAGAAATAACTACATGTATATTCAACACTTCTAAAAGCTGTTTGAATTTAGGAAGGAAGGTTTAATTGAGAGCTCTTATAAAAACTGTACTGCCTGAAAAGCTCGCGGAGGCGCTGAAATCAGTTGTGCCGGTCACAGCCGTTATATTTGTGCTATGCTTTTTGATAGCGCCTGTTCCAAATAGCGTAATGCTGGCTTTTATAGTAGGCGCTGCGCTTTTGATACTGGGCATGGGGCTTTTCTCGCTTGGCGCGGACATAGCCATGTCAAAGATAGGCGAGCATGTGGGCTCCACCGTTTCACGCTCGAGAAGGCTATGGTTTGTTATAGCGATAAGTCTTCTTGTGGGCATTTTGATAACCGTATCCGAGCCTGATCTTCGCGTGCTTGCTCAGCAGGTGCCAAATATACCAAATGCCGTAATAATATGGTCGGTGGCGGTTGGCGTGGGTATATTTTTGGTGCTGGCCATGCTTAGGATATTTTTTAAAATACCGCTCCGATTTCTGCTGCTCGGTCTTTATGTGCTTGTATTTATATTTGCGGCGTTTGTACCATCAGAGTTTTTATCAACGGCCTTTGATTCGGGCGGAGTGACCACGGGACCTATGACGGTGCCATTCATAATGGCGCTTGGCGTTGGCGTATCCTCGGTGCGAAGCGACAGCGAGGCGGGAGATGACAGCTTTGGTCTTGTTGCGCTGTGCTCGGTAGGTCCTATAATCGCCGTAATGGTGCTGGGGCTTATATTTAACGCGAGCGGCGGCGAATACACCCCCCATGCCGTGCCCGAGGCTTCGGATTCCGTGGAACTTTGGCATCTATTTTTAAACGCTTTTCCCACATATCTAAAGGAGGTTGCGGAGGCGCTGCTTCCCATAGTCGCGTTTTTCGGACTGTTTCAAATACCAAAGTCAAGGCTTGGAAAGCATGAGCTTATAAGGATATGCATCGGTCTTATCTATACATATCTGGGTCTTGTGCTCTTCCTTACCGGCGCTAATGTCGGCTTCATGCCTATAGGTAACTTCCTTGGCGATGTTATAGGCGGACTTGACTATAAATGGATAGTTATCCCGATAGGCATGCTTTTGGGCTACTTCATAGTCGCCGCGGAGCCTGCGGTACATGTTTTAAACAAGCAGGTAGCCGAGATGACCGAGGGCGCCATACCGTCCAAGGCAATGAGCCTTAGCCTCTCAATAGGCGTAGCGATATCGGTGGGGCTTGCCATGCTTCGCGTTCTGTGCGGCATACCGATCATGTATATGCTCATTCCCGGCTATGCTCTGGCGTTTATTTTGAGCTTCTTTGTTCCCTCCGTGTTTACCGCTATAGCTTTTGACTCTGGCGGGGTGGCTTCGGGCCCTATGACCGCCACATTCCTTTTGCCGCTTGCTATGGGGCTTTGTACCTCCATTGGCGGAAACGTGTCTTCGGATGCATTTGGAGTGGTGGCAATGGTCGCAATGACGCCTCTTATCACCATACAGATATTGGGTCTTTACTATAGACTTAAAACGGCACAGGCTAAAAAGAGCATGCCTTCTGTTGAGATCGAGGAAATCATTTACTTTGGAGGTGCTGAATAATGGATGGCTACAGCTTTATAATAGCCGTTATAAGGCGCGAGGAAGACGAACTTTATACAAAATTTTTCAAGAAAAACGGTGCATCCATAGTGTTCAGCACGCTTTGTGAGGGCGCTGCACGCGAAAAGACGCTCGATATGCTGGGGCTTGAGCGCAAGGAGAAGCTTTTGCTTTGCTGCCTTGTTCCGACGAGTAAGAGAAGCTTCATATTAAAGCACCTGAGAACCGAACTTAGGATAGACGCTCCAAACAGCGGCATAGCGCTGTTTATGGATCTTGAGAGCATAGGCGGCATATCGGCGCTGCGCTTCCTTTGCAACAATGAAATAAAGGGAAAGGATGAAATTATTAAGATGAGCGACAATAAATATTCTCTTATAGTAGCCATTGCCGAGAAGGGACACACCGGTGATATCATGGATGCCGCGAGAAAGGGCGGCGCAAGAGGCGGCACGATAATAAGGGCTAAGGGCACCCAGACTGCAGGTACAAAAAAATTCTTTGGCGTGTCGCTTGCGGATGAAAAGGAGCTTATATATATCGTTACGGCTACTTCTCAGCGTGACGCCATAATGAGCTCCATAATGAAGGATGCAGGTATCAATTCCCCGGCGCATACGGTGACCTTCTCGCTGCCTGTTTCGGCGGTCGCGGGTATCACCATAGCGGATGATGAGGACGAGGCTGAATGAAATTGATATGGGGCTTTTGGCTTATGTTTCAAAAAAAGCCCCTCCCTGTTTTTTATAAATGCTATTGACTAAAGTTAAAAAACTGCATATAATAACCCTAAGTCTATATTTTACTGTGAAAAAGTGAGTATGCAGAGCGCAGCGCTTAAAAGAGAGCCGGATCAGGTGAAAGCCGGCAGCGTGTGCCATGCGGAATATGGCTTTGGAGTGACCCCGGGCGAACGCGTTGCCTTAGGTCGGGGCGTGTGCGCACGTTATAGCGCAGACTTATGAGAAAAAGGCATGTCCTTTTTGAAGTAGGGTGGTACCGCGTTTATAAACGCCCCTATGCGGGCGTTTTTTTGTTATAACGCTGAACCTGTCAGAAAATTATGGAGGAGCAACATGGAAGAAAAAAAGAAATTTTATATCACAACGCCGCTTTATTATACCAGCGGAAAACTGCATATCGGACATTCGTATACCACGGTAACTGCGGATGCCATAGCCCGCTATAAGCGCATGAAGGGGTATGATGTATACTTCCTCACCGGATCCGATGAACATGGACAGAAGGTCGAGCGCAAGGCGGCTGAGAGAGGAATAACGCCAAAGCAGTTTGCCGATGAAAAGGTGGATGAATTTAAGGCGCTTTGGAAGCTTTTAAATATATCCTATGATGGCTTTGTAAGAACTACGGATGATTATCATGTTGAGGCGGTAAAGAAGATATTTAGGCGCCTCTACGATCAGGGCGACATATATAAGGCCAAGTACGCAGGTCATTATTGCGTGCCCTGCGAGACTTTTTTTACAAAGCATCAGCTCATAAACGGCGACTGCTGCCCCGATTGCGGCAGAAAGACCGAGCTTGTGGAGGAGGAGAGCTACTTCTTTAAAGCCAGCAAGTACGCGCCAAGGCTCATCGAGCATATAAGGAATAACCCCGAGTTCATACAGCCGGCTTCAAGAGCCAATGAGATGCTGAACAACTTCCTTCTGCCCGGTCTTGAGGATATATGCGTATCACGTACATCGTTTAAATGGGGCATACCCGTGGATTTTGATGAGAAGCATGTGATATATGTGTGGATAGACGCGCTTTCAAACTACATCACAAAGCTTGGCTACCTTTCGGAGGATGAAAGTTTGTTTAACAGGTATTGGCCTGCCGATATACATATAGTCGGCAAGGAGATAGTGAGATTCCACACCATAACATGGCCTATCATGCTCATGGCGCTGGGGCTTCCGCTTCCAAAGCAGGTATTTGGCCATGGCTGGCTCGTGCTTGAGGGCGGCAAAATGTCAAAATCAAAGGGCAATGTGGTTGATCCCGTAAGGCTCATTGAACGCTACGGCGTGGATGCCATACGCTACTTCCTTTTAAGGGAGGTTCCCTTTGGTTCGGACGGCGTATTTTCCAATGAGGCGCTTATCGGCCGCATAAATACCGACCTTGCGAACGATCTTGGCAATCTGCTTTCACGTACCGTGACCATGATAGAGAAATATTTTGACGGAAAAATTCCCGAGCATACCGTTTCGGCTTCGGAGGATGAGGGGCTTTTTGCGCTTGCGGCATCGCTTCCGGGACTTGTAGACGAATCCATGGACGCGCTTCGCATACCCGAGGCCTTGCAGCATATTTGGAAGCTCATCGGCGCGTGCAACAAGTATATCGATGTGACCGCTCCATGGGTGCTTGCAAAATCTCCGGAAGATAGGCCAAGGCTTGGCACTGTGCTTTATAACCTTGCGGAGTGCCTTAGAATAGCGGCCACGCAGCTTACGCCATTTTTGCCCGAAACGGCAGAGTGCATATTTAAGCAGCTTGGCGTTTCAGATGAGAGCTTAAAGTCGCTTTACGATGTAAAATTCGGAGACCTTCCTGTGGGCGGCATGGTTTTCCGCAAGGAAGCCCTCTTCCCGAGGATAGATATGAAGAAGGAGCTTTCGGAGCTTTCTGCGCTTATGCCCAAAGAGGCGGATAAAAACGCCGAAGCGAAGGAAAAAGCTGATGAGGAATTAAAGCTTCCCGAGATACAGCCCCCGATAGATTATGAGGACTTTATGAAGCTCGATCTTAGACTTGCAAAGGTGATAGACTGCACTTTTGTCAAAAAATCAAATCATCTGCTCAATTTAACGCTTGAGGTCGGAAACGAGACAAGGACTGTTTTATCGGGAATAAAGGATTTTTATGAGCCGGCCGATCTCATAGGGAAAACGGTGGTTTTAGTCGCAAACCTAAAGCCGAGAAAAATGTGCGGCATAGAGAGCCAGGGCATGGTGCTTTGCGCCTCCACTCCGGGCGATAAGGAGCTTTCCGCGCTTACGGTGCTTTCCGAAATGCCAAGCGGTATAAAGGTGAGATAAAAAATTCAGGGCGAGATGATATATCTTGCCCTTTAATACGCTTATTTTAGCTGAAAAACAAATATATATGTAAAAAATGGAGAAAGCTATTTACAAGAAGGCCGAGTAGTGGTACAATTCATAGTGAAAAGATAGGAATTGATGACGCTATTAAAGCCTTATGACTTTCGCGTACTAATTCCAAAAGAAAGGGGTCATATACATGAAGCTTTCTACAAAGGCCAGATATGGTCTTAAAGCTATGGTCGATATCGCGATGCAGGATGAGACCGGCGATCATGTGAGTGTGGCCACGCTTGCCCGCTCGCAGGGTATAAGCGAGTCGTATCTTGAGCAGATAATTGGGAAGCTTAAAAAAGCAGGGCTTATAATGTCTGCAAGGGGCGCTCAGGGTGGCTATCGGCTTAGCTTTGAGCCGGAGGAGATAAGCGTTTACAGCATTTTAAATGCCGTGGAGGATACCAATCTTGTCGATTGCGTGAGTGTGGATGAACAGGCCGTGTGTAAAAATGCCTGCACCTGCTCGGTAAGACCTCTTTGGCTCAAGCTGCAAAGCAGGATAAACGCTGTGCTTTTGGAAACGACCCTTAAGGATATGGCTGAGGATTATAAATTCCAGATGGAGCGATCAAAGCTTGAAAGTTAATTTTTAAATCGTGTTTTGCGCCCTTTAAAGCCTTACGGCGTCAATCCCACAAGAAAGGAGACTTTCGCATAGCGAAAGTTACGGTAATAACGATGACTAAAAGAATCTATATGGACAATGCGGCGACCACCGCTCTTAGCGGCGAGGTATTAAACGCCATGATGCCTGTGATGACCGAATGCTTTGGCAATGCTTCAAGCATACACGCATATGGCCGTGAGGCGGCGGCTTATGTTGAAAAAGCCCGCGCTCAGGTCGCTGCGGCGATTGGCGCTGCGCCCTCTGAGATAGTGTTTACAGGCAGCGGCACCGAGGCTGATAATCTTGCGATACACGGCTATGCTTTAAGAAATAAAAAGCGGGGCAACCACATTATAACTACCACAGTAGAACACCATGCTGTGCTTCATACCTGCGAGGCGCTTGAAAAGCAGGGCTATGAGGTAACGTATCTTCCTGTGGATGAATACGGCCTTGTGACAAAGGAGCAGGTGGAAGCTGCCATTAAGGAAAATACGATACTTGTGAGCATAATGTTTGCCAACAATGAGGTGGGCTCCATAATGCCCATAGAGGAGATAGGAAAGCTCTGCCGTGAGCGCAAAATAGCGTTCCATACCGATGCGGTGCAGGCTGTATGTCATGTGCCGATCGATGTAAACGCCATGAATATTGACATGCTGTCCATATCGGCGCATAAAATACATGGTCCAAAGGGTGTGGGAGCGCTCTATGTGAGAAAGGGCATACTTATAGAGCCATTGATAGTAGGCGGAGCGCAGGAAAAGCGCAAAAGAGCGGGCACCGAGAATGTAGCGGGCATAGTCGGTCTTGGTGCGGCTATAGAGATAGGCGTAAGGGAAATGCCAAATGCTATGGCGAAGGTAAAGGCGCTTCGTGACAGGCTGATAGACGGCATACTGAGCGCGATACCCGAGGTGAAGCTCAATGGACACAGGGAAAACAGACTTCCCGGAAACGTTAACGTGAGCATACGCTATATTGAGGGCGAGGCCATTCTTCTGATGCTCGATATAAACGGCATTGCAGCTTCAAGCGGCTCGGCATGTACCTCCGGCTCGCTTGACCCCTCTCATGTGCTGCTTTCAATGGGTATTCCCCACGAAATAGCGCATGGTTCGCTGAGGCTCTCGCTTAGCGATTATAATACCGATGAGGATGTGGATTATGTGCTTTCAAAGCTTCCCGAGGTAGTAGCAAAGCTTAGGAAGATGTCCCCGCTTTATAATGGTTGATTATAGTGAATAATTTTGGAGGATAAAACTATGTATACTGAAAAGGTAATGGATCATTTTTCCAATCCGCGCAATATGGGCGAGCTTGATGATGCAAATGGAGTAGGCATGGTCGGAAACGCCAAGTGCGGCGATATAATGAAGATATTCCTAAAAGTAAGCGATGACGGAATAATCGAGGATATAAGTTTTAAAACTTTTGGATGCGGCGCGGCTGTCGCAACATCATCAATGGCAACCGAGCTTATAAAGGGCAAGCATATCGAAGAGGCGCTTAAGCTTTCAAACGCCGCCGTGGTAGAGGCATTAGAAGGTCTGCCGCCTGCCAAGCTTCATTGCTCCGTACTTGCAGAGGAAGCCGTACATGCCGCTATAAAGGATTACTATGAGCGCATGGGTATGCATGAAAAGGCTGAAGAGATAGCCGAAAATGAGCATTTTGAAGAGCATGAGGCGCCAAGGGAGCATTGATCTTATGAAAAAACGTATAATTTTCTTTACACTTATGCTTACTTTTATAATGCTGTTTGCTTTTTCCTGCGGTGAGGCGCAGAATGATAACGCCGACCTCATTGGAAGCTGCACTTTAAAGGTAGACTGCATTACGATACTATCCAACATGGAAAAATTGAACCCGGATAAGGTCGAGCTCATACCCGAGGATGGCATTATAGTCGAGCTTGAGGACGTGGACATATATGAGGGAGACACCGTTTATTCCGTATTCGCAAGGGAGATGAAGGCTAAAGGCATAGCGCAGAGCTCCACCGACCTTGGCGAGGGAATGTGCTACATATCCAGCGTTTCCGGCATAGCGGAGTTTGACTGCACCGAAATGGGCGGCTGGATGTATCTTGTAAATGGAGAATCATCGCTGCTTTCCGTTAACCAGCAAGAGGTTTTAGACGGAGATACGATCGAAATACGCTACTCCTGCAACTGGGGAGAGGATATCGGTATCGTATTTGGAGAATAAGACATAAATGAAGAAGGGTATTTTAGCGCCGTAAGTCCGCCGGTAAAGCAGGCTTGCGACGAGGCATTCGCAGATATGCCATAAAATAATATAATAAGAGTAAAACAGCCTTGAGATCAAGTAAATCAAGGTTGTTTTATGTTTTATTTTGCTATTTTAAAAAATCTGTTTTTCATCAGAGGCTTAGTCGGAGGCCCAGGGCGTAATAGCTCTTTTATTATAATAAAAATTAGGTATATTTTAAAATCTTCATACATGGTTTTAGCTGTATGCTTATGATTCACGATAGTTTCAATTGAGCATTATTAAGTTATCCGGAACCTTTGTGGAATTTGGGAATCTACTTATATCGCGATCAAACAATCTACCGATTTATCTGTACCACACAAGGGCTCTTGGGTGACTGTGACACCGGTACAGTACAAAAATCTTCGTACGACTTGGCATACAAAGAATTAACTGTTTTACGAACACTTTCTATACTAAATGGGAATAATTTTTCAAAAAGCGCCCTATAAAAATAAGAGCGCTTAAAAGTGCTGACTGTTATCATTTTTAATCAGCCGGTTTTTACTGCACCTAACTCATCGCTATCAGCTTTTCAAGAGCGGAAGAGAAATCTCGTTTTTAATTTTTACTTAATCGCCTCTCCCCCGGCAATATGTAAAGGTGATTTATGGAAATATCCGCTCTTTTTCTAAACACTGCTCTGGAAATATTCCGTTCCAGATGATATTGTTTAACTTATGCGCAATTATTATTTATCGTTACCTGCTTTTTCCTCCTGATGCATTAAAGCGGCATACCGCAATAGCTCTTTGCGGGATGTTACTCCAAGCTTGCTATAGATATTTTTGTTGTGGTATTTGAGCGTATTTTCCTTAATGCACAATATCTCTAAAATATCCTTTGCGCCCTCACCTGAGATATATAGGTTAAAAATATTGCGCTCGGTTGGCGTTAGGGTGAAAAGGTTGTTTAAGAATTGCTTATAAAGTTCAGGATCGACCTCATGCTTTCTCAAATAAGCAAGACGAGAGATCTCAAGCTGCGCTTTTTCATATTCATCCTGTGTCTTTGTAAGCTCATTCTGTATACGCAGGCTGTGCTGTTCTTTTTGGCGTATTTCCTCTTCGTGTTCGCGGTCTTTTGCAGCAAGGAATTCAAACAGGTCGTTGATCTCAAGATATGGGGCCGCTTTAAGCTCCTCATGAGGCGTATTTTTAATAGATTGAAGCGCATCGGTAACCGGGCGCAGATAACGTCGGCTGATAAATACCGAAGTAAGCAGGCTAACGATTAAAAGCGCTATCACGATGTATATAAGATAAGAAACATCTCCCTTGATAGCCTGATCTAAAAGCTCCTGTGGCATAAGTATAGCTACCGACCACTTTTCCTCCTCGTAGGGCGATCCATCCGGATATAAACGAATATATTTACTTTTCCCGCCGTACGATCCCGCTTCCGAGGAGAAACGCTCAAAATCGTCCTTATTTCCGATGCGGGATAGATTCTCGCTCAAGCGGTTGCCGGTGAGATAGTAGTTACCTGCTATTATACCATCTGAGGTGCACAGCTCCTCGTCACATGCGGGCGCCATGACGGTGAAAATATTATCGTAAGTACCTCCTTCGGGTGAAAACAGCGATTTAAACATGCGGTCACTGACTTCAATGCCGAATATACCAAATACCGTTCCGCTTTCACTTCGCAGTGGTACACAAAGAAGAAATCCTGCTTCGCTGTTGCCTTTTAATGTTACTCGCCCCGACCAGTAATACAGGCGGGAAAGCGGCAATTCAGGATTTTCCCGAGCTGATTCAATGACTTTAGTGAAGAATTCCTGACCTGAAATATCATATTCCATATGCCATTGACCTAGCAGCATAATCCCATTATCGCGGGCAAGTTTTGCAGGACCGCGCAGATAATGGAGCTTTACGCCGACGACATCTGTTGAGGTAGGCTGTGTTTTTTTTATGAATACACCGGCTTTAGCGGTATCGGCGTTTTCAGCATCGGGTGCTATTGTGGCGTCCAGCATTATGAATACGCCTCCGCAATAACGACCATTTATGGTGTTTATGAGGGTTGACATATGCTCGGAAAGCAAAGGCTCCAGAATTTCAGGATGGCTGGCCAGATCATCGGCTTGAATTTGGTTTACAGAAAAGAATGCGTCACAACGTTTTGCAATATCTTCCGCAATATTGATTCCGCTTAGAGAAATATGACCGAAATCATTGGCGATCGTCTGTGAAATATTTGCAAGTTCGGTATTCATATGATTTTGTATAGTCTCCTCACCCTTGCCGGTAATGCCGAAGAGAGTAAGAAGCAGAGTAAAACAAAGAATCAATAGAACGGAAAGGGACAGGAAAAAGAGGAGCAATCTGCGATGCAAAGTTGTTCCTTTTATATTTCGCTCTTTTTTCCATAAGGTAAGCGCCTGTTTCAGCATGTGACCTTATTCCTTCTTTCAAAAATATACCTTGTCTTTAATTTATAAAATCGTTTAGCGCGCTTTCAGGGGAAATAGGTTTTCCGGCAAGATAGTTATTGCGTTCCAAAGTCAAAAGCGCTTTGAAATCACTTTCATAGGCATTGCTATCGGCATCTAGCTGGGCGTAATTGGGAGCGGTAAAAAAGCTGTAGCTTTCATACATGGAAAGGACTGCGGTAAGCATTTCCATGATTCGAGTATCCTCAAGCTCTACAAGATGGATAATCATATCCTCTTCAAATGCCTGCTTGGTTACAGGAAGATAGCCTGTTTTTTCAATAAATTTCATGTTTTGCTCGGATGCGGTGAGCCATTTGATAAATACACAGGCTGCATATTCTTTCTTTTCATCCGACTTTGCTACCATCAAGCCTCCTCCGCGCTGTAAAGCCGTCTTTGTGCCATTTTCAAACACGGGATACGGCAAAATGTTATAGTCCACAGTCTCTAACGTGCCGTCCGCATAGGTTATGGTATCGCCGTAGAACAGAATACCTGCGGACGAGCCTGTTGAACAAACCAAATCGCCGGTCTTTGAAAGGTCGGAAGAGTAACCATTGTAGATTGCGATGCCGCCCTCTACTGCAGGGGTATAAACTGTTTCAAAAATATGCTTGAACTCATCTCCTTTAAGGGAAAGGGTTTCTCCTTCAAATATACTTGCGCCAAGCTGTACCATGCCTACCTCGGCAAAATTAAACCAGGAATCGGCAGAATAGAATTGCTTGCCATCGTTTGGCGTATCGGGAGTTTGCGCGTCTGTCCAATCATAATACATTTTAGAAAGTTCAGATATTCCTTCAAAGGTGGAAAGCAGCTCTGCGTTTGCACCGGTAGCATCGGCAAAACGGTCAAACAGCGTCTGGTTCAGATATAAAACCTCAGTAGACTTGGCAATCGGGAAAACATATAGCCCGCTGTCCGACAGCCTGCCCTCGTCAAGAAAAGCGTCTACATACTCCTGCAGTTCAGCCTCGGTAAAGTAATCGTTGAAATTGGCAAGCAGTCCTTTTTCATAGAACTGTATAGCCACTTTGGGATAACCTGTAAATATGTCCGGCATATCAGGCGCACCCGGGTCGCCATTTGCTATCATATCAAGGCTCTTGTTTAATTCAGAGCTGGACGAAATCGCCGTCACATCGATGACAATGCCTTGCTCTTTTCCTACTGTGCTATTGAATTGATCGATAAGAACGTCCATGGTCTCCTGCATGTCGCCTCCGTAGTTATGCCACATAGTCAGTGTGACAGGATCCCTTGGGTCAAGAGGGGAACTGTTTGCACAGCCGGAAAATACACCGAGCAGAAATAGCAGTGTTATGATGAGTGCGAATAATTTTTTCATATTTTTCCTCCCTGAGCATTGCATCCCACCTGTTTTCCCACACCAAAAGCAAAAAAAACGATTAATATTAAAAGTTTTTTCGATTTTCCCACCCTTTTGGCGGTGGCGTGTGGGGACAAAAGCGGAAATATCGCTTAAATTGAACTCGTAAGCAGGCTCCAAGAGCGGTATAAGGCCTGCCCATTGTGGATGAAAAACGATAGTGGGGTACCGCAGCATGTTTAGAAATTGTATTGCAAGCATGTGTTTCTGCCCGGACGCGCCAACGACCGCATAAACCACCCTACTATTTTATTATATCATACTATGTTTATTGAAGCAATAGTAGATGCTGTCAGCCACCAAAGAACCGCGATTTATAGTATGGAACGGAAGGAGGTACTATTTTGGAGAAGAAATTATGTGAAACTGCAAGTTATAGGATCATATCGGATAAAGAAGGTAATCGCTTTCGTTTCTTTTGCGGCATATCGGGTATTGCGGTGTATACAAGCAACCCTGTTCGTGCTGAAATCACCGAGGATGAACTTAGGATGGCTTGGGAGCTTGAGGGTAAGAAACATTTTAATCTGTGTCACAAATGTGAACGCTGGGCAAGCGACATGATGTATAATGCGGACGTTTGTGAATGTATAGATTGTGCGCCGTGGGAAAACGAACCTAAATATTGTCACAAATGTGGCAGTGCGCTTTCCACACCCGATATCTTTTGCCGAAAATGCGGTGCACGCCTTCGATACGGGGAGGTGTGGACATGACAGCGGAAAAACTTCAGCTTATAAGACTTGAAAGCATGAAGCAATACGGTTTCGGATTACAGGCCATGAAAACGATCAAGGTCTGCGGCGCATGCAAAGCTGCGATCTCGGCAGATCAACGTATTTGCAGCGAGTGCGGTCATAAGCTCCCGAATAAGACCCTGTATCAGATTTATAAGGCAAGGCACAGAGTCTGTCCCATATGTGAGACTATTGTTCCCGACAGCTGCGAATATTGTCCGCAGTGTGGGAAAAAGCTTTTGAAACACAAAAGAAACAGTAATATTTAAAAACAAAAACGGAGGTTTGTCCATGAGCTTTTTAGAAAGAACGATAAGACGGGCTGTAAGCAAGGGCGTTAGCAACGCGGTAGGAAACGCGGTGCAGAAGGCTGTAGAGCCAAAGGCAACGGAGCTTGCAAACCAGGCTGCCCAGCACATCGACAACGCAGCGCAGAGTGTTGCAAGAAGCACAGCACAGCAAAACACGGCCGCGACAAGCGAACTTAGAGGCGCTTTTTCCAATCTTGAGCGCTCGATGCAGGACTACGCTACCGAAAGGGCTAAAAATATCAAGATATGCCCGAGCTGCGGTGAGGCTACAGGTGCGGAAAAGAAGTTTTGCCCATCCTGCGGAACAAAGCTGCCTGAGCAAACGGTGGCTCAGGGCGCTGTTTGCACAAATTGCGGCAAGCAAAATTCTATCGGTACAAAATTCTGTTCCGACTGCGGAGCAAAGCTGCCCGCGGCTATCGCTGAGGAACAGGCGCAGGCAGAGCGCAATGCCGCTGTAATGGCTGAGTGGGATAAATACCTTCCGCAATATCCAAAGTGGAATTGTGGAGGATCGGAGTTTAATATCGAAGAATATGATCCCGGATGTTTTGAGTTCCGCGCATTTTTTAACGGAAACAGCCAGGCGGCACGCAGAGCCGTAGATGCATACAGACAAATTCTCTTGCAAAACGGATTTAGACAAGCAGGCGAATATCCGTGTATTGAACACTTATATAAGATGGAGAACGGTGTTTGCTATCATGTAGATACAGGAATGTGCTTTGAAGGTTCTTCCGATAGCCCATCTATTTCGTTTGACACCCGTGAGCCTCGCGGTGGCTTCAACTACGTAAAGCCCGCGCCCAGAAAGAAAACAAGTTTTAAAGACCTTCTTGGTTTGTAATTTCAAGGAGAAACCGCTATGAAAAAATTATTTGCGCTTTTGCTTGCTTTGATAATGGTATTCTCCTTTGCCGCTTGCGGAAACAGTGATAATCCCGATCCTTCGGGCAGCGACAATCCCGGCGTTTCGCAGACGGATGATAGCGGCAAGGAAAATGATAACGGTAGCGAAACTAACGGCAGTTCGCAAGATACCGACAGTAGCCAAAAGCCTTATGAGGATGAAACCGGAAAAGAAGCATGGCCGGAAACGGATTTGACAGCGCTTGTTCCCACACCTGCACAGGGTAATGTTCTGCGGAGCAGTCTGAGCGATACTTTTTCAACGATAGAGGTGTCGTGGACATACGATGAAGCACTTGCTTACGTTCAGCAGCTGAAAGATGCGGGTTTTGGTGATGATATTGTTGAAAAGTTTGAACAGCAGAAAGTAATTAAGAGAACGCATAACGGCGTGGAGATTTATCTTGTATATATGGATGATACTTTAACAATGATTACGCTCACGAAAGAATAACTCACCCCACACCACGTGCGGTCTGCCTAAGTGCCGACCGCGCCCGTGTGTGCAAATTCAGAAAAGCGAAATGAGGACAACACTATGAAAAAACTGTTAGCGATCCTACTTGCAGCCATAATGCTGCTCTCACTTGCGGCTTGCGGCAATACCGATAACCCCGATCCTTCGGGAACGGACGATCCCGGCGTTTCACAGACCCATGATCAGGGCGCTTTTGAACCGTCGAACACGCCAAATCCACCGAGCAACAACACTTCTCTTGAAGCCCCATGGTTTGGTTGGAGCGAGGATGATATCAAACCCGATACCGGCTTTGCAGGCATTGAAGCTATGGACAATGCAGGTTGGTTTATTTCTTTGACAGAACCTCTCACCGAAGATACCTATAAAGCATGGTATGCAAAATTGGTATCAAAGATCGAGAATTTTGCGGACAATAGCGAATATATCATTCAGAATGTGACGGATTTGGATGCAAGCCTGAACGAGGCGATAAATACATTTAATGCCGGTGGTGGAGCTCTTTACATTATGTTTGAATATAAAGTAGGCGATATGACGATTGGCGTTACGACCGGTGTTACAAATTTTGAAGATACCGAAGATGTGCTTTACTTTTATTTGAGAGAAATTGAATAACAAACCCATACCATCAGAGAGGGTGGCAACCACCGCCAAACTCACATGCGCTTTAAATCAATGAAAGGATTATCGGACTATGAAACGACTATTCAGTATTTTTCTTTCTTTGCTTCTACTGTTGTCCATTTTTTCGATAACAGCATTTGCGGCAGAGGAAAACGATATATCAAAATTTGAACTCCCTACACCCAAAGCTCCCAACCACTTCGTATTCACCGACGGCGATGCAAAAGAAGGACATCATGATGATTTGAGGATGATCATGGTCGCCGATCCCGAAGTAGCGCTGCTTGCGGCAGAGTACAACCGCGACAGCGAAGCATTCCGTGAAAAATACGGGCTCTATTACTTTGAGATCGCCATGCAGTACGACGTATCGCTGGACAATGAGGAAAACTGGCAGCACAACGAGGAGTGGGATACCCAATATTACAACGACGGCATAGGACAAGGTTATCCTTATACAATCATCCGTTCGGAGATGATGGAGGATTTTGAGTTCTTCTGGCTGACCTATTATGAAGGATCCGATTCTAACACCTTTGTTCCCTACAAGCCCGCTATCCTTACCGAGAAGTTCGTGGGTGACGGCTACGAGAGTGACGTCTACTCCTTCGACGTGGAAAATCACAGCCTTTACATCCGTTGCCGCTACTATATGGAGTGGGAAACCTTTGATGCCGAAAAAAACGAGATCGGCTCCAAACAGAGCAAGTTCTCCGACTGGTCGGAAAGTGCAATTTTCGGTAAGAACACCACACAGATCGTTCCCGAAGAACCTACCACATATGAAGCACCCATTATCTCTGATTTGAAGATCGTTCTTTCTGAAGGCGATGAAAACAGCCATCTGGAATACGTACAGACCACACCCGAATCGGTTTGGCTGGCAAACGTGTATTACTATATGAAGGATGAAGGTCAGTTCGATGGTCTTGAAACCCAGGTCAGCATTGACGGCGGCGAGTGGATAGAGTTTGACACGGCAGATGCGGGCGGCGACTGGTGCTTATGGAATGGCAGCAGAAGCGCATTCAATTTCGATGTTCCCATTGAAGAAAACAGTAACGTTAAGCTCCGCATCCGCTTCACCGGCACTCACGGCCCTTCCGAATGGTCGAACGTGCTTGAATTGGGCGGCGGCGGCACACAGGAGATCCCCGGCCAAACGGATGAGCCTACGGACGAAAAGCCGCCCGTGGATGAACCGAATGAGGACAAATGCTCCCTCTGCGGCTTTTGTCCTGTACCTCTCGGACTGTGCATCTTCATTTGGATCGCTATTGCGCTAGCGGTCATTCTGATTGTTGTTATCATCATCGTGATAGCAACCAAAAAGAAGAAATGCCCGAGCTGCAAGACCAAATACGGTAAAAAGGACAAATGCTGCCCAAGTTGCGGTCAGCGACTGAAATAACGAAGAAGGAGGAAATTACAATGAAAAAAATTATTTGCTCTTTTATTGGCTATGATGCTGGTATTCAGCCTTGCCGCTTGCGGCAATAGAGACAAACCCGATCCTTCGGGCGTAGAGGAACCCCAAGCTTCGCAGCAGCCTCAAACGGATACCCCTGAGCCCGATATTTCCAATGATGCTGGTCAGTAACCGGGCGATGAGATGACAATTTCACAGTTCCTTGATGTCTACGGTCTAAGCGAGGATGACCTTAAGCCGGAAAACTTCAAGGAGTTTGGAGAGTTTAATCTGATGGGCAAGGCAGGCGGAATGTCAAGCATGGGAACTATCGAGGTCAAGGTCGATAAGGAGCAGACCACAGAGGAAGACATGATTGCATGGTATGGCGAGCTGTTCGGCAAATTGGCAAGCCTATCCGACACAGGCAAGTTATATGAGGATATGCAGGGCGGCATCGAACTTGCAGACGCAGAGGCCGCGATCGACGCAGCGAACACCATCACGAGTTTGCCGGCATTTGAATGCTTTTACCCATATCCATTGCCTGATGGCAGAGGTTTTATTCAGCTTAGCGCAAGCTATGTCCCGGAGAGCGGAGCTTATACCGTGCTTATCTGGGTTGCGGGCTTTATAAGGTAACGACCCTGTCTGCATTAAAGCGGGCATTGAGCCTAATCCCAATTTTACGGTGTAAGCTTTCAGAGATTACGGCTCAAAAGCACCTGAAAATAAATATTTAGGAGGATAACATGATGAAAAAAATTATTGTGGTTTTGATAGCGGTAATGATGATTCTTGCCCTTCCCGCTTGCGGAAGCCTTGAAAAAGTATTGGGAAGCTTACTGCCTCCGCCCTCTGATGACCCGGGAGTGCATTCCGGTCCGGGTAATGAGGATGAGACGGGAGGAAAAAAGAGTACCCCGGAAGAACGAGAGCAGGCTCTGGCGAATTTGGACAATTATTGGGATAAACTGCGCCTTGAATGGGAATGGGATCAGGAGGATGCAGAGGGCTATGTCTGGACGATAACCATAGATGAGGTTGCTGTGATCGATATGGTTGGACTTGCAACCGTAACATATGATCTTGACCTGTCATGCTCCCATGTGGGACCTACTATGAACGGCGTATACTGCGGAGAATTGGGTATGGAGTATGAAGCGGATCTTAGCGGAGCGATGGCGCTTGCCACCCTTGCGGGAGGTACGGCCTCATATGATGCGGACGGTTGGTTTGTAAATGATCAGTTTGTGATGAGACTGGTAGAGTATGATGATTTGGTCGAGCACCAGTTTGATGCATCCATAACCGCAGGCGCATATCCAGACCTCAGCGCTGAAGAGCAGGAATTCGCCCAAGCTTTTCTTGAGGGACTTCTTGGGGATGTAGGCTCTGGAGATGAGGATTTTGAGCTTGCAGCTTCTCCTGCATACACATGGTACGATTGGGACACCCATATGACAGCCGGTGATATGTCCGGTTATGTCCAGATGAATGGGATAGTCGGAGGCGTTGCCAGCGCTTCAGGAGGAGTGGATTCCAGCGGAACTCATAGTCAGGGCGATGCGTACGCCAGTATATTTGGGATGACCTTCACCGAGAGATATGATGAGACTATTACAAATCCTTTCCCATACGCTCTTAGAGTTTATGAAACGGGTCAAGTGGTATTTGAGCTCTATTCCTCTACCGGAGGTCCCATTACGGTGAAATTTTACGGCACTATCGACAGAGTTCCCGTTGAGGATACTCAGATCGTCCCCTAAAGCACAACCTTACTACAGCGCTTATATAAAAAAGACGCTTTAAAACTGGTTGATTAATAATTTAATAAGGAGAACAAAAAATGAAAAAGATATTAGCTTTATTACTTGTAGCAATGATGTTATTTGCATTTGCCGCTTGCAGCGATATTGAGAACCCCAAAACCTCACAGCAGCCTGATCAGTCTGCTGATCCTGACAAGACCGCAGCTCCCAATACCGGAAATGAGGCGTCAAACGGCTTGCCCTCCGGAGACAGCTATGCTGAAGCTTATACCTTCTATTCCGGATTGGTAGATAAGCTTGGCTCCACCATTTCCAATATAGTGGATAACAACAACGCACGCCTTGAGGAAGAACAGCCCGATACATATTTTGATGATCCCAGCTACATGATCATCATATATATGCCGTTTTTATCTATAGATATGGCCTTTACCTCAAGTGTCAGCGAAACGGTTGACCCTGCAAGCATAGTGATGGCTTACTCCTTTATGGGCATTGAGGACGCGGAATTTACCATCACATCTCCGGGCAATTACAAGATCAGCTACACCTCGGAGGACTGGGAAACCGGTGAAGCGGAAAGCGTAGAGGAGCTAATGCGCTATGATAACGGCTCTATCCGCTATGAACAGCGTATAAACGGCGAGTTGGACGAGTATTATGAGTTTGTTGCGCTTGGCCAAGACCGTTATGCGCTTCAAAGCAAGACCAATCGTGCGATCGTGACATATAAGGATGGCAAGATCACCGAGGTACTTCATAGCTGGACTAAGTACGAGGAGGACTGGGAAACCGGTGAACTCACCGAATGGTCGGTTTGGTATGATCCGGAGGCAGACTCCATATGGGGCAAGAGCGGCATAGATGAAAGCTGGGTACTGGAGCTTGAAAGTGAAGGGGCACTGGAGCGTATATACGAGCTAAAGGATGGCGTTTTGACCATTTCAGGTCAGACAAGCAATACCGATTGGGAGACCGGAGTGACTACTTTTGAACCCATGGAACCTGTCATTATAGCTCCGCGTGAAGAATAAGCTCAAAAGGCAGCAAGTATTGTAAAAAGAAGCGGATTTGGCCTGAAGGAGTTACAATATCCGCTTCGCTCATAGCCTGCTTCACGGCATAGCCGTGTGCATAATAAAAATATAAAATATTTGGAGGAAAATGAAATGAAAAAATTTTTAGCCCTGGCACTGGTTCTTATTACCCTTATGACGATATTTGCTTTTACCGCCTGCGGTAATGCGAATCAAAGAGCGCTCATTGGCACATGGCAGATAGTGGATGAAGAGACTGCCACTGAATATGGTATAGGACTGGAATTTACTTCCGATGGAAAACTTCGCTATGGCCTTACTGAAGACGTTCTCGCGGGAATAAGCGGCGAAGAAGATGCAGGGAATGAATTTAGCGATGTGATGGAAGGTCTTGACGCTTTGATGTCCATTGATTATAAGGTCATAAGCGATACCGAGATGGAAATCACCGTCAGCGCGATGTTCGGCCTTGCAAAGGAAACTACTACAGTATCTTACTCCCTTGAGGGTGATACCTTGACTTTTGACGGTGCGGTCTATACTCGTGTTAAATGATCGGACTAAGCGGCTTAATTGTCGTTAATGCCAAAGCGTAAGTACAAAAAGGGAGGATTGATATAAGATGAAGCGAATATTTACGTTACTGCTTGCATTTATTATGCTGGTTTCGCTTTCCGCATGCGGCAATATCATGATTTTTCTTCAAAATCCTGAAGTAAGCGGCTCGTTTGAAACTGCTCCAAACGAAAGTATTTCAGAAACTGATAATTACAGTAAAGAAACCGCAAACGGGATACTTAATACGCCTGAAGCATCTTTGCCGGAGTTGCAGTCTCCCTCTTTGGATCCAACGGATCATATTGAGGATCCTCAACAAACGCCAACCGATGAACCTGATACGCTTTGGGATAAACTCTTGGGCTGTTGGTCATCGACAGATGGAGAAAGGTTTGTTTATTTCCTCTATAGTGGTGGGGAACCCGCGTTTTTAAGTGGGCTCTGGGGGAATCCGATCCCTTATAGACGCGATGCGGGAACGCTTTCCTCCCCTGTTGATTTTGGCGGCGGCTTTTATACCATTTCGCTTACATATCCGCCGGTCTCAGAGGACGCGGCGGATGCGCAGGAACTTGAGCCGCTTCTTTACACACTGGCAATTGATATTTCCGAAATTGAAAACGGCAAAATCCGTGTTGAAGCGCCGGAAGATATATGGCGTGATTACACTTATGCTGGCGCTGATTACGACACGGCCTATGAGAATTCAGTTTGGGTAAATTACGCCTCATTTGACGAGATGCGTCTATTATGGTACTAAATGGATGGTAGTGGCTGAATGAAGAGGAAGGCAGAATAATTACGTTCACCCAAGACGAGAGTGAGCTTCTCTTTAGTGAAAGCATGCTTGACTCAGGCGGCGGGCGAGGTTTTGGAAGATTTGACAAGGCATTGTCCTTTAGCGATGAGACTCCCGTTATCTTCGTTGTTTATTATCCTGCTATCGACGAAAGCGAACCAAAAGGGCCGCTTCCTCAAACAACAATACGTGTCTATGTTGATATTAACGATCTTTATACAAAAAAAGATTTGCAATCATGCTTGGTAAAGATGGCGAATGGATCAGGTACCATTTTGTTAATTAGGAGTGAGTAAAAACTCAAGGAGTAATGAATCGATTTGAAAAAAGTATTGATATTTGCGCTTATGGGTATGCCGGTATTTGCCATTGTGGCATTAGGCGGAAACACTGATATACCATTTGCGAGCGATGATCTTGCTGTTTTTCAGAGCGACGCTTCAAGTACTATCTTAAAAACTGACGAGCCCACGGGCGATACGAAGATCACATGTGTTATGATAAGCGATTTGCAGACTGAAATTGCCGAAGATAATGACGAAAATGAGTATTGAATCAATATTGCATCTATCGTAAGCTTGTCCGGGATTAAGTCTGCGTCAGGTATATATGTTCGATATAGCCTAGGAAGCCGAGCGGTTTATAATGATGGTGAAACATCTATGACAAGCAGGATATCTATTGAAGGCGCTACAGTATATGAACAATGTGACATACACTTGAATGCAACGCTATTTAGGTCGAGTCTAACTGTAAAATGGCGGATATTGAATACAATATTTCAGATGATCCTGCGGACTTTATTTGACTTTATAACTAAAATATGGTAAAATAAAAAACAATAAAAAATAATATAAGATAGTGAGGTGAGATTATGGCAAGATTTTGTACAGAGTGCGGTAACCGAATAGAGGATGGCGTAGCATTCTGCACTGCGTGCGGAACTAAAGCTCCCATCGATAATGTTGCTGATACCGTGACTGTTCAGGCCGAAGCTACTATTACACAAAAGGTAGAAACACAGCCGGTTCAGACGCCACCGCCGGTGCAGGCAGCGCAGCCGGTTCAAACGCCGCCACCGGTGCAGGCAGCACAGCCGGTTCAGACGCCGCCGCCGGTGCAGGCAGCGCAGCCGGTTCAAACGCCGCCACCGGTGCAGGCAGCACAGCCGGTTCAGGCAGCTGCGCCTATATACCACCAGCAACAGCAGGCTTATCAATCAACTGCGTCCGAAGAGGATGCAACCCGCAAGGTCGTAGGCACAGGGGCTTATTTTGGACTAATGTTTCTGTTTGGAATTCCGCTGATAGGCCTTATTGCATGCATAATTATGGCGTTTGCGCCAAAGAATCGTAATATCAAAAACTATGCTCGCGCAATGCTTATCTGGACGATCATAGGGCTTGTGCTGACAGGTGTTTTAGTTGCTCTCTTTGTAGCGTTTGCAGATAAGTTAGCGGATTATCTAAGTCAGATGATCTATTCATAAATGGGCTTTTTTGGCTATTCTTTTAGCCTGATGGGCAGTTGAACAAAACATGTGCGTGTTTTTAAAACAGCGGTTTTAAAAAGCCGCATAAACAAAAATAGGAGGAAATTATTATGGCATTTTGTGGAAAATGTGGAACTAAAGTGGAAGAAGGCGTAAAATTCTGCCCCGTCTGTGGTGGGCAGGTGGCGGCCTCCGCTCCTCAGCAGGAGGCAAGAACTGAGCAGGAAGGCTCTGCGGCAAATCAAAACGGTTTCTCTGCAAAGGTATCATCGCTTAACAATACCGCTGATACAACGTCTGAGTTTGATGCAAGCGACATCACTCAGAACAAGTCAATGGCAGTTCTTGCATACTTGGGCCCTCTTTGCTTCATTCCGATGTTTGCGGCAAAGGAGTCAAAATTCGCACGCTTCCATGCTAATCAGGGACTGGTGCTTCTGATTGCAGCCGTGGCATTAGGCATCGCATCGGCGATTCTCAATGCGATCATCCTTGCGATTTCGTGGAGACTGTACTTCCTTACAAGCATCATTTCCTGGGTTGTCTATATTGCCATTGGCATACTCATTATCCTTGGTATAGTAAACGCCGCAAACGGTAAGGCAAAAGAGCTGCCCGTAATCGGAAAGATCAAGATACTGAAGTAAGCGTATATTAGCCCCAAAAAAGGCGGCGGCAGATGAATAACTTGCCTCCGCCTTTTTGTTTAATTATAAATTTATTAATTTGACAAACAAATCAGTTCGTTTTTGCCCAAACGTAAATGTGGTATTTTTCTCGGCCCCGCAGAATGTCAAGCATGTGCAAAGCAGCTGACATATAGCCTTTTAAGTTAAAGTGGTAGGTTTCTTTTAATCGCTATATACCGAAAAATCAGGGGTATACTCAAGGGTCTGGGATGAAAATCTTTGAATAAAAATATTCCTAAAGCCAATATTCAATGCATAGCCTACAGCACGCTCATATTCCCGCTTTGTAATGCGCCTGTTTAAAGGCGGGACGGACGCTGCCTCGGCCATGGGAACATATTGGCTCATAAGCGATATAAAGGTATCCTTTGGAAGCTCATTTGATATGAAATCAAGCACACGTCTTGCCTCATCTACGCAGTTTGGAAGCAAAAGGTGGCGGATTATAAGCCCCCTTTTTGCTATGCCGGAATTATCCAAAGAAAGCGTTCCAACCTGACGCCACATTTCAAGCACAGCTTTTGAGGCGTATTCAAAATAGTCCCAGGCGCCGGAAAAACGGCGTGAAAGCTCCGGTGATACATACTTGAGGTCGGGAAGGTATATGTCTATAAGCCCATTTAAAGCGGTAAGGGTCTTAATGGTTTCATAGCCGTTTGTATTATAAACGATGGGGATAGTAAACCCATTTTTCTTTGCAAGCTTTATTGCTTTTATTATCGTTTTCACATGCGGTGTTGGTGAAACAAAGTTTATATTATGCGCACCCGCCTCCATAAGACGCAGCATTTCGCTTGCGAGTTGATTTTCATCAAGGCGTTTTCCGACTATACTGCGGCTTATGCCGCTATTTTGACAGAATGTACATCTTAAATTGCAATTTGAAAAAAATATGGCGCCGGAGCCTTTTGTTCCGCTTATGGGGGGTTCCTCCCACATATGAAGCGAAGCTCTTGCAACATAGCAGCCGTCGTCAAGTCCGCATGCGCCAAATTTTGTGCTTCTGTCAATATTACATTTTCTTGGGCAAATACTGCAATTCATAGTTTTCATATTATCACCGGTAAGCTTATAATTTACCCGGTATGTTTTTTAAGTAGTATAGCACAAAGATGAGTTAAATGGCCATATATATAGTTTTTTTGAGCTGACTTTTATTTTTTTGCTTTAATCAGCGCCCCTGCCGCAAATTTAGTAAGAACTGCTCCTTAGACTTTTATCAAATACCGGGCAAAGCATGTAATTTCCATTCCTTTAGAATTTGAAGTGATTTTATGCTTCTATAAAATTGTGTTAATAGAATCAGGAAGTTAAAAACACAGAAGTAATCCCATGCTGCCAGTTATTCTTTCTAAAGCCTTACGATTATACGGCTAAAAGGGCATCCTGCCGCAATAAGAAGTTTTATGAGGGCTTGAAAACAAAACCTATGAAAAAGAGAAAAAGCCTTCCTCAAAAAATGCTGCCCCAAACATACACTTTTTACAGAAAACTTCAAAAACATCCTAATAAACCTGCTTGACCGGGAAAAATTTAACTGTTAAAATATATATGTCAACTGCTTGTGCCGGCGGGCAAATGATGCATAAGGCTATTGCCTATTTTTGCAGACTATTAAATATGTCTCATTTATTTGTTTTTGAGGTAAGTTTGAAAATAAATTTCAAACCGTGTTTTGTGACTTTCAAAGCCTTTCGGCTTCGATTTTGTGCAAGCACAAAACCACTCACAATTCCACAGGAAAGGAGACTTCCGAGTAGCGGAAGTTATGGTAAAATCTATGAAAGAAAGATTCAAAAAATATGTAGCCGAGTTTATAGGCACGCTAGTGCTGGTGCTGTTTGCCTGCGGAACCGCCGTGGTGACCGGCTGCGCAACGGACGATCCTAATGTTTCATATCTGCTTACAGCGCTTGCCTTTGGACTTGTAATAGTAGCTATGGCATACTCCATAGGCAATATATCAGGATGCCATATAAATCCCGCTGTTTCGATTGCCATGCTCATAAATAAAAAGCTGAGCGGAAGAGAATTTATAGGCTATATAGTCGCACAGGTTTTAGGTGCAATAGCCGGCGCCGCCATATTGGGCTATCTGGCCGGTTGGGACTGCGGCTTTGGCGCAAACGGCCTCTTTGAAGGCGATGTGATTAAATCGCTTATAATCGAAGTGATACTTACATTCGTATTTGTGCTTGCGGTGCTTGGAGCGACCTCAAAGCTGGAAAACGGCAAGGTCGCTGGTCTTGTTATAGGCTTTTCGCTCACACTTGTGCATATATTTGGTATACATTTTACCGGCACCAGTGTAAACCCCGCAAGGAGCTTTGGTCCTGCTTTATTCGCCGGCGGAGACGCGCTTTCGAATGTATGGGTGTTCATAGTAGCTCCGCTTATCGGCGGGATATTGGCTGCTCTTTGCTTTAGAGCGCTTTCGGGTAAAAAAGAACGCAACTAATAGATAAAAAAGACCTCGGGACTATGCCGGCAGCCCGAGGCCTTTTTCTTTTGCGTAATATTATCTGAAGTAAAGCGAAGCAGCCTCGTAAAATTCACGATCGACCTTTTTGCGCTCCATAACGGCTGTATTAAGATCCGCGGCAACTATCTTTGAAGCAACTTGAGCTACCATCATGCCGTATTCACCTTTTATCGCAAGCTCGGCTGCTTTTATGCCAAGACGGGTGCCCAGCACGCGGTCAAACGCGCAGGGCGCTCCTCCGCGCTGTATGTGACCCAGCACAACATAACGGGATTCAAACAGTTTCGCATTTTCGTCAAGGTCATCGGCAGTACGCATCGCATGCTCTATCATTTCGGAAAGATTCTTAGCAAGGTCCTTATTTAAAAGCAGTTTGTTGCCAAAGGCATCGGTTCCAAGCTGTATGTCCTCCATGCCGGTAAGCTCAAAGCCCTCAGCGACGGCTATTATGGTGTGTCGCTCACCCCTTATGTAGCGGCTTTTTACCACCTTCATTATATCGTCAAAGGTCATGGGGAATTCGGGTATGAGTATAAGATGAGCATCTGCGGCAATGCCTGCCTGAAGAGCTATCCAGCCGGTGTTGCGCCCCATGCACTCCACGACTATACAGCGTGAGTGCGCTTCCGCAGTGGTTTGGAGCCTGTCCATAGCTTCCATGGCTATATCGGCAGCAGTATTAAAACCAAACGTATAATCCGTACAGGATAGATCGTTATCGATAGTTTTTGGTACGCCAACTACGTTAACGCCAAGCTTTCTAAGCTCATTCGCGACCCCAAGCGTGTCGTCTCCGCCGATGGCAATAAGCCCCTCAAGACCCAAAAGCTCCATTACACGCACTACTCTCTCCTGCCCATTTTCAATGGCAAGCACATTGGTGCGGGACGATCCCAGTATAGTGCCTCCCTTTGTCTGTATGCCCTCAACGTCCCTTAATGAGAGCCAGCGCCCCTTGCAGGTAAGCGCTCCTCTCCATCCATCGTAAAAGCCATATACCATCATGCCCTCGGACATGCACTTTTCAACCACGCCTCTTATAACGGCGTTGAGGCCGGGGCAGTCACCGCCACCGGTAAGTATACCAATTTTTCTCATAAAAGTCTCCTTTCAGGTAACAAAAGCGGCAATAAGCCCGCTTAAATCTGTTTATATTATATTGCGAAAAATGAGCGCTTCTTTTATCGCTAAGGATATCTCATCCGAAGGCAGCATTTTGCCTGAATCATCGGTACAATCTATAATGGTTATATCCGCATGTTTTTTAGCGCACTCAATGTATTTTTCCCGGGCTTTTTGCTGGATATGCTCAGAGCTTTCGTAGGCATCAGCTTTATCTCCGATATATTCGCGCAGCCCTTTTTGAGATATGTTTGCCTTAGCTCTACAAGGGATAACATCAAGCACTATCGTTACATCGGGCTTTGGCAGTGACAGACGATCAAACTCAAGATCCAGAACCCAATCGACAAGATCGGTATCGCCTTCTCTTATACTCTGATACACCGCGTTAGACCATACATACCGATTTATAACCAGAAAATCGATGCTGCTCATATCGAATGAAGAAAAAGCATCCCATCTGTCGAGTGCAAACCAAAGAGCCATGCTCTTATTATCGATATCGGTCGCTGTCACGCCTTCCCTGCCTGAAAGAAAACGCCCTATCTGCTTTCCAAAATAGGCGTCATATCTTGGAAACTCAAGCCCCTCTACGCTATAGCCCAAAGATCTCAGCTCATTTATCAAATTGCTCCATTGTACGGTTTTCCCGCTGCCATCTATTCCCTCAATGGCTATGATCTTAGTTTTACCCATAAAATCAACCTCATGCGTTAATATTAAATTATAATGCGTCAAAACGCAAAAAGTCAATAAAAATACAATTAATTTCCAAAAGGCTTAAAATAAAAGCAATAGCCATTGGGGCATACTAGAAGGAGAATGAAAAAGAGAGGTGGTGAGCTTTTATGAAGGGCTTAGTTTTTGTGGCAGGCGCAGCGGTAGGTATAGCCGCCGCGGCAGCAGCGATAACATCCATGTATCCCGACGTCTCAAGGCGCATGGCGCGTGATGGGAGGCGTGTGGTTCGCATGGGAAGCAATGTTGTTAGAAGAATGTGGCACTAATATCAAGCATAGGATAGCATAGGTAGTAAAAAGCTTCCGAACAATGATATCTTCGGAAGCTTTGGTATGTACTATTCCGCTTTATTACTCGGTTACGCGGGTGAGGTCGCAGGGATAAGCGAACATGGAGCCCACCTCTTCGGAAGCATTTTCGCCATACCCGTTTACAAAGGTAAGCGTATTGCCTGAAATTTTTATTTCAATATAGCTTTCGCTTTCTGTAAGATATTCAAGCGTTTCGTCTCCCGCTATCAGGTAGAGCTTATTGCCATCGATGGCATAGGTTAAGCCTTCAAACGTTTTTTCCAGGTCAGCGCACATGCCTTCTATCATTTCATCGGTAAATATCATGTCTATCATAGAATTCACGAATTCCTCCAAAGGCATTCCGGTTTCGGTCTCAAAAGCGGCTCTGGCATCCTCTTCCACATAGCCTTCTTCGATGTATGTATTCAATACATTATCCACCATCGCATTAGTAAGGAAAGTCACCATGGATGTAAATGATTCCCCAGCCGTTTCACGGGCAAGCGTTACCACAACAGTCTTTTCCTCGGTAAACTCGAATTCAAAGTCAAATACAAGCTCAAAATCCGCCTCGGTCTCACCGCCTGTGATCGAGTCAATATCCATTTGGGAAACAACGGTTTCAGTCATATCAAGCTTTATCGCCCAGCTTCCGATGATCGCCTGCTCATAGTTTACACACCCGCTAAGAAGGACGAGCATAGATGCAAGCAATACGATGCTGATAAGCCTTTTTAAATGTTTCATCTGTTGATACCTCACAAATAAATTTTAACCAATTTGGTAAATTATATTTAATCATAATTGGTAGGAAAAAACAAATATATTACAACGATCTGCAATATATTTCACAGATAGGGTGTTTGAACAATAAAACAAGCCTTAAGTGGGTGGTAAAAGCTCTTAAAAACAAAACGTCACTCGCTTGGGCTGAAAGAGGCTCGCCTTCAATGGTAAATCTTCAGGCGAAGGCATGAGGTAAAAGCATCGCACCAAAAAACGCATTTTTTAAAATAAAGCTTTAATTTTAAATCCAAAGGCCACTAAAAAATCCCATTATAACTTCTACTTCTTTTTATCGTTATCGTCAAGCACTTCGTATGGCGCATCGATCTCATCATAGCTTCGCCTGTTTCTTGAGGCATGAGGCTTTTTAGGGGCATGTCTTATAGGTATAGGCTGAGGCTCAGGCAAAGGTTCGTCTTCGGCAGGCCCTAGCACTATTGCGTTTGATACATAGCGCTTGAGCGTGAATTCAAACCTGGTTCCAACGCCAACTTCGCTTGACACGCTTATCTTTTCACCAAGACGTTCCATTATAAGGCATGCTATGGAAAGTCCAAGACCCGTACCGCCCTCTTTTCTTGATTTATCCACCTTGTAGAAGCGCTCGAATATACGGTGCAGCTCCTTTTTGGGTATTCCGCAGCCGGTATCCTCAACGCCGATAAAGAACTGCGTGGCATTGCTCTTTATAGAGAGTGTTATAGAACCGCCGCTCTTTGTATAGCGCATTGCGTTATCGATAAGTATTATAAGCACCTGCTCTATGCGGTCGGGGTTGGTCATTGCAAACATGTGGTCGTTGAAATTGGAAGAATCCACCTTAAGCTCTATTCCCTTCTCCGCCGCCACCATGGTATAGCCATCTGCCACATCATAGAGAAGCTCGCATATATCGGTCTTAAGTATATCGAGATATTCCGTATTGGATTGAAGCCTGCTGAGCATGAGCATGTCATTTATAAGCCTTGAGAGCCTTATTACCTCATGCAGCATGGTCTTATAGTAGCGCTGCTTTGTCTCTTCATCGGATATAAGTCCATCAGCGAGCGGCTCAAGAAGCCCTCGAACGGCTGTGAGCGGGGTACGAAGCTCGTGGGATATATTAGCAACATACTCGCGGCGGGTCTCCTCCATACGCTCCACATCGGTCATATCCTTAAATAATCCTACGACACCGCTGCATTCACCCACATCCGTGATGACCGCTGTTATGGCTATCCAAAGCGTACGGTCGCCTGCAAGCTTATATGTGATGGTCTCTTGCCTTCCTGTATAGTATACTTTGTCGAATACATCCCAAATTTCCCGATCGGATATTAGATCAAACCGATCCTTTACGCTAATGGCTCCAAACATATGCTTTATGGCGGGATTATAATGCGTTATATTTCCATCGCCATCAACCGCAACAACTCCATCGGAAAGGCTGTCAAGTATGAGATTAAGCTGGCTTTTTTCCGTACGAAGCTGATATATAGTTTGTGAGAGCCTGTCGCAGAGGTTGTTTAAGGAGCGGGCAAGCAGCCCCACCTCGCCCGAAGATTCGCTTCCTTCCACGCGCACGTCCAGATCGCCGTTTGCCATCTCGCTGGCTACATCCGCCATATTACGCAGCGGTTCTGTAATCCTGTTTGCCTGCCAGGAGCTTGCAAACAGAAGCAAAACGGCTGAGATCATGGCAAACCAGATTATTGGCATGTTGGTGCGCTCAAGGTATGATGTAACAGTGGTGGTATCTTTAATTAGAAATATTCCGCCATAAGGAGAGCTGCCGGCGGAAATGTATAAGGGCTTTGCAACGAGTATCGCGTTTATATTATTGAGCTTTATGTTTTGAACTGCAATGGTATTTCCGCTAAGTACGAGCAGTATTTCCTCAGAGAGCAGGTTTCTCAGGTGCTCTGTATCTACCGTGTTGAAATTAAATGAGGCATCGTACATTATAGCGATATCGCCGGAATTGTCAATTATTATGGTGGTAGCGTTTATAGCTTTCACCATGCTTTCCATCATTTTTCTAAAGGCGTCCCTGGAAATGTTGCCATTTGTGTATTCTACCATAAGCTGGCTTAAAGCATCGGTTTTGGCGCTCATATCTTCAAGCTCAGAGGCCATGTAAGCTCCTCTGCTGACAAGAAGGGAGCTTGCCAAAATAAGCGATACCGTAAGCAGCATCGCTATCAAAAGCACCACGAAGAAACGCTTGACAAGTACGCTTCGCATTAAGAACTCCTTTTATAGCATATCAAAAAGCGCTTGAATCAAAAGCCCTATCCTGCAAAAAAAGGGGTAGGGCATGGGAGACTTTTTTATTATTATCTTACATCAAATTTATAGCCTACGCTATATATGGTCTTTATCTCCCAGTTCCTTGGGCTATCCCCAAGCTTTGCGCGTATGCGCTTTATGTGGGTATCAACGGTGCGTGTCTCGCCCGCATAGTCATAGCCCCAGACCTTGCTTAAAAGCTCCTCTCTTGTAAATACATGGCCGGGATTTGAGACAAGAAGATGGAGTATTTCTATTTCCTTGGGAGTACATACGATGGGCTGACCATCGAGCGTTACCATGTAGCTTTCAAGATTTATCACAAGGCCGTCCCTTGAAACAACGCTCGAGTTTTCGGCGCTTTTTTCGCTGGTTCTTCTAAGGACGGCACGCACCCTTGCGGTGACCTCTTTGGGACTGAAGGGCTTTACGATGTAGTCATCGGCGCCAAGCTCAAGGCCGAGTATCTTATCTATCTCTTCGCCTCTTGCGGTGAGCATAATTATCGGTATGCGGGAGTTTTTGCGTACCTCGCGGCATACATCTATGCCAGACATTTTAGGCATCATTATATCCAGCACGCAAAGGGATATATCTCCGCCGGCTATGGCGTCGACTGCGGCTTTGCCATCGTATACATCGGTAGTCTCATAGCCCTCCTTTTTGAGGTAAAGCCCAAGCGATTCGTGTACGGCAGGTTCATCATCGGCAATCAGAATTTTAATATCGCTCATCTTAAGTGATCCTCCAAGCGGTCATTTATTTGATTAAATTATACCATGAAAAGCGGAAGTTTTTATAAACTTTTTGTGACGTACAGGTCAACATTAACGCATGAATTGCATTAGCCGTCTACCCGCACCGCTTCGCCTATTGAGAGAAGGTATACATATCTTGACGATACAGGCGTACCTGTCATGGCAAGGAGCGCGTCCGCATAGAGGGAGAGCTGCTTTTTATGCGCCATGGCGGCGCTTTTTGCATCGCCTGCTATGTGATCCGTTTTAAAGTCGATAAGCACCCAGCTTCCATCTTCCAAAAAACAGCAGTCTATCATACCCTGAAGCAAAAATGTGCCTTCATATTCGGTGTCAAGGTAGTCTCTCGCTTTAGCGTTATAGTTGAATTTAAGCTCGCGGCGAACGTCCGTTGAGGCGCACATTCTCTTCCAAAGCTCAGAACGGGTAAGGCTGAGCAGGCTTTTTTGCTCCAAAGCATCCGCTTCCTTTTGGGTAAATATCCCCTTTTGGGTGAGACGGGCTATCTCAAGAGCTATGCTGTCTTCGTCATGTTCCCTGATGCTGAGATTTTGAATAAACCTGTGTATAAGGGTGCCTTTTTCGGCGGCAGAGAAGGGTCTTTTTTCCTTTATAAAGGCGGGCGCGGCGTCAAAATCGAATAAAGCGCCGCCTGAAAGTTCCGATACGGTGAGCTTTGAGGGGGTTTTTGAAGCGGCAGAATGTTCGTAGCTGAATTCGGGCATTGTGTGATGCTCTATAGCTGAAAGCATCGTGTCAAATTCAGTCTGTGAAAGAGCTACACCGCTAAGCTTCGCGCTTTTTTTTGTATCCGAGCTTGCGGTTATGGGCGAGGCGGAAAAACTCCTTATTGGCATATTAAGCTTCTTTTTCAGCTCATTTGCGCCTGATCCGGCCATTATGGCGGGCATCAGAAAATCAAGCTGGCAGCGCACCAAGTCCGAGGAAACAGCATCATTTTCCCATAACTCCGCCTTTTTTGCAAGGTTATTTACGGTGCCAACTATGTAGAGCCTTTCTATGGCTCGGGTCATCGCCACATAGAGCAGCCTCAGTTCCTCTGATAGCCCCTGCATGCGCTCAAGCCCTTCCGCAGCTATGTAAAAAAGGCTTTTTTCCTTTGTATTATATAGGGCATCATAGCGGCAAAGACCTATTCCCACATCGGGATGGCAGAGCGCGGAGGCTTTTTCGCCAAATGTTGGCGCGATGAAGCTTTTTCCGGCATTTAAGAGTATGACAAAAGGAAATTCAAGCCCTTTGCTCTTATGGATGGTCATTACGCGTACTGCATCAATGCCGCCCATGGGCGCCGCGCCCGCGTATGCGTCCATAGTATCACGAAGCACATCATAATATTCGATAAATGAGTGCAGATCAAGCCTTCTTGATTCAGCGAGAAAATGAGCGCTTTCGATAAGGCTGTCTATATTAAGAACACGCTTTTCGCCGCCGGGAAGGGCGCGTACAATACGATAAAAACCGGTTTCATCAAGCAGCTTTCCCATAAGCTCCTCAACGCTTAAAAGGTTGTGGCTATCGCTTAAGCGGCTCAGCATATCAAGGAAACCGAGTGTTTTTCTTCCAAGTGCGCTATCCTCCCCGCTCATCTTCAGCGCGGCCTCTATAAAGGGCGCTTTTTTTAGCTTTGTGCGGATTCTTGAAAGCTCTTTGGTATCAAAACCGCCTATTTCGGAATGCATCACCGAGATAAGGGGTATATCCTGCCTGCTGTTGTCGATGACTCTAAGCAGATTCATAAGCGTTTGAACCTCTATGGAATCCATGTAGCCGCCTGCCTGACCGCAGTACGCGGGTACCCCTTCGAGGGCAAGCGTTCGCACTACCGTCATGGCTGTGCTGTTTGAGCGCACGAGCAAGGCTATATCCTCATATCTGTAAGGTCTTTTTTGGCCTGTCTTGGGATCCTCAAAAAGCTCGCTTTTCAGCACTCGCCTTATTTGACGCAGCGCAAAGAGCGTCTCCGCTTCATCGCGTGAGAGATCAAATTCATCGTCAGGCGTATCTATCTCAAGGTCGATTTCCTCAATATCCTCATGCGCTTCGTCTTCATCATCGCCATGATTATCAAGTATCATGACCTGCACTTTGCCCATATTTTCAGCGCCGGCACGCCCAAGCTTCAACCTTGCGGCCTCATCGTATTCTATTTCATACAGATCTTTTCGCATTACGTTTTCAAATACCAGATTAACGGCATCGATTATCGCGCCGCAGCTTCGAAAGTTTGCGTTAAGGTCTATGGAGATACCGCCCTGTTTTTCCCTGTATTGGTCATATCTTTTAAGGAAAAGGGAGGGATCGGCCTGCCTGAAGCGGTATATGGACTGCTTAACATCGCCCACAAGAAACAGATTATCTCCGCTTGTTATACGTGAGATGATAGCCTCCTGCACACGGTTGGAATCCTGATACTCGTCTATAAATATGTAGCGGATGCGCTGCTTTAAGGAATTTGCTGTATCGTCATCGCTTAAAAGTTTAAGCGTAAGATGCTCCATATCGTTATAGTCGATTACTCCCGCTCTGTGCTTTTTCTCATCGTACAGCTTATAGAATAAATGTATGTACTCCTTTAGGAAGAGTACAGCGGGGTAAAGCTTTAGATGGAGCTGCGCTGCAAGGGCAGGTGAAAGCTGAAGCATATCGCCAAGCCGGTTCAGGGATTTTTTAATATTGTCACGATGTTTTTTAAGACCCTCGTGTTCATCAAAGGACCAGTAGGTCTTTGTGTTTATAGCTCGGGGCATGCGTGTAAAGGAGATAGCGTCATATCTTTGCGTCAGATCGGAAAGCGAATCCGCCTCAAGCAGGTTCTTACATATATTAAGATCGGAGGTAAGAAGCTCCCGCACCTCACCAAATCGTTCATATGTAACGTTTATGAGCCGCTCAAGCTCATAAATGAGCATTGAGGCAAGCCTTTTCGCATATAAAAATATCGCGTTTGAAGCCGGGGAGGAGTTTAGTTCCGATCCTGTCATGGCATAGGAATTAAGCGCCATATCCAGCCAGGCCTCGGGCTCGGGCATAGCGCTCATTGCTGATATTATGGAGTCGGCAGCTGATAAAAAGCGTTTTTCACCGCCAAGCGCCGATATCGCAAGGTGAGCCTCATCGGGCTTTATGCCGCACAGCATTTCAAGCGCATCGTTTTTTGCTTCTACACGCATAAGCGCGGCTTCCGCATCAAAGGCGGCCCTAAAGGCGGGGTCAAGTCCAATGGCGCCAAAGTTTTTTCTAAGAAGCCTTGTACAAAATGCGTGTATTGTTGATATGCTTGCGGCGCTTGTTTTTTGCGCCTGATTTCTAAGATAAAGTTTGAGTGTGCTGCTATCCGTCTCCTCGGCGCACACGCGCAGGCGGCGTTCGATACGCTTTTTCATCTCCTCCGCGGCAGCCTTTGTAAAGGTAACCACAAGGAAGTCGTCTATATCCGCTCCGCCCGCTATCAGATTTACTATGCGCTCGGTGAGTACGGCGGTCTTACCCGAGCCTGCCGCAGCTGAAACGAGCAGATTCCCCTTCATGAATATGGCATTTTGTTGCGCAGTGGTCCAGTTCAATCTAAAACTCCCGAAAAGTACGTTTCTTTAATTATAGCACGCGTTCTGTTTTAAATCATCACTGAGGTTTGTAAAAAACGGCGCCTGTCATATTAATATATTAAAAAAAGTGTTGACTTGCGTTTTAAAACATGATAAAGTATCCCTTGCAAGAATTAGATTGCGACATCGCGGGGTGGAGCAGTCGGTAGCTCGTCGGGCTCATAACCCGAAGGTCGTGGGTTCAAGTCCCTCCCCCGCAACCAAAAATGGCGGCGTAACTCAGTTGGCTAGAGTAGTCGGTTCATACCCGGCCTGTCATCCGTTCGAATCGGATCGCCGCTACCACGAAAAAACACATCTTTGCCCGGTAGGCAAAGATGTGTTTTTTAAGCTAAGCGCTTCGCAAGCGCAGCGTGAAGCGCGCTGCGCACGATAAGATGCGGAATGCTTAACTTCACTTTCTGTAAAGCACAATATTTCACAAAGGTAATATTTAGGCTTCACTGAGATTCATGCTAGTTTCAGTTCTTAAATTATATTTTAAGCCGGCATGTGAGCTATCAGGGTTTAGGTGTAGACCTCTTGAAGCGCTCGTGGTTTTGTAATATAATTACTTTGATAGATAAGAATTTTCAGAGGTGATGGGGTTGAAACTATATAGAAAGAAAATAATAGCTCCGATTGTAGTTTCGGTCATTGTAATACTTTATTATGTTTTTTACTTTGGCGTTTTAATATTATTGCTTGATGGTATATGGAAATATGTTTTAGGCATTATTCCTATTATATTATCGGTGATAATGGTCAAAGTTTTAATAGAAAGAATCAATGAGATAAAGAAAGGTGAAGAAGATGATATTAGTCAATACTGATTATATCAGCGGCAAAGAATTAGAAACGCTGTCGCTTGTAAAAGGAAGCACAATTCAATCCAGGCATATTGGAAAAGATATTTCGCAGGCTTTCAAAACCTTAGTAGGCGGAGAGCTAAAAGCGTATAATGAGATGATGAACGAGGCGAGAGCATTGGCTACAAAGAGAATGGTTGAGGAAGCCGAAACGATAGGAGCAGATGCTGTTGTAAATATTCGCTACGCTTCCTCTGCTGTTATGCAGGGAGCCGCAGAAGTTATTGTATACGGTACTGCTGTTAAATTTGTGAATAAGTAAGCTATAGGAAATTGAGAGGAAGTTATTTTTAGGCAGCACAGATACCTTTTATGATAATTCAGCTTCTCAATATGATTAAAGGACAGAAGTGTCGTTTGAAACATGTGTGTGAGATTATGATTGTTAAGAACCTACACGGCATATCTTGATGATGATACTTTCACCAAAGCACAATACTGAGCTGCGGCAGTATTGCGGCTTTACTTGCCGCACTGCGTCAAATTTTACTATAATTTAAAGTTCCGGCAAAGGTATGATATCATTGCAGCAAAGGGTATCGGTATGAAAATGAATTTTTACGCCGCTATTTGTGCCTTTTTCGTGTATAACACAATAATTTTGCCGGCTTGCCGGCTGAAAAGCTGCTGTTAAAAAGCAGAGCAGGTATTTAAGGCCGGCGGAACGACTATCCTTATTGCGTGGAAAATGGCGTAGAGCAATTTATAGACAATGCGTGAAGCGGAGCATCTTTGGTATATTATTAAAGATGCTCTTTTTTGCGTAAAAGCAGGAATATCATCCATTCATTGCTTTGCTTTGGGCATTTGTAAAAAGCGTGTGAAGATAAATATTAGCTGTGATTTTTGCCAAACTATATTTAATCATTCAAGTAAATTCGAGAGGAGAAAAGGCTACACTCATGTATAGAAAGGATGGAAAGCGATGAAAGCGATCGTATATGAAGGCGTAAAGGATGTTCGTGTTGAGGAGGTATTAGATCCAACTATCGAAAAAGATGACGATATCATAGTTAAGGTTACTTCTACTGCCATCTGTGGTTCGGATCTACACCTGCTTCATGGAAGATTGCCGGCGCTAAAGCCCGGCTTCGTACTCGGTCATGAGGCGATGGGTATTGTAGAGGAGGCCGGCCAAGGCGTTACCAATGTGAAAAAGGGGGATAGAGTGATCGTACCCTTCCCCGTGGCCTGCGGCCATTGTTTTTTCTGTGAACATGGCCATTTCAGCCAGTGCGATAATTCAAATCCGAATGGTGAGGCAGGAGGGCTTTTTGGCTATTCAGATGCTTATGGCGGATATGCCGGCGGACAGGCGGAGTATTTGCGAGTTCCCTATGCAAATGTGGGACCTGTGGTGGTGCCGGAGGAGCTGAGCGATGAACAGGTTCTTTTTCTTACCGATATTCTGCCTACATCCCGCTGGGGTGTGGATATAGGCAATGTAAAGGCGGGAGATACGGTCGTGGTGCTGGGCTGCGGTCCTGTTGGACTGCTTACCATCAAGTGGTGCATACTTCTTGGAGCAAGGCGCATCATAGCTGTTGACGGTATAGATTATCGCTTAAAGCACGCCAAAGCTTACGGCGTGGAGACGATCAACATTGAGGATTATGACAATACCGGACTAGAGATAAAGGAGCGGACTCATGGCGGAGCGGATGTAGTAATTGATTGCGTGGGTCTGGATGGAAGAATGTCGTTTATGGAAAAGCTGGAAGCGGCCATGAAATTACAGGCAGGCTCAAAATCAGCTATAGAGATATCCTCTGAAGCGGTTCGAAAATGCGGCACCATCGCTATGATTGGCGTTTACGGAGGGCGCTATAACACATTCCCGATGGGCAATTTTTTCAGCAGAAATATTACGCTGAAAATGGGGCAGTGTCCCGCGCAGGCGTATGTGAGACCCATTTTGGAGCTTATTCAAAGAAACGAATTCGATGCTACTGATATCATCACCCATACCCTCAGCCTAAAAGAGGGCAGCTATGGATATTCTATCTTTGATAACAAGGAAGATGGGTGTATAAAGGTCGTCTTAAAGCCGTAAAGGAATGTACCCCATATTTTACAACTAAATACCGATTCTAATTCCACAGAAAGGAAGCTTTCGCTATGAGAAAGTATGGTTTTAAATTATGTCAAACAAACTGAGTATGGAAAAATCACCCTATCTGCTTCAGCATAAGGATAACCCGGTGGACTGGTATCCCTGGAGCGGCGAGGCATTTAATAAGGCTTTGGCGGAGGATAAGCCCATATTTTTGAGCATAGGCTATTCCACCTGCCACTGGTGTCATGTTATGGCGCACGAATCCTTTGAGGATCAAAGAATTGCGGAGCTTTTGAAGGAATTTGTGTGCATCAAGGTTGACAGGGAGGAGCGCCCTGATATCGACTCAGTGTATATGAGCGTCTGTCAGGCGCTTACCGGCTCGGGAGGCTGGCCGCTTACGGTATTTATGACGCCCGAGCAAAAGCCCTTTTTTGCGGGAACCTATTTCCCGAAGAAAAACCGCTACGGACAGATAGGGCTTACTGAACTCCTTTTAGAGATCACAAAGCTTTGGAATACCCAAAGGGAGGAGCTTTTAAAATCGGGTGATAAAATAGTTTCGTTTATACAAAAAGAACGATCTTCTCCCGACGGCAAGCCCGATAAAGCGCTTTTAAGGCAGGGCTACAGGTTTTTTAAAAACAGCTTTGATGAAAAATGGGGAGGCTTTGCAAGAGCGCCAAAGTTTCCAACGCCGCATAACCTTATGTTCCTTATGCGCATCTATGAGCTGGAGCGTAAGCCGGAGGCTTTGCAGATGGTCAGAACTACATTAGACGCTATGGCATCGGGCGGAATATTCGATCATATCGGAGGCGGTTTTTCCCGCTATTCTACCGATGAAAAATGGCTCGTTCCGCATTTTGAAAAGATGCTCTATGATAACGCCCTGCTTATGCTTGCCTATTTGGAAGCTTTTCAGCTTACAGGGGAAGAAAGCTATGTCGATACGGTGCGAAAAACGGCTGATTTTATACTCAGGGAGCTTACGGATAAGGATGGCGGCTTTTATTGCGGACAGGATGCGGACAGCGATGGGGTTGAAGGAAAATATTATGTATTTACCCCGGATGAAGTCGTGAATGTGCTGGGAGAGGAGAGCGGCCGTGAGTTTTGTGAGATTTACAACATAACAAACGAAGGAAATTTTGAAGGAAAGAGCATACCAAACCTTATAGGTAAATTAGGCAAGGGCTGGAAGCATAAAGATGCCCGCCTTATAAAGCTTATAGAATATCGAAAGAGAAGAGCCGGCCTTCATCTTGATAATAAGATTTTGCTGTCGTGGAACGCCTGGATGATAATGGCTATGGTAAGGGCCGGCAGCATACTAAATGATGGAGTATATCTTGACGCGGCAAAAAAAGCGCATGGATTCATAAAAACGCATATGACGGATGAGAAAAACAGGCTCTATTTGCGCTTTTGCGATGGTGAAGCGGCGCATAGGGGGCAGCTTGATGATTATGCGGTATACGCGCTGTCATTAACAGAGCTTTATAGGGTAACTCAGGATATAGAATACCTGAAGGAAGCCATGCTTCGCACAGAACAGATGATGGAGCTGTTTGAGGATAAAAAACGCGGAGGCTACTATATCACCTCCCACGATGCCGAATCGCTTATAGCTCGCCCAAAGGAGACTTATGATGGCGCCATTCCTTCGGGAAACTCGGTCGCCGCGATGGCGCTTGAGAATTTAGCAAGGCTTACGGGCAAACAGCGACTAATTGAAGCGGCAGACAGGCAGCAGAGATTTATTGCAGGTGAGATAAGCGAATATCCCGGCGGGCACGCTTTTGCGCTCATGGCTATGGCAAATGCGCTCTATCCAAAAAAAGAGCTGCTTTACACGGGAAGCAGTGTTCCAAATGAGATAATCGATCATATAAGAAGCCATCCCGCGCATGATCTGAGTATTCTTTATAAATCAGCGGAGAATGAGGAGGAGCTGTCAAAGCTTGCGCCTTTTACTAAAGATTATCCCATATCGGAACATACGGTATGGTATCTGTGTGAAAACGGAGCCTGCCATGCGCCGGTCATGGACTTTAGCGAGCTGGAACTTTAGCTCAAGGCTTAAAAATTAAACCGCCCTTAGGGGTCAGTGGCCATAAGACAGCTTACAGGCACAGCAGATCAAACTGCTGTGCCTGTTCTTGCATATTTGTATGCCTTATGATAGAATCTCCAAAAGACTGATAAGCTTGAATTCTACTATTCCTCGCTTATAGCCAATGGATTTGTTAACGGAAAAAGCCGAGAAAGAGTGTGTAAAAAAGATGAAAGACAATATAGAAATTAAAAATTTAGTGCCAAAATTTTTGGATTTTTATAATCGCGCTGTTGGGTGTGATGAGGCGGCTCGTTTTGAATTGTGGGAAAAGCATTATGGATTTGCGGCGGTTCCTCCCGGAGAAGAAGGAGCACTGCTTGCTAAGCAGCAGCTGGAGGCGGCATGGGAAAAGTATGAGAAGGTTCTTCCCTTTTTGGAGCGATGGTCTCCTGATACTTATAAAATACAACAGTATTTATCAAAAATAAAAAGTGTGTTGGAGTACAGCGAATCTGTAGATGTAGTATTGATTTTCTTTGTGGGTGCCTTTGATGGAAACGCCTTTGCTGCTCCATATGGTGAAAACCGAATTGCGATATGTCTGCCGATAGAAGGCGGTGAAAATCAAATTACCGTTGTACATGAGCTTATTCATCTTGTGCATGGGAAAATGATCGGTTCTGTTATGAGCTTTGAGAAAACTGTGGCATCTTTGGTATTTCAGGAAGGTTTGGCAACACAGTTGAGTAAGCATCTGGTTCCGGGCTATCAGGATGAGGTCTATGTAGGGCATCAAGAGGGGTGGTTACAAGAATGCCGCAAAGATGTAAAACAAATTTTGCAAGGAATTAAACCATGCTTGCAAGAGCGTTCCGCGGAAAGAGTATTTCAGTTTACCATGGGAGTAGGAACTACCGGAAAGGCACGCGAGGGTTACTTTGCAGGCTGGAAACTGATCGGAGATATGATAGAGGACGGTTGGTCTTTCCCGGATATCGCAAGGATAAGGGAAGAGGATATGGGTAACGTCCTCATGGAATATATTTAATCAGTACAGCGACCATATACGATAAAAGCTATTAAATTGCAGAATATAATTTCAGTTTGTCGAACAGTAGGGGCGCACTTCTATATAGCTTGGATGTATCGTCTGGCATGCTCTGGTATGCGGTTTTACAGCGCACCAAAGCCTCCACTGTGTAAGGGGGATGTGCCCCGCAGGGGCGGAGAGGTTGTCGATTCCTCAGTCAGCTGTGCTGACTGCTCCCTTTACACAAGGGCGCCTTTCCGAAACCGACACATATTACAAAACCGACCTATGATCATAACCATAGGTCAGTTTTACTGTTTTATGAAACCCCGGCGAAGGGCGATTTAATTTTTTGCGATGTTATGCATTGATCATAAAGGCGTGATATGCTCTTGCCGCCTCAAAGAGGTCTGCCTTTGAGATTATCTCCCAGGGAGCGTGCATGGAAAGTACCGCAACGCCGCTATCGATGACTTCCATTCCATATTCGGCGCATATGTAGGCGATGGTACCGCCGCCGCCCTGATCCACCTTGCCAAGCTCTGCCGTTTGGAAGCTGATATCGGCATCGTCCATTATTTTTCTGATCTTTCCGATGAACTCGGCGTTCGCGTCATTTGAGCCGCCCTTTCCGCGTGAACCGGTATACTTGTTGAAGCATACGCCCTTTCCGAGGAATGCGGTATTTTTGCGCTCAAACGCGCCTGCATAGATGGGATCAAAGCCTGCGCTTACATCGCATGAAAGCATGCGGCTGTTTGCGAGAGATCTTCTAACAAGAAGGTCGCTGTAATCGCCGGCCGCGTTTACAAGCTCCGCTACGGCATTTTCAAAGAAGCGGGACTTCATTCCTGTTGCGCCGGCAGAGCCTATCTCCTCCTTATCGACCAGCATACAGCAGCAGGTGTATTCAGGGGTCTTATCAAGCTTTAGTATGGCGTCCAGCGCGGCAAAAGCGCATACCCTATCGTCATGGCCATAGCCAAGTATCATGCTGCGGTCAAGTCCGAATTCACGGGTGTTTCCTGCCGGAACGACCTCTATCTCCGCGGAGAGGAAATCCTCCTCCTCAATGCCGTATTTTTCAGCGAGTATGCCCATTATGGCTGCCTTTACGGGCTCTTTTTCTTCGCTTGAGAGCGGCTTTGAGCCAACGAGCAGATTAAGATCCTCGCCTTCTATAACAACGGATGCCTTTTTTCCCATCTGATCCGCCGAAAGATGTATCAAAAGGTCGGATATGCCAACTACGGGATCGCTCATATCTTCGCCGATAACGATATTGACAGCGCTGCCATCCTTTTTTACGACTACGCCGTGCAGCGAAAGGGGAATGGTGACCCACTGATATTTTTTGATGCCGCCATAATAATGCGTATCAAGATAAGCAAAACCTCCATCCTCATACAGCGGATTTTGCTTAAGATCCATTCTGGGTGAGTCGATGTGCGCGCCGACGATGTTCATGCCGCTGCTAAGGGGCTTATTTCCTATATGAAAGAGCATAACAGCTTTGCCCATGCAGTTGAAATAAACCTTATCACCGGCCTGAAGCCTTCTGTTTTCGGCGGAAAAGTCCGTAAAATCAACATAACCGTTTTCACGAGCGATAATTATTGTATTATCTGTGCATTCACGCTCGGTCTTGCCCTTGTCAAGATACCTGCGGTAGTTTTCACAAAGCAGCTCAAGCGCCTTTTGCTGCTCATCATTATAGGTGTTCCAGGCGATTCTTCTTTCCATTTGCTTCCTCCTTACAATAGGTACGTCTTAAGACTTCCTTTTAAGGCATTTTACCACTTTGCTTTATACATAAGGTGGGTATTGACAAATATATTTGTTTTAAATATAATTTGTCCTGATGATAATGCACGTAAAGCATGAAAGAAAGGATTTGTTTTATGAATAAAAAGCTGATTGCGTTTTTTCTTGCGGCTTTTATACTTCTTTTGCCTGCTTGTACCGATCCGGAGCCGGGTGTAATTGAATCTCCCAATGCGCTTCCAAAAGCTACCACTACTCCTTTTACCGCCGTTTCACTTATGTATTCCGTCTGGTATAACATGAGCCTTGAGGGTGGAGACATAAAAAGCTTTGAGTTTGGTCGCGATGACCTTGAGGGCTTTTCCCTTAAAGAGCCCGAGATCATAACCTCAAAGACCGGTGAATATGTGGATGGTGTTGAGCCTGTTACCGATTTTGATGCAATGGATGAGCTGCTTGGCATAAAGGACGCAAGGACTAAGCTGGTTGACGGCTCTGTAAGGTATGATAAGGACACAAACGGTGAACTTGTGACCACTATACTTGTGCAGGTAAGGTATGATGTAAACCTTGAAGAGGTAAAGAGCGAGATGTTTGAATATTTCAAACAAAAGTATGACGGAACAGGTACAAAATACGCAATGAGTCTCATCAGGTACAGTCGATATCTTATGCTTTCAATAGGTGGTATAGACGATGAAAATGCCGTATTTAAAGAGGCCGTAGCGGGTTTTGAAGCAAGATTTGTATATCCTCAGGGTACAGATACGCATATTTTTAAGTGATAAATAGCTATAAAAGCAGGGGGCAATTATTTGCCCTCTTTTTCTACCCTTTACCGGTTTGGTAACGGACGATTCATAGCGGCACTTCACATGCCGCCGAGCGTGCTTTATTAAAGCGCATTGCTCTTATGTATGAGATATTTATACTGCTATTGACAGTGTCATAAAAAAACTGTATTATATTAATACTTCCGCGCTTTTATAGCCCAAGATGCAGGATATTTTCACCGTCTGCTTTAAAAGGATATTATGCTGTAAAAGGCAGATGTATCATGCTCTTTAAAAGAAACAAGTATAGAGGTGTGTTATGCAAAAACACTTAGGGTCTATATGCTGCCTGATAGCTGTGATGCTTCTGATGGCGCTGTTTTTTGTTGAAGGTGCGGTTTTGGCCGAGCCTTCCTACGGCGCCGCAGAGGATGTGACAGATTTAGCAGTGATAGAGCTTTCAACAGGGAGCGGTGACTCAAGGGTAAGAGATGACGATCTTGAAAGCAAAAATACCCTTAACACAGGAGAATATGCAAAGGTATCATTTGATTTTACCGCAGGTTATTTTTATTTTGAATGGTACTATATCCCAAATGGAGGCTATTTATTAATACAATTGGATGGTGACGATAATGTTATCACCTCCGAAAGCTTTACAAGTGAGACCGGTTATTTAAACCACGGTATCGAGCTTTTGGAGGAAACAAGAGGCGTTATTATCGAATCGACAGGGGAAGGCGGAGCGCTTTCGACAATAAGGCTTTATTCTGCGGGTGAAAAGCCCAAGTCGCTTCAAATATGGAAACCCTCGGCAACAAAGACGGATCTGCTCATATTTTCGGCTCACCCCGATGATGAGCAATTGTTCTTTGGAACGGTTACACCCTTATATGCGGGCGAGCGCGGCTATTCCGCAGGTATTGTGTATATGTCGCACCAAAAGCGGCTGCGCCAGAGCGAAGCTATGGCCGGAATGTGGCTTTGCGGGCTTGATACGTATCCCACCTTTGCCGGATTTGTGGATAAATATTCCACGAACTTAGAGGATGCCATGGGCTTTTGGGGTGAAGAGAAGACGCTTGAATATGTTGTAGAGCAGCTCAGGCGCTATAAGCCGGAGGTGGTCGTCACGCATGACCCGGAGGGCGAATATGGTCATGGAGCGCACAGGCTTACAGCGGCTACTTTAAGAAAAGCCGTTGAGATAGCAAACGATCCCGAGCAATTTAAAAGCTCCGCCGATGAATACGGCGTATGGCAGGTGAAAAAGCTCTATCTGCATATATACGGAGATAATCAGGTCGAATTGCCCTATGATGAGCCGCTTACCGCTTTTGATGGGAAAACAGCCTTTGAGATGGCCGTTTTGGGCTATGACTGCCATAAATCACAGCATCAGTATTGGTTTTATGTTTCAACCGATAATGAGTATAGTTGTGCGAAATTTGGCCTTGCTTATTCTACCGTTGGAGAGGACGTGCTTTTAAACGATCTGTTTGAGAACATACCCGAAAGCGCGCTTTCAACATATGTTCCTCCAACGCCCGAGCCTACGCCTACCCCGACGCCTACCCCGATCATTACAGAGGCGCCTACGCCGGAGCCGACCCCCACGCCGACTTTGACCGTAGATGTCATACAAACATTACCACCAGCGGAGGAAAAACCCATTTTGAATTCTAAAAACGCACTGCGCATAGGCGCACTTATAATAGGTGTTATAACAAGTATCGCCCTGTTCTTTATCGCATTCTTCAGGATCGCGAAAAAATCAAGGGTATTTGCAGCGATAGTATGCCTTATCCCCATGCTGGCGGGAATTTTGGTATTCTTTACCGCATGCCAGCCGGGAGGAATTGAGCCTGTGGTCACGCTTGAACCGATAATGACCGAGGAGCCAACGGTTGAGATCACGCTTGCCCCTACCATCGCAGTGACCCCAACGCTTGAGCCTACTCCCGAGCCCACCCCTACAGAGGAACCCCACCCTTGGGCGGAGTTTTTCATAAACGACTCAAATAGAGATCAGGTTAATGAATACGGAGAGATAATCGTAGTGGATGCTGAAAACAATCACTGGGAATATCGAACCGATAAGCTTTCTGTGATAATTTCCAGGGTTGTAGACCCCAAAAAGCCGCTTGTGTATGTGGTGGCTCATATACGAATGCTCGAGGAGAACGCATTTTACTCCGGCTTCGCAACGGATGAAGAGAATGGCACCTCACGTCTTTGGCCGCACAAGTTCTGCCGCAGATACGGCGCTGTTTTGGGTATAACCGGCGATAACCTTATAAATAATGAGGTAGAGCTGAAGGGTATACTTATTCGAAATGGACGTATATACTCCAGGGGAGGCGATGACCCCGCCGATACGATGGCCATGATGCCCGATATGACCATGCAGATATTTAAGCCCGGTGAGGTGACAGCGGATGAGCTGCTTGAGATGGGCGTGCGTGATACTTTCTCATTTGGTCCGACCCTAATAGAGGGTGGCGAGATCAATCCGAACGTTGAAAAGAGCAGGGTAAACCATGTAAATCCGCGCTGCGGCATTGGAATGGTAGAGCCCGGACATTTTGTTGCCGTAACTGTTGACGGTCGTCAAACGGGCTATAGCCGCGGCCTTTGGATGAAAGAGTTTGCTGAGCTGATGCTTAACCTTGGCTGCACCGTTGCCTATAATCTGGATGGCGGTGACAGCACACAAATGGTATTTTTGGGCGAATGCTTGAACCGTCACATTGGACTTATCGGCTATGATACTCAGCGTTATTGGCCCGATGGACTGCTTTGGGGCGTATCGCCTTCTGTTCCCGGCGTTGACGATCCGGTTTACTATAATGGAAACAATAATGTGCCGGCTATAACTATGAGCCCCTCGCCTGCGCCGGATCCAACGCCGACCGACAGCGATCCTACGCAGGTTCCTGATCCTACACAGTATCCGGATCCCACGCAGGCTCCCGGCCCCACCCCTGATCCGCCCGATCCTACTCAGGCTCCGGCGGATCCCACACCGTAATAAGACAAACTTTTAGGACTTATAAACTAATTTTTTGCATTACCGGATATTTGAACGCGGCTTACTGTAAGGGCCCACTAAAACCTATGGGCCTTTAAATAGAATAAAACATGGTAAGATTTTTTGAAACTAATAAAGTATTACTCCCGGAAGGGTAAATAGTGCTTTTTAAATATACTAAAAAACGCCTGTTGAGGATATCTCTCAAAGGCGCTTTTTTAAAAAATATTTATTTATTAATTTGGCTCATTACTTCATCTGCGAAGTTGTCCTGACGCTTGGTAAGACCTTCACCCATTTCATAGCGTACAAAACGGCGAACGCTTATCTTCTCGCCGATCCTTGCGATCGCTTCGTTGATTATCTGCTGGATGGTCTTCTCGGGATCCTTTACAAAGGGCTGCTCAAGCAGGCAAACCTCTTTGTAATACTTCTCAATACGGCCTTCGACCATCTTCTCAATGATCGCTGCCGGCTTGGGCTTAGGCTCGTTCATAGCCTGAGCGCGAAGTATCTCCCTCTCCTTATCAAGCTCAGCCTGGTCAACTTCTTCACGAGCAATGCAAGTGGGCTTTGCAGCCGCAATGTGCATAGCTATATCATGTACGAGGTTCTTAAAGTCATCGGTCTTTGCGACAAAGTCAGTTTCACAATTGACCTCAATAAGAACGCCTATCTTACCGCCAAGGTGAATATAGGAATCTACGATACCCTCAGCCGCAATGCGGGAAGCTTTCTTTGCGCCTGCCGCAAGGCTCTTCTCGCGAAGATAATCCATAGCTTTTTCCATATCGCCATCGCACTCTACCATGGCCTTTTTGCAATCCATCATGCCCGCGCCGCTCATTTCACGCAGTGTCATTACATCTTTAGCTGTAAAAGCTGCCATTGCTTAATCCTCCTGTTATCCTTTTATCAATTAAAACTCGTCAGCTTCGCCTTCAGAGTCCTCTGCCTGAACTTCCTCAGCATCTGACATCTGCTCACCCTGTCTGCCCGCGATTATAGCATCCGCCATGGTACCTGCAATAAGCTTGACTGCGCGAATAGCGTCATCGTTGCCGGGGATCACATAATCGACCTCATCGGGATCACAGTTGGTGTCAACTATCGCTACGATCGGAATATGAAGAGCCTTTGCTTCAAGCACTGCAATGTGCTCCTTCCTCGGGTCTACGATAAAGAGCGCATCGGGAAGCTTCTTCATCTCTCTGATACCGCCGAGGTTCTTTTCAAGCTTTTCATGCTCCGCGCGAAGGCCGATTACTTCCTTCTTGGGGAGAAGCTCAAAATCACCGTCCTGCTCCATCTTCTCGATCTGACGAAGCCTTGCGATACGGGTCTGGATAGTCTTAAAGTTTGTAAGCATGCCGCCCAGCCAGCGCTGGTTTACATAATACATGCCGCTGCGCTTTGCTTCCTGCTCTATGGATTCCTGTGCCTGCTTCTTTGTGCCCACAAAAAGCACAGTGCCGCCGTTTGCGGAGAGCTCCTGAATGAACGCATAAGCCTCTTCGACCTTTTTTACGGTCTTTTGAAGGTCGATGATGAAGATGCCGGTACGCTCGGTGAAGATATATTCCTTCATCTTGGGGTTCCAGCGGCTTGTGCGGTGACCGAAATGTACTCCTGCCTCGAGGAGCTGCTTCATTGAAATAACTGACATATTATGCCTCCTTGTTTTATTCCACCCTGCACGTCATTTCTCACGAAAAACCCCTTAAAAAGGGGCAAACATTCCGCAAAATCGGTACAGGTGTGTTTTTACGGTGAATTATATCACGGCTTTTTCTTCCTTGCAAGCGTTTTTTCTCAATATATTCCGCGTATTTTTGCTTTTTTAAGGGCATTATTTTCTCTGTTGCTTTTTGACGGTTATTATATAATTATCCCCCATAAAGATTCTTGGATGTGCTATCGGTCAATGGAAACGGCTTTGCAAGGTTATACATTTTTAGCGAAGACGGCTAGGGCAAAAGCCCAATTGGGGCTCGGGGGAAAGCCCCCGAGTAAAAATCAATTTGAAATAGGTCTTGTAAAGTCTTACGCTGCTTTCATAGCGCCTTGTGTTATTTCGCTGTACATCCACCAGGCGTAAAGACAGTATCCTTTGGCAGGCTCGTTTATGATAACATGCGTTATAACGCCGATGAGCTTGCCATCTTGGATTATAGGTGATCCGCTCATTCCCTGTACGATGCCGCCCGTAAGTTCAAGCAGCTCCTTATCCGTTATTTCGACTATCATACTGCGTGGGCTCACTGTATTTTGCCGAAATACCTTAATTATGCGGCAATCATACTCTTGTATGCTGCCTTCGCTTATACCTGAAAGCAATATTGCATCGCCGGTATGCGCTTCCTCCGGATATCCAAGAGCTATACCGTCTTTATACAGCGGATTTACCCAATTCGCCGTAAAGCTTCCATAAGTACCGGTATCAGAACACCATTTTATATCTCCCAGCAAATTATCGTTTTTGGAAAATACACCCTGAATTTCTCCCGGTACGCCTCTTGTACTCCTTGTAATGCCTATTACATCTCCCAGGTTAAGCGTTCCGCCTGCTGCGGATATAGTAACGCCGGTATCGGAATCTTTTATGCCGTGACCCAAAGATGCAAAAAAGCCTTCCTCTGTGACAAAGCTAAGCGTACCCAATCCCGCAGTATCATCACGTACCCAAATCCCCAGCTTGTATACGCCATCTCGGACATCCCTTTCAGGCATTATATCCAGTGTGATCTCATCGCCATTTCTTACTATTCTAAGCTCAACCTTCTGGCTGCCTGAAAAACTGCTAAGATGTGCTGCATCTCGAAGAGCTTCGCCATTCGCGGCAATTATTATATCGCCTTGAAGAATACCTGCTTCTTTAGCCGGTGAAATGCTTCCGTCATCGGTCTGAACTTCACCAAAGCCCACGACCAGAATTCCATCCGTGAGTACATGAAGCCCCACTATACTTCCACCGGGCATCACCTTTACATCCTCCCGCTTTTTAAGCTGTACTTTTTTGACCGTTAGCTCTTGGAACAGCTTAATATCTAAAACAGCTTCGCCCGTAGCTTCAAACAGGCTTTGATCAAAGCTATGGGATGCAGATACGCTCTCATCTAAGGCTTTAAGAGCACCATCCTCGCCATCTTCATATATATAAATAGTATCGGGCAGGCTGCGAAGCCATGTCATATCGCTTCCAAGATTATAAAGGCAGAGCACCGCGCATATAAGCGCTCCAAGAAGCTTCATAAGTCTGACTTTTGTTTTTACCATAATAACCCCCTAAGGCAGAATTGTCATAATATACCTCATTTAAAAATAACAAATCCTACCATTTCATATTTAAAGCGGCAAACGCACATACTTAGTGTGACGTGATATCGCTTTTGCTATCAAATTTTAATTTGCTAAATTGTGTAACGCAGCTTTAAAATACCGATTTATTATGCCCATTGACAACAAAAAAATGCATGGTAAAATTTGAAAGTAAGTATAAAGCCTTATTTTGGAGGATTCTTTTTATGCAAAAAAGGGTCATATTGATAGTTCTTGACAGCGTGGGAATAGGCGAGCTGCCAGATAGCGCTGATTTTAACGACCGGGGATCTCATACTCTTGGCAATATATGCGCTGCATTAGGAAACCTTAGACTTGATAATCTCTATTCGCTTGGGCTTTCAAGGATAGAGGGAGCAAAGCTTCCAGCTTATAGCGCCCCGATTTTTGGCGCATATGGGCGTGCCATGGAAAAGACGCTTGCCAAAGATACAACAAGCGGACACTGGGAGATGTGTGGATTGATACTTGATAAACCCTTTTCTGTATTTGAAAAAGGCTTTCCCGCTTCGCTCATATCGGAATTTGAAGCTAAGATAGAAAGAGGCGTGCTTGGAAATGAAGTCGCCTCTGGAACCGAGATAATCGCAAGGCTTGGCGATGAGCACGTCCGCACAAGAAAACCGATAGTATATACTTCTGCCGACAGCGTATTTCAAATAGCCGCTCACGAGGACATAATACCGCTTGATGAGCTGTATGAAATGTGCAAAACAGCACGCCTTATGCTGAATAAAGAATATAGGGTGGGGCGTGTTATAGCAAGACCCTTTAAGGGCGAAAGCGGCAGCTATTTCCGTACCGAAAACAGAAGGGATTATTCCATGGAGCCTCCGTCTCAGACCATACTCGATGCTCTGACGGATAAGGGATATACCACAGTTGGCATAGGTAAAATAGAAGACATATTCGCGCGTAAGGGGATATCGATTGCGGAGCATACAAAAAATAACGATTCAGGCATAGACGCGACCATAAAATACATAAACAATGGGACAGGAGACCTAATATTTACAAATCTTGTGGATTTTGATATGCTCTATGGTCATAGAAATGATGTAGCCGGCTATGCGGCGGCGCTTGAATCGTTTGACAGAAGGCTTCCCGAGATCATTTCAGCCTTACGCCAAGACGACATACTCATAATAACTGCGGATCATGGATGTGATCCGACCACGATAAGCACCGATCACTCAAGGGAATATGTGCCGGTACTTGTGTATGGTAAGAGAGTAAAGCCGGTGCCCCTTGGAACTTTTGATAGCTTTGCTGTTTTGGGCGCTTCGGCTTATCGCTACATTACAGGTGAGCGCTTTGGCGATTTTGACACGTTTATTTCGCGGATACTCTATTGAAACTTTTTAGACTGCTGACAAAATCGGTTTGCAGCAGAGCATTGGTAAAAGTGCTCCCAAAATCATATAAAATAAGGTTATTTTGTGTTGTGCTTTTTATATTTTGACAAACCCGCTTTTCATTAGAGGGTTTGTCAGCGGCCTGATACTTTATTACAAGTTTATTTTAAGATTTGCACCCAACAAATTTTATTGCCTTGGGTTTTGGCTTTTTTAAGATAACTATTAACAGGGAGGAAAACACTGTAAAAAGTATACAAATTCTGATTATACACCTCCGACTATGTCCGCAAGCCTAAAGAGCAGCTCCGCGTTTGTGGGCTTACCCTTTGTACTTTTTATGGTGTATCCAAAAAGCTCCTGCTGCTTTTTAATGCTGCCAAGCAGCCAAGCCTGCTCTATGGCATGGCGTATGCGGCGTTCTACATTTTGCGCACTCGTTCCCACAAGTTTTCCAACGGCTTCATATATGCCGGTAGCAAGCGTTCTTTGCTTCTTAATAACTATGAGAGCTACTGCCTCCTGTATACAACTATAGCCGCAGAGCTGCTTGGAAAACCCCAGCGACTCAAGAAGCCGATCCGTGGTTTTACATATGCGTTGCCTTTTCAAGTTCGCTGCATAATTTTGTGAATCCGCATCGTGAAGATTTTCAAGTATTCTGCACGCAATCTCATCCATGTTTGCAGGAAGCAAAAATATTCCATCTATTTTAAACTCGGAAAGAGCTGTCATTAAAAGATCGCCATAGTCCGCTGTAAGTATAAATATCTGCTTTGGAAGCATACCTGAAAGTCTTCGCAATATTTCTATTGCATCCATTCCCGGGAGCTGGGCGTTTAGTATGAGGGCGTCGATATCGCCGCTTTTTAAGGCTTCATACGCGGCCGTACCGGTAAATACGCACGATATGTTCCTGCATATGGGCGATAAAAGCTGCATTAATTTTATGTCGCTATGGGCTATTACCATGGATGTTCTCCTTTACACTTCGCATGGGCGCTAAAATGCCTACATGCTTTATACTAAAATTATAGCCTCAGACATTAAAAAGCTGTATGAGTTCTTTTGTTGTAACGGGGCGTCTTTTGTGATACTATATTTTTCTTGCAGATGACTAAAGCTTGTAGTATAATTGGCAGGTAATGTTTAAATGGAGCATCGCTCGGAGGAAAAGTTTGAAAATTGATCTTCAAACCGTGTTTTGTGACTTTAGGCGCCTTTGGACTGCGATCTTGCCACTAGTACAAAACCAGTCCCAATTCCAAAGGAAAGGAAACTTTCATTATGTGAAAGTATGGTATTAAAATGACTAAATCCAACAGACGAAGAATACGCCGCAACAGAAGGATAGGCATCGTTGTTTTGATGCTGCTTATAATCGCAATAATTGCGGTAATAATCATACTTATAGCGGGAAAAGCCTGTGCGCCTTCGGATCCGCAGAATTCTGCCGAACCGACCGGTACGCTGCTTCCGGGCGATACGGATGCGCCGATAAGCTTAGATCCGACCCCATCGCCAACGCCCATTCCTACTCCAACGCCGGAGCCTACTCCTACCCCAATACCTGATCCTACGAGCGTTGCCGAAACAAATCCGGATGTTTTTGGACTTCAGGTGGAGATGGAGCTTGATGGTGAGCCGATAAGCAGCTACGTATCGGATGTGGTTACATATTTTGGTGATTCAAGATATGCCGCTATGGTAAAGGGTATCACGACCTTCAGAGGAAATAATTTCAGGGATGATGCCACCTATGGAAGCGCAGGCGCTATCTCCGAAAAGAAGCTTGAGCTTATTTGGACTACCGATATACCGGGAAGCATCTCAAAAAGCGGCGGCTCAGGCACATGGTTTGGCGTTGGTTGGACGGGACAGCCTCTTATCGTGGAATGGGACAGCGATATGCGCCAGATAATGAATATGTATGATGAGTATAAGGCAAAGGATGGTCTTATCGAGGTCATTTACGCTACGGAAAACAGCTACATATATTTCCTTGACATGGAGGATGGCTCATTTACCCGTAATTATATAAATGGGAAATGGACATTTAAGGGCTCGGGCGCACTTGACCCGAGAGGATATCCTCTTCTTTATGTCGGCGCGGGCGATGCGGGCCCAAATGGAGCGGCAAGAAACTTTATATTCAGCCTTATAGATGGTTCGGTGCTCTATGAATACGGTGCAAGCGACCCTTACTCACTTAGAAATTTCAAGGGCTTTGATGGCTCTACCATAGTTGATGCCGAAAACGATTATGTGACCTATGCGTCTGAGTGCGGCATAATATACCGCTTTAAGCTTAATACCGAATTTGACCCGGACAATGGTACCATATCGGTCTCACCGAGCGATATACTTAAGTGGCGCTATACTACCGCCAGATCAAGGGAGGGCGGTACGGCAAAATATTGGCTGGGCTTTGAGGCAAGCCCCATAATGTGGCGCAACTATATGTATGTATCCGATAATGGGGGAAACATGTTCTGCATAGATGTCAACACTATGGAAGTAATATGGATGCAGGATATAATCGATGATACCAACTGCACTCCTATATTTGAGATAAATGAAGAGGCCGCTGAGGCATACATATACACGGGAACATCGGCGCATTGGACTGTTGATGGCAACAATGAGGCAAAGATACCATTCTTTAAGCTTGACGCCATAACAGGTGAAGTGCTCTGGGAGGCTCCCGGCTTCACATGCACAAGAACTAATGTGTCGGGCGGCGTGCAGGCATCGCCCGCAAGCGGCAAGCATAACGTATCGAATCTGGTGTTCGTGTCGTATGCTCTGACTGTTGGTACGGATACCGGCGGCACGCTTGTGGCATATGACAAGGAGACCGGAAGCATTGTTTGGCAACGTTCGCTGAGCGCCTATTCTTATTCATCTCCGGTGGTTGTGTATGATGATGACGGAAATGGCTATATCGTAACATTTGATGCTTCGGCAAAGATGTATCTCATTGATGCGGCAAATGGTACAGTGCTTGACAGCATACAGCTTGAGGGTAACTTTGAGGGTTCACCTGCTGTATATGGTGATATGGTAGTGATAGGCTCGCGTGGGTCTAAGATATTTGGTATCAGAATCAAGTAAGCTGAATGCAACGAAAAAAGGTTTTTAAACTCTAAGACCGCTGATTCCGTGTTTATCAGCGGTTTTTTGTATAAAGAGGCAGAAAAAGTCAAACTAAACCGCTTTTTAATATTTAATCGATTTGCTTGTAAATAAACGCAATAGATCACAACTTTTGTGCCGCTATTACTTTATCCCAGCGTTTTCAGGTATTTTTAAAAAGTGTTGCTTCATTGCCTTCATTTAGCAAATTGAGGCTTTTAATTCATTTTTACTATACCCCCATAAGCTCTTTTGTGAGCTGTATATATGCTATAAAGATGTTCTTATCACGCAGATAAACCGCATATGTATAAGCATTACAATGTTAATGGGGTAATGCCTGTGAAAAAAGGATCTATAGTATATCGCTCCATTCTGCTTGCAGTATCAAACGTGATCTTGCAGATATTGGGCTTTGGATTTCGTATAATCCTAAGCCGCATTGCTGGGGCGGAGGTCGTTGGCATAAATTCGCTTACGATGCAGATGTACAGCATATTTCATGCAACGTGCATAGGTGGTATGAGTGTCGCAATCACTACACTAACGGCAAGGATATATGAAAAAGGCGGAACGATAGCCGTTTCAAAGCTCATACGCATGGGCATAAGCATATTTTTAGGTATGCTTGCCTTTTTAAGCGCGATACTTTTAAGTTTAAGGCTTGATATAGCGGAGATTCTGCTTGGCGATATAAGAACCGCACAGGCGCTTTGGTTAATACCGATTTGTATACTTTTAACCGGTTTTGAAAACGTCTATAAAGCAGCCTACATAGGCATGGGCTACATAAAAAAAGCAGCATTATCTGAAATCATAGAGCAGGTAATAAGATATTCGCTGGTGGTTACATTTTTACAGCTAAACCCCGATGCGGATCAAAGCACCAAGGCGTTTTTGATGGTCTTGGGCATGACGCTTAGCGAGCTTTTCAGCGTATCTTTCCTCGGAATAAGCTTTCATATGAAAAAAAGGCGGGAGTTTTCCCGTAGGTTTACCGAAAATCCTGGACTTTCCGATTACATGCATATAGCCATGCCTTCGGCCTTTACATCTCTTTTGACGAATTTGCTGTCATCAGCGGCAATAGTCATATTCCCCATGCGACTTGTAGTTGCGGGTTACAGCGAAACGGATGCCGTATCAACGCTTGGGGTCATATCGGGCATGCTTGAACCTATGTTGTTTTTACCAATGGCATTTATAGGGGCTTTGTGTACTGTGCTTTTACCTGCGATCTCTACGCATTTTGAGCATTATGATCTGGTTTCGATACGAACTAAGCTTAAAAAAGCTGCGTTTATAACTCTTCTGATATCGCTTCTCACCTGCCTTATAACGGCATTTGCACCAAAGCTTACGCTTATACTGTTCAAGCAGGAGGTGGATATGACTTTATCGGTACTTCTTTGCGTGAAGGTGATAATAAACATGTTCATAGCGGTTTGCGTCAGCTTTATGAACGGTATGCTTCAGCAGAAAAAAATATTGGTATTTTCCATCATAGGAGAGGCTGTTCAGCTTGGCCTTATATGGCTGCTTGCAGGAATGCCCCAGTTCCATATATACGGCTATGTGATAGGTATGGCAACAGGCGATCTTTTAAGGCTGATCCTGACCTCTTTAGACCTTAAGGCACTTATTAAAAAGGAAAGATTTTAAAACCAAACTGAAAAAATAAAAACAGACACCCTACATTAAAGCGGGGTGTCAATTTTTTGCCGGTCTAGCCGACTGATGTATTATTTTTTATACTAACGTGTAATTATGCTTCCTGAGGAGCGTCTACGGGGCAATTGCTTGCACAGTTACCGCAGTCGATGCAAAGGTCAGCGTCAATAACAAAGATGCCATCGCCTTCGGAGATAGCGTCCACAGGACATGCTCCGGCGCATGCGCCACAGCAGATGCACTGTTCTTTAATTACGTATGCCATAGGTACAACCTCCATTAATATTTTCACCGTTATTGTAACAGCACTTTATAAAAATAGCAAGCCTTTTTTTATAAAACCTTTGAAAAAACAATGCCATTTTCAAGCTGCTCCACTAATAAATGTATATAAATCCAACACCGGATATGCATTATCCAAGCATTAATCATATTATGGAATCATATAGCGCGCTTGGATCTGAAACATTAAGCTCCCTCAGTATTTTAAAGAACCAATCCGGAAGCGGAGCTTTAAATGTCTTAATCTCATTGGTATCCGGGTGCTTCAGCGTAAGCATCATTGCATGAAGTGCCTGCCCTTGTAATGAAAATCGGTTTTTGCCTGATGAATAGAGTTCATCGCCGGTAACAGGGTGCTTTATATAAGCCATATGCACCCTTATCTGGTGTGTGCGCCCCGTTTCAAGGCGAACACGAAGCAGGGTCAGCTCCGAAAAGCGGCTTATAACGTTATAATGGGTTATCGCTTCTCGCCCGGAGCTATCTACAGCCATGCGCTTTCGGTCGAGCCTGTGCCTGCCTATGGGTGCGTTTATCGTCCCGCTGTCCTCGCGAAGATTGCCGTTTACGAGCGCGAGATATACGCGGTAGGCGCTATGGGTTTTAAATTGCTCTGCAAGCGATATGTGCGCCTTGTCGTTTTTTGCAACTACTATAAGCCCCGAGGTGAGCTTATCTATCCTGTGTACGATACCCGGCCTTACTTCTCCGCCTATGCCCGAAAGATCCTTTAAATGGTACATAAGCGCGTTTACAAGCGTGCCGTCCTCGTTCCCGGGCGCGGGGTGAACCACCATGCCCTTTGGTTTATCGATCACAGCTATGCTATCGTCCTCATAGATGATGCTTAAGGGTATATCTTGTGGAATAAGGTCTGTTTCGACCGCTAAGGGATAGTTTACAAGTATTTCATCGCCGGGTCTTAGCTTTGTTTTTGATTTTGCGGGGATACCATTTACAAGAACGCTTCCATTATCAATGAGTTTTTGAAGGTATGAACGTGTATTATCGGAAACGCTCGTCAAAAACACATCGAGCCTTTCTCCGCCCTTCGTCACAGTATAGATATTGGTCTCACCGGCATGTTCCATCATAGGCTGCTGTTATCCGTGTCGGTATCTATGCTTTCCCTGATATCGTCATCAGTTTTTTTGGAAAGTATGGATTTTACGCGCTCGATAATGCTCTTTTTATCGCTTTTATCCTTTTTTTTGTTATCATCGAAAGAGGAAAAATAAGCTTTTCCCGACTTTGTGAGAAAAAGACTTGTAAGCGCAAGCGCTGCGCCTATCGTAACAGCGCAATCCGCTATGTTAAATACTGGGAAAGTTATAAAAAGGGTCTGTATCATATCCCGCACATATCCAAAGCATAGCCTGTCTATGAGATTGCCTATGGCACCCGCTATTATAAGTACAAGCGCTATCCCAAGAAGCCTTGGCATGGGTATGGGCTTTCGTTTTCTTTGGGTTATGAATAAAACCGAAAGTAAAACAATCGATATGCCGGTTATTATGCAAAGTATGATTTGCTGTCCGCTGAAAATACCGAATGCCGCGCCATCGTTTTTTACATATGTAAGGCCGAGCATTCCCTCTATGAGTACAAGGGGCTCATGGGCGGCAAAATATATCTCGCTTGCAGCCTTTGTAAACTGATCCAGCGCCACAAAAAGAAGTAGCAATAATATCTCTATCATTCGTTCCTCCAAAAGGCCTAGTCGGGTCTTGTTACCTTTATGTTTATATCAACTCCGTTTTCGCGCTCTTCCTGCGCGACATCCACGGAAAGTCCTGATTCGCGGAGCACCTGCACAGCCTGATTTACTGTGTTTACAAATATACGGTAATCCTTTACCATGCGTATTATAACGGGTCTTGGCTTTGCGCCATCACGCTTTTTGTCATAAGCATCGTTCAGTGTCTTTTCTATGAGCCTTTCAAGATCCTTCACAGAAAGTCCCTCATCCGATGTTTTCTTTGCAAGCTCTATCTGCTCATCCTCGTTGCCAAGCTTTAAAAGCGCTCTTGCGTGGCGCTCTGACAGATTGCCCTTTACAATAGCGTCCTTAACGGTGTCGGGCAGCTTTAAGACGCGAAGCTTGTTCGCGATAAAGGACTGGCTTTTTCCTATCCTTTCGGCAAGCTGCTCCTGCGTAATCGAATAAGCGTTTATAAGCTCCTGATAGCTTAAAGCCTCCTCAAAAAAGTGCAGATCCTCGCGCTGAAGATTTTCTATCAAGGCCATCATGGCTGAAGCCTCATCCACCACCGTAGTCTGCACTATGCAGGTAGCCTTTTCGTAGCCAAGAAGCTTAAGTGCACGCAACCTGCGCTCGCCTGCTATCAGCTCATAGGTATCGCCTGCCTTCCGAACGACAAGGGGCTGTATAAGCCCTACCTGCTTGATGGACTGCGCAAGCTCCTGTATGCTGACGTCATCAAATGTCTTTCGTGGCTGACCGGGATTTGGAATTATAGATGAAACAAGAACATCCTCAAGCTTTTTATCCGCATCCTCCTGTTTTTTTGCTTTAAAAAGATCAAATACTGCCATAATTCCTCCTAAAAACGGTTAACCTTTAAAGCTGCTCCATAAGGTCGTAAGGTCGATGGAAAATTTAAATATGCCTGTAAACAGGCGTGCCCCGTCAAAGGGGCTTTTTCTTTATAGCTGCGCTTTTTCTTGGATATGCCGGCGCCGTTTTGAAAAGCTTTTCGGCGGCTATCACATGGCGCTCGCCCCAATCCGCGTGATACTCCCAAAGCTTAGCGGAAGCGGAGAGCTTTTTTAGAGCGTCATCTGCCAAAATAAGCTCATCCTTCGCGGCGGGGCCCTTATACATAAGCGAGGTACCGCCCACCTTAACAAAGGGCATGGTGTATTCAAGCAGCACATTCAGCGGCGCTACAGCTCTTGAGAGCGCAATGTCAAACTTCTCGCGATATAAAGGAAGCCTTGCCGCATCCTCGGCTCTTTTATGGATACACTGCGCGTCAAGCTCAAGCTCAAACAAGACCGCCTTTAAAAAATCCACCCTTTTATTCAGCGCATCAAGCAGCACAATGGATATGTCGGGTCTTGCTATTAAAAGCGGTATGCCGGGGAAGCCCGCCCCTGTGCCTACATCTATGCAGCTTGCGCCTTTTTCTATGAGTCCTTCCGCAAGTATCGAGTCTAAAAAGTGTTTTTTTACAACATCAACAGGATCGGTTATGGCCGTCAGGTTCATGCGGCTGTTCCACTCCGCCAAAAGCTCGTAATACCTTTTAAACCGTGCTTTCTGCACGTCTGAGAAGTCTTTGAGATGAAGCTCTATAGCATCATTTATCGTCACGCGCCCGCCTCCTTGCGTTCAGCCAAACTATAAGCACCGATATATCCGCAGGCGAAACGCCCGATATCCTGCTTGCCTGACCTATACTTCGGGGTCTTATGCTTGAAAGCTTCTGCCTTGCCTCAAGCCTTAGACCTGTTATTTTACCATAATCCACATCATCAGGAAGGAGCTTATCCTCAAGCCTTAAAAATCGTTCTACCTGCTCCTTTTGCTTTACTATGTAGCCCTCATATTTTGCATCTATCTCCACCTGCTCTGCTATCTCGGGATCAACCTTAAAAAGCCCGGGAAAGAAGGTCAATATATCCGTATAGGTGATGTTTTTGCGCTTTAGAAGGTCAATAAATCCGGTTCCTTTTGGGGCTCTGTTTTCGCCCTTTTCCTTGAGCAGCCCTTCAAGCGCTTCGCCCTGAGGGACTGCCGCTGCAAGCTCTTTTTTCAGGCGCTCTATTGCCTCTTTTTTTTTCATGAAACGCGAGTAGCGCTCTTTGCTTACAAGTCCGGCTTTAAAGCCCTTTTCGGTAAGCCTTATATCAGCATTATCCTGCCTTAAAAGAAGGCGGTATTCGGCGCGTGAGGTCATCATGCGATACGGTTCGTTCGTACCCTTACCGGTGAGATCGTCCACCAGTACGCCTATATAGGCATCAGACCTTGAAAGTATGAATGGGGGCTCGCCGCGAAGCCTTAAAACAGAGTTTATGGCGGCATATATGCCCTGAGCGGCGGCTTCCTCATAGCCCGAGGTGCCGTTTATCTGACCTGCCATATAAAGCCCGGTAACATGCCTGGATTGCAGCGTGGCATCGAGCGACAGCGGGTCTATGCAATCGTATTCTATGGCGTAGCCTGCGCGCATGAGCTCAACCTTCTCAAGCCCCTTTATCGTCCTTAGCATCTCCACCTGCACATCAAGGGGCAGGCTTGTGGACATTCCCTGCACATACATCTCCCTTGTACCCAGGCCTTCGGGTTCTATAAAGAGCTGATGTCTGTCCTTATCGGCGAAGCGGACTATTTTATCCTCTATGGATGGACAATAGCGTGTGCCTACCGCATCGATAAGTCCGCTGTACATTGCCGAACGATGTATATTTTTCCTAATTATATCATGCGTACGCTCATTGGTATATGTGAGATAACAGGGTAATTGCTCGCATTTTGTCGTAAACCCAAGGAACGAGAAACAGCGCGCCGGATCATCTCCAAACTGCTTTTCCATGGCGTCAAAATCTATGCTTCTTGCGTTTACCCTCGCGGGCGTACCCGTTTTAAAGCGTCTTAGCTCGTGACCTAAGCTTATAAGTGAAGCCGAGAGGCCGGTTGCCGGAAAAAGACCGCAGGGGCCGCTTTTTTTTGCGTAATCCCCGATAAGAACGCGGCTTTTTAAATAGACACCGCAGGCGATTATGAGGCTTTTGCATCTGTACATGGATCCATCCATGCATACAACGCCGCATACGGCATCCCCTTCGGTCAATATATGGCTGCACTCGCCCTCCATTATGCGGAGATTCTCCTGATCTTCAAGCGCAAGCTTCATGCGAAGGTGGTATTTGCGCTTGTCTACCTGAGCGCGAGGGCAATGTACGGCAGCGCCTTTTCCCGTATTCAGCATACGCATCTGCAGCATGCATTCATCGGCTGCGATTCCCATCTCACCGCCAAGGGCGTCTATTTCCCTCACAAGGTTGCCTTTGGCGGTACCGCCTATTGAAGGGTTACATGCCATGAGAGCTATGGAATCAAGGCTCATGGTAAGGCAAAGCGTACGCATACCCATTTTTGCAGCAGCAAGCGCGGCTTCGGTGCCGCTATGCCCCGCGCCTATTACGATTATATCGAATTCTCCCGCCAAAAAGCCCATACTACTTATGTTCGCCGCACATTGAAAACCACTTTACGGCATCTTTTGCGACATAAAAATCATAATAAGTGCCGGCGCGCTCAACAATGGCATCGCCTTTTGGAACAAATCCAAACTTTATGAAAGTGGGCACCATCGTATCATCTTCGCTAAGGCGAGCTATTATCTCCATTCCCGCAAGATCCTCCGCCTTAAACAGCATAAGGCGAAGCATAAGCTCATAGTAGCCGGCGTCTGAAAATTCGCTAAGTACAGCGAAGCGGTCTATCCTCGTATTATTACCATCGGGATAGATCCTCGCAGTTGCCGCCGGTATACCCTCATGGCGTACAAGCACATGCGCCGCTATTCCATCGAAGAAGTCAAATTCTTCTTCTTCCGGAACATTTGAAAATACGACCGCCCGTATCCTTTTTACCTCGTCAAAGTCGAGCATTCCAAATTTCCATTCTGTAGTAAACATATAAAAGACCTCGTAAATAAATGAGCCTGCTTTTGCAAGCCTGTGTCATATCTTTAAATTATACGTTACTTGCTACTGAATTGCAAGCGCAAACGTTTTTAAGCACATGAGCTTTTGAATTTCCAAAAAATGAGCAGGCCGCATATGGCATGCTCTCTGAGTGTGTTTTATTTTAAAATAACATCATGAGCAATCATGTTTGTTTTTATGGCGCATGAAGGTGGCACTCCTTAGAATGGGCATATTCACCTATTTTTGCACAAGCTCTTTCGGTATTGAAAACGGCATAACACATGGGTTGCCATTACAAAGCCATGAATCCGTCCGGTTTTTGCCGCACACGCAGTCAAGCGCCAGGTAATGAGTTGTGCCGGAATGATAATCGGAGTAGGTACATATCTGCTCGATATATGATCTCACTTAGAACATCTTTTTATATGCTGATAACCGGAGAGCTGCACATAGGTACCCGGATACGACCCATTATGGGTATGAGTGTGTGTCATGACATTCATACCGGCAATATCATAAGTTGTTACGTTCTTTGTTGTTGAATGGTAAGGGTACATAATTTGATTGCTATAGTTGTCAACATGACCAAGCCCATAAACATGGCCGATCTCATGAGCGATCGTCCTATACTTCCCCGCAGTCGCATTGCCATCAAATTCTTGACTGTAGATCGTCATTGACTCCAATATGCATTGTTGATGGGGAGTAACCGATTGCCGTTGCAGCATTTGCTTCTGCATCACTATTGTTTACAGCGGAGACTTGAATTACGCCCATAGCAGAAGAGCTGTTTTCCGTACATGAAATATGGGATTCCCACATGGTAATTCCATTCGTAATGTACGTAGAGTATTTTGCCTTAACAGCGGAAGAAGCATATGTGTAGGTTGTATACTTGGTTCCCATATGAGGCGTATCTCCGGTAGTAAAAAAGTAGGTCCATCGTGTCGCGTCATCGACCCACAATGAACTGATGTCGCTTGCATACGCAGTAGCAGAAAATATGCAATTAAATGCAAACAATACAACAAGAGCGGCTATCACTTGCAGATAAATTTTTTGTTTTTTCATGGGTACAGCACATCCTTTCAGCAGCTTCCATAATTAGACGCGACGGTCTGCACATGGTCTTCGAGAACATCGCAATCGATCAGGTAAAAAAGGTGTGACAGGATCGATAATTCTATTGCATTATAATTTCGGGTGCGTGATCTTATTTCCAGCCAGGCATCTTTCTCGGCGCTGTTTGTATTCTCGGAGGATTTGAGAATGAAGTCTATCTGACTTCTCGAACGCCACTTGGGATTAGCACTAACATCAAATACAGAAAGCGCATAGTAATCCTCTTCCGTTAGATCCAAAGCATCGCTGATATTGACCGCGCCCGGCACATCCGCGAAAAAGTCGGTACAAGGTAGCTGTCATCAAGCTTTTCACAAAAAAGATTTCTTCATTGCATAATCTTCCATGCGTTTTTGTCAAAAAAGCGCATAAACAGGAAACGCAGCCCCGCTTTACGCGCTCGCATAAACGATCTTGATATGCCCTCCCCATGGCAGGGAAGTACGCCAAAGTCGTATCCACATAACGCAGAATCCACCTGAGCGATTCATGATGTTACCTCCGATCATTTTTAGTGTGATAGATAAAACGAGCAATAAATTTATTATATACTGCGCGCTGGCGACTTGCAACAATATCTTCCAATTAGGATAAGAAAATATAAGCTTGAAGCCGGACGTGTGAGCATAGACCGGCTAACTTAAAGCCCATACTCCGTTTCGCCAAAAAAAACAAACCGCAAGCTCATTTTAAAACCGCCCACTTCTTGACAAAAGCTCTGCCGCTGCTATAATGTAAGAATGTAAAGGTATGGAAATTTGGATGAAAGCAGCTTAAATGCGTGAGGATGCATGAGTAGCGTGGCTTTTCCTATGCCATACTTATCTTAAAATAAACGCCATATATCCCAGGGAGGTTTTATAGATGAATAATAATCAGATCACCGCGGCTAAAAAGAAGGAGCTTGAACACGAGCTTGAGCAGCTTAAGACCGTAGTCCGCGCGGACGTTGCCGAAGAGCTGAAAGAGGCGCGCTCACATGGCGACCTTAGCGAAAATGCCGAATATGATGCGGCAAAGCTTCGCCAGGAACAGCTTGAGATCAAAATAAGCGAACTTGAGGAGATACTGCGATATGCGGTGATAATCGATGAATCCGCCATTTCCACAGACATAGTAAGCGTTGGCTGTATAGTGACTTTTTACGATCCGCACCTTGGTCGCGATATGACATGCAGCATAAAGAGCTCTCTTGAGGCCGATCCGCAGGGTAAGCTCGGCGGTATCCCCAGCATATCTGACCGCAGTGAAGTTGGAAGCTCACTGCTTGGGCATAAGCTCGGCGATGAGGTGAATGTACATTCACGCCTTGGCGACAGGAAGCTGCTCATCAAGAATATTACAGTCGGAGGCAGATAAGCATAATGGAAGAGAATAATAATTTTAGCGATCAGACCCAGCAGGAGCTGAGCGAGCTGCTTCAGATCAGACGCGATAAGCTTTCCGCGCTTCAGGCGGAGGGCAGAGACCCATTTGAGGTCATGAGATATGATGTTACTCACCATAGCAATGACATTATAAATGGCTTTGAGGAGCTTGAAAACGCCAAAGTAAGCGTTGCAGGCCGCATAATGGCAAAGCGCATAATGGGTAAGGCTACTTTCGTCCATATTCAGGATAAGAGCGGCAAAATCCAACTCTATGTGCGCCGAGATGATATAGGCGAAGAGGAGTATACGCGCTTTAAGACCTACGATATAGGCGATATAATAGGCGCTTCGGGCATAGTGTTCCGTACCAGAACGGGCGAAGTATCCGTTCACGCGGAGGGCGTACTATTACTCTCAAAGTCGCTTCGTCCTTTGCCCGAGAAGTACCACGGTCTTCGCGATACCGAGCTTCGCTATCGCCAGCGCTTTGTTGACCTTATAATGAACCCCGAGGTCATGGATACCTTTGTAAAGCGCAGCAGGATAATCTCCGAGATGCGCCGCTATCTGGATGGACTTGGCTTTATCGAAGTGGAAACGCCTGTTTTAAACAGCACCGCAAGCGGCGCTTCGGCGCGCCCTTTTATAACGCATCATAATACGCTTGATATAGATATGTATCTTCGCATCGCGCTTGAACTCAGGCTTAAGATGCTCATAGTCGGAGGCATGGAGCGCGTGTATGAAATAGGGCGCATATTCCGAAATGAGGGCATGGATTCGACCCATAACCCCGAATTCACCATGATAGAGCTGTATCAGGCATACACTGATTACAATGGCATGATGGACCTTGCCGAGGGTCTTATACGCCACCTTGCAAAGACCGTACTTGGAAGCACCACCATAAGCTACATGGGGCATGAGATAGACCTTGGTAAGCCCTTTGAGCGCATAACCATGAATGAGGCCGTAAAGAGGCACACCGGAGCGGATTTTCTTGCCTGTAAGACCGATGAGGAGGCGCTTGGCCTTGCAAAGAGCATAGGTCTTGACCTTACCGACCTTGTTATCACAAAGGGCAGGCTGCTTGCCGCCGCTTGCGACCAATTCGTTGAGGATAAGCTCATACAACCCACATACATAATCGATTATCCAGTGGAAATATCCCCGCTTTCAAAGCGTAAGCCGGGAGCTTCGGGCATAACGGAGCGCTTTGAGCTGTTTATCTGCGGCAGCGAGTTCGCAAACGCTTTTTCCGAGCTGAATGACCCCATAGATCAGCGTGAGCGCTTTATTCAGCAGGCGATGCTTAAAAACAAGGGCGATGATGAAGCCATGATGATAGACGAGGAGTTCTGCCTTGCGCTCGAATATGGTATGCCGCCCACGGGTGGAATAGGAATAGGAGTTGACAGGCTTGTGATGCTCCTTACCGGCTCCACCACGATACGCGATGTACTGCTGTTCCCCACGATGAAGCCTGAAAAGTAAATATTTTATCTCCGATTTCTACGCAAGGGAAAAAGCCATTTTACGACTTTTTCCCTTAATTGCTATCTTTTTGTGCATGGGCGTGCTTGCATGGGCGTGCTATAATAACGAAGGTAAGCTTGAACTTGCCGCCGAGTAAAGCCAAATGAAAATTGGAAGCTTATATGGTAAAGAAAATAGTTAATGTATATGTCACAAGCGCTTTTAGTAAAAACAATAAAGGCGGAAATAAGGCAGGAGTAGTTTTAGACAGGATGAATTTAACATCCTGTGAAAAGCAGGAAATAGCAAAGCAATTGGGATATTCCGAAACTGCTTTCGTGTCGGATTCGTGTGCGGCGGATTTTAAAATACAATATTTTACACCGGTAGAAGAAGTAGCATTATGCGGTCATGCTACAATTGCTGCATTTACTACGCTCAAACTGTTGAATATGCTGTGCAAACAAAATTATACCATAGAAACGAAAGCCGGTATACTTGGTATTCAAGTTAAAGAGGATGGTTTGATATTTATGGAGCAAAATCGCCCAACGTATTACGATATCTTAGAACCGGACATAGTTGCGGGCTGTATAGATAAGGACTTTATTGACGGCGCTTTTCCGATACAAATAGTTTCTACGGGACTTGGCGATATTATGATTCCTGTGGATTCCAGGGAACATTTGGAGGAATTATCTCCCGATTTTAAAGTGATGGCGGAATTAAGTAAACAAAAGGAAGTTGTTGGAGTTCATGCTTTTACTTTGACCTTGGGATCCGATATAACAGCAATATGCAGAAATTTTGCTCCGCTGTATGGGATCGATGAAGAATCAGCGACCGGAACATCAAATTGCGCTTTAGCATGTTACCTTTTTAAGTATCATGAAAAGAAATCCCGATATATTTTTGAGCAGGGGCATAACATGGGGCAGGTATCACGAATTATAGTAGATATTGCATATCATGGGGATGTAATCGATTCGGTTTATGTTGGCGGATATGGATATCTGCTTGCTCAAAAGAGTTTAACGCTTTAAATCACAATTGCCGCTGCTTAAATGCGCAAAATAACGGCTGCTTTGAATTCATAGATGTGTTTTAATATGACAGATAATAGGCTCATCGAAAAACGGCTTTATCTATTCTTTTGCGTTCATATAATCGATCATTTCACTTATGATCCGCAGCTCCTCGGCATTCAGTCGAGTAAGTTTTTCGGCAAGCACGTCTACAGCCGTGGCGGTGTTGCTGCCTCTTAAAATAAAATCCGCACTCAAACCAAGCGCATCGCAAACCTTGGCCAGATTCTCCGGTCGAATCGCCTTTTTGCCCAATTCCAGATTGGAGATCATTTGAGTAGACACACCCAAATGATCGGCAAGCTCTTCTTGGGTCATCCGCAGAGACTTCCTGCGAACCATGATCCTCTGACCCATTTCTTTTAAAAACACGGAATCACCCACGGCGTACATCCTCATAGTTTAAGATAATAAAATTATAATAACCATAGGCGATAATCTTAATAATTTATAGGCATAGTTTACTTGAAATTTATCATCTAAGAGTGACATAATTTCAAAAAATCATAAGGAGTAAAGGCGTGCAGAAAAGAGTCGTGATCGCGGGAAGCAGGCATTTTAATGACTATGCGTTATTCTCTGCCGTGGTAGTAAATTAATTCCCATCTCACTTTCCTGCCTGATAGTGCTATAATAAAGACCTATAAATTCAAACTTGTGAGGTCTAGTGTATGGCGCGAGAGGAAAGATGTATTTTAACAAATATGTGCATGATATATGACGAAGACCGCATTTTGGTTCAAGATAGAATGAACCCCGATTGGCCGGGCATAACCTTCCCGGGCGGTCATGTAGAAAAAGGAGAGTCCTTTGTCGATTCCGTGATCCGAGAGGTAAAAGAAGAAACGGGACTTGATATTTTTAATGTACGCCTTTGCGGAGTAAAGCAGTTCACGATGAGCGATGGCTCATATAGGTATATCGTTTTCTTTTTCAAGACCAATGCTTATTTTGGAGAACTTATATCATCCGATGAAGGAAATGTATTCTGGATAGACAGAAAAGACCTGCCTTGCTATGCTCTTGCGGACGGCTTTTTAAATATGCTTGAAGTCTTTTTAAATGATGATCTATCAGAAAACTACCACTTCTTTGAAAACGGGAAGTGGTATGAAAAGAATGTTTGATTAAAAAATGCAACGATAATTTGTAAATATAATGTAACAGGATGGAATCATGGCAGACTTTTCCATAGAAGAAATGCTGAAAATGCAAAATGAATTGCAGGATAAATATAAGGATAAATGGGAGCCTATATCCGCTGCTGCGGGAAAAAATAAATTACTGTGGATGGTCGGAGAAATTGGTGAACTTATCGATATCATAAAGAAAAACGGAACGCAAAAAACAACCGGGGATAGCGAGATCCGAAAACACCTCCTTGAAGAAATGGCGGATATTTTAATGTACTACGCTGATGTAATGCTATGTTATGAAATAACGGCAGATGAATTAAAACAGGCATATATCGAGAAGTTTGAAAGGAATATGAAGCGCTGGTAAATCTCAATCGGTTCGGCAATAAAATTCAGCGCTTACCGAAAAAGTACATAAGATTTAAATGATTGGGCAGGCTCGCGTCTATATAGCCTGTATCAGTAAAACCCACCTTCTCATATACTCGCAGGGCGGGCAGGTCTTTTTTATCTACGCAGACCTCGACACACTCATAATGCCTTTCTTCTTTGAGCATTTGCAGTATCAGCTTTAAAGCTTCTGTGCCGTAGCCTTTATTTTGAAAACGCTTATCAATCATAAACTGCTGCAGATCATAGCAGGCCGGTTCTTCATCCAGATCACGCACCAGTGCAACGCCAATGATATGTAGCTCATCGGCAATAGCGATAACACGGGCATTATAGTGGCGATATACATATCCTCGCGCGATAATGCCTATCGGTCTGTCGAGAAAGCCCTGCTGCTCATCACTAACCGAAAGACGCGCTATTTCCATCCAATTTTGTTCGTTGATTTCTAATAGCCGTATCATGGTTGCTGTTCTCCTGTGGTGAAATATATTTAATTATACTACGCTTTAGTATATAAGGCAATATGCTCAATGGAAATTTACTTGCCTTCGGATAAGATTCGACATTATTTTATTATATTATTTTTAAAACAGACTCTTGAACGACAAGAAGATATTTGCTATAATCAACTTGGCTATAGGTATTAGCGAAAGGGGGAGAGACCATGGAAGAAAAGAAGAACACGATGACCTTTGAAAGACCAAGGGAGCAGCAATCGGCGCATGACGCGCTTGTAAATGTGTATAAGGCGGTCAAGGAGAAGGGCTATAACCCCATCAACCAGATAGTGGGCTATCTGCTTTGCGGCGATCCCGCCTATATCACGAGCTATAAAAACGCACGCAGCATAATTTGCAAGTTTGAGCGCGATGAGCTGATAGAGGAGCTTGTAAAATCCTATATGCTGCACAATGTAGACAAGGATGGCTGATAACATTGGAATACAGAAGGCTTGGAAACACCGGGATAATGGTATCTCGTTTGTGCTTTGGCACACTCACAATGGGTCCTTTGCAGCGAAACCTTTCAATAGCAAAGGGAGTAGAGCTGTTTGACAGGGCCTTTTCGTATGGTGTAAACTTTGTTGACACCGCCGAGCTTTATAGGACATACCCTTATGTAAGAGGCGCGCTTTCTCTAAAGCCCGACCTTGTGATATGCACCAAATCATATGCCTACGACAGAAAGACGGCCGAGGATAGCTTTAAGCTGGCCACAGAGCAGCTTGGCAGGGATTATATAGACATATTCCTTCTGCATGAGCAGGAGAGCGAGCACACCATCCGTGGGCATAGGGAAGCGCTTATGTTTCTGCTTGAAATGAAGAAGAAGGGCTATATAGGCGCGGTGGGGCTTTCCACGCATTACATAGCCTGTATGGAGGCAGCGCTTTCATATCCGGAGCTTGACGTGCTTTTTCCGCTTATAAATAAGAGAGGTACCGGCATAGCCGATGGCGGCGAAGACGGTACGGAGCGTATGCTTAGAGTGATTAATAGGGCGCACGAAGCCGGGCGCGGTATAATAGCCATGAAGCCGCTTGGCGGAGGGCATCTTATACGCGAAAGGACAGAAGCGCTTGAGTTTGTGCTTGAGAAAAGCTGTATCGATACTATTGCAATAGGCATGCAGTCGCTTGCCGAGGTGGATTATAACTGTGCTGTATTCTCAGGAAAAACTCCCGATGAATCTGCCGCAAAAAAGAGCATGGGACAGAGCCGCATGCTTCTTATACAGGAGTGGTGCGAGGGCTGCGGTCGATGTGTTCTACGCTGTAAAAATGGAGCGCTAAGCTTAAAAAACGGTAAAGCTGCCGTTGATATGGAAAAATGTGCGCTCTGCGGCTATTGTGCGGGAGCGTGTCCGCAGTTTTTTATAAAGGTAATATGAGCTTGGAGGATACATGCGAAGAATATTAGCGCTTGATGTTGGCGACAGAAGGATAGGCTTTGCCGTAAGCGACCCATTGTGCATAACCGCTCAGGGGCTTGAGACCTATACGCGGGCAACCGATGACATCGATAAGGATGTTGAATATATATGCGAGATGGCGAAAAAATATGCCCCTGTGAAGCTGCTTTACGGTTTGCCTAAGAACATGGACGGAAGCCTTGGCTTTTCTGCACAGAAGGTTTTAGATCTTGCCGAGCTTGTTTCAAAGCACACGGAATTTGAACATGATTTTTATGATGAAAGGCTTACTACCATGATGGTAGAGCGTGTGCTCTATGAGGAAAAGCTTGATTGGAAGAAGCGGCGCAAGGTGGTGGATAAGCTTGCTGCCGTTGTGATACTTCAAGGCTATCTTGACTCGGGTTTGGCTTTAAAATAGGCCGGCTTTGTAAAACGGATATTAAACGAAATGGAGATTTATTATGAAAAATGAACTTGAGATCGTGGCTTTGATAGGCAACGATGGCGAAGAAGAAGAGTTTGTGCATGAGCTTACGTTTAAATATGAAGGAAATCTCTATGCGGCTGTTACGCCCATCGCTCAGATGGATGACGATGAAGCGGAGATAATTTTTCTTCGTATAGACAGATCAAGCGGTGGCGATGTGTACTCCCTTGTTGATAATGAAGTGCTTTTGGACGAGCTTTTTGATGAATTTTTGAACCTTCTCGATGAAATGGATGATGATGAATAATGAGTATGTAATGAGCGCAAAATCGATGTTAAAACTTTTTATTGCCTCGGCAAGCGAGGCCTTTTATTTTTCTCGAAGTGCTTATATATTGTAATGCATTTCAAGGGACAATGCCAGATTATATATGGCTTTTAAAAGCGCCGGATAGGGACGCAAGGACTTTAAAAAACCGATATTTTAGCAATAATGTTCATAAACCGGAATTTACACTATTGACATTAATATGTGGATGCTATATGTTATTTATGAGCCGGTTTGGACTGGTTTTAACAAATGCTTTATGGAGGTTTTTATGAAAAAGTATCTATCCATCGTCCTCTCCCTGATACTTGTTGTAGCATCGGTATTTCCCTTTGGTACAACCACCGGATTAACTGTGGATGCATCTATATGCACCCCGACCGGTGCGCCCGTGATCCGTGATTTAACTCTTTATGCTTATTGCGAAAATGATGCATATGCGGACAATCAGGGCTATAATTGGGTCTCATTTAATGTAAACAACATTGAAGACGTCACCGTATATGATCAAAACTACGCCGCGAATCAGCTTTACGCGGCCTGTCTTGTCGGCGATACCATCTATGGATTTACCCATGTAGGCAACTTTATAGCCATTGATCCCACCGATTTCAGCTATGAAGTCATTCAAAGCGGCCTTACTTACGCAACCACCATATGCGATATGGTCTATGACCATACCACCGACACCGTATACGCTATCCATGTTGTTGGAATTCCCGGCACTTATGAGGCGACTACCTATCTTTCCATTGTAGATCTGACATATGGTACACTTATAAACATCGGTGTATGCAATAATATCAATCTGTTTGATGTTGGCGGCTTGGGCATGTTTACCCTCTCCGTAGACTCCGAAGGAACCATGTTTGCCATAAGCAAGGATGGCCACCTCTATGAGATAGATAAGGAAACAGGTCATACGACCGATAAATTTGATCTTGGCATTACCTTGTTTGCAGTTCAGTCCGCTACCATAGACCTTGAGACCAATACCATGTACTGGTATCATTATAACTCTCTCACCGAAAACGGCCTTTATGCCGTAAATCCCTACTCCGGCGAAAAGACCTACCTTGGTCAGATCAGAAACGGCGGTCAGTACTATGGTCTTATAATAATGCAGGATATACCGCAGCCCGGCGAATATGACATGGGCGATGTAAACATGGATGGCTCCATAACCGCGATGGATGCGCTTTTGGTGCTCCGTCACTCCATGGAATTGTCCGAGCTTTCACCCGAGGCGCAGGAGCTTGCTGATATAACGGGCGATGGCAGCATTAATGCCATGGACGCGCTCAATATACTTCGTGTTTCTATGGGATGATGCTTTAAATATTTGCTTTAAGAGAAAAAGCAAAGGGATAATATAAAAAATTAAATAGCTGAGCGAAATAATATTAGCATATGCATTGTACCCTGAATCAAAGTAATTTAAAGGTATGGGCATTGTTAGGCAAGAAAATTGAGAAAAGTTTATGCTTTTCTCTTTTTCATTTTTATAGCATATTTGATAGATAAAAATCTCTTGATTTCAATATAGCCAAACGAGACAGCAAAGATAACGGATTTATAGGAGAGTTCTTTTATGGCGATATTTACTCACAATCTTAAAGCATTAAGCAAAACAGGTGGAAATTCTAATGGTAAATAAGGATTTACTCACAACGGAACTTAAAATGCGCTTTTTAAGCCCTTTAACCTCAATGTTAAGAGGGAAGAAAGATTATAAAAAATAAAATTAAAAACCCGTGGACAAAATGACCCCGGGTATCATTATAAGTTATACTTATCTTAAACCACTTCTGCTTCGTTGTTGATCGTCTCAGGTGCAGATTTTTTTTGCCTGTTTTTATTATTGTAGTTGCGCTTACGATTTTTAGGAGATATTACGACCCTGCGATTTGGCTCTACTCCCTCCGAATGAGTGGTTACATAGGGATTACTTTGAAGTGTGGAGTGGAATATGCGCCTTTCATAGGGGTTCATAGGCTCCATCGTCCTTGCTTTGCCGCTCTGGCGCACCTGCTGTGCGACACGCTTTGCAAGCTTTGAAAGAGTTGCCTCGCGCTTATGTCTATAGCCCTCTGTATCAAGAGAAACACGCCTGTAGCCCTGATCCTTGCGGTCTTTGTTAACTACAAGAGATGTTATATACTGGAGCGCGTCTAAGGTCTCACCACGATGACCTATTATAAGCGCCATCGACTCACTGTCTATCTGGATGGTCATATCATCCTTTCTTGATGCGGTTCGCACTACGGCGTCTACGCCCATAAGCGTCAAAAGATCACGTAAGAATATCGCGCCGGGTTCTTTTTCGGTATTTTCAAGCGTTGCTATAAGTTCCTCTTCTTCCGGCTCATAAGCTAATTCCTGATGCTCCTGCAGGATAGATGCCGCTTCCTTGACAGTTTTATTTTCTGCTTTATTTTCTTCCTTAATTACCAAAAGGCTTTCATCTACATAGCCGTCATTCATTTTGGCCATATGTTTCTTAAGCGCTTCTATGTCAGCCTTTGTTGGCTCGCGGTGGCCATAGTCGTCAAGGGAATATCGCTTTTCCTCTCGCTCAGGGCGTGTCTTTGGAGTAAATACAATACTCTCATCGCCATTATCCGTAAGGCTGGAGTCTATGTCGTTTAGGTTTAACTCCTTTGCGCGTTTTTCCTGATGCTGAGGCGTATTCGCGCCTTTATCCTGATTTTGCTGGGATTTTTCACCACGAGGCTTAGGCTGCTCTTTTAGCTGCGGCTTTTCAGTACGAGGCTTAGGCTGCTCTTTTAGCTGCGGCTTTTCAGTACGAGGCTTAGGCTGCTCTTTTAGCTGCGGCTTTTCACTATGGGGCTTAGGCTGCTCTTTTGCCTGCGGCTTTTCAGTACGGGGCTTTGCCGATTCTTTAGGCTGCCACTTATTATCTTGCTCGCGTTGAGGCTTTTTTTCTCTTCCCGAGATTTCCCTCTGAGGTTTTCTTGCCAGCTCGGTAAAATCAGGTATTATTATCTTGTCCTCGGGCTTCTGTGTAAGCCTTACCTTTGCATCCTTTCGTCCGATTCCAAGTATACCCTTGGATTCATTCTGGATTACCTCTATGTCAACCTCGTCTATCGACAGCTTGATCTCGGATAACCCCTTATAGATCGCCTCATCCACGGTTTTACCCGTAGACTCAATGCTTCTCAACATGTTTTTAAACTCCATTTCTCCGGGAATGCGCACTAAAACATATGCTCTGCCCGGTACGTAATCAAACTAATAGTTAGCCTTATTATTACCTTTTCTTTCCATTATATGCTATCTGTCCATCAGCCTGCGGCACGGCATTTCTTGGAAGCACCCTGTTAAGCACAAGGTTTATTCCTATAGCTATTATACTTGACATGGACCAGTACACCGCAAATGCTGTATTATTTGAAAGACAGGCTATAAAGCTTATTATAGGCATCATATACATCATCATCTTATTGGTAGACTCCTGCGAACGCTGAGTATCCGACTTGGGGCCGCCTGATGCCTTTGCGCTTGTGGCGCGCTGCGTTATCTTTGTGGAAACAAATATGAGCGCTGCCGAAATTATCGGAAATAGGAACCAGCCGTTTGTCCAGCCCTCATAGCCGGCAGTAAGCGGTGCCATAAGGGTGTTGTAGTTTGCTATCCCTGCATTGCTCGCAATAATATTCCAAGTTGCGACTTCAACGCCATCAACCATCTGGAAGCTTTGGATCGCCATTCCCATCTCCTCAAGCATCGGGAACAATTCCGGGTTTTGAGTAAAATAAAGCAGTCTTTCCATATCCGCCGTGTTAAGGAAGGTGGCTGCGTCCTGAATTATGGGCGCAAGCGCCGAGTCAGGCTGCCATATGTTGATTACCCAAAGAAACTTCTGGCTGTTAAACATATCCATAGCAACGCTTGTACCATTCAGCATGTCGCTATGCGCAGCGCTTATAAGCTCAAGCATCTGTTCTGAAGCCCAGTATCTGAACGCTGCAAAGAAGCAGAAAAAGAGAGGCATAGTAATAAGAAGCGGCAGACATCCACCCCACATGCTTACGCCCTCCTTCTTCATGAGCTTTGATTGCTCCCTTTGAAGAGCCTGAGGATCATTTGCGTACTTAGCCTGAAGCTTTTGTATCTGAGGCTGCAGCATTGCCATCTTTTGAGATGACTTTCTTGAGCTTATGTCGGAAAACATAGTGAGCAAACGCAGAAGCAGTGTACAAAGTATTATCGTAAGTACCACACTGTTGCCGGCAATGTTCACATAGACCCATTTCATTGCCTCTAAAAACCAGTTAGTAAGAAAAAAATCGCCTTCCAAAACTACATCCTCGCTTTCAAGTCTAACACTGGCAGCAGGTTATCTTCTGTCGCTATCATGTCCATCATCATTTGACAAGCTGCTGCGATTTTTGCCTGCTCCTGAAAAAGCATCGGTAAATCCATTTGGTACCGGGTCGTATCCGCCCCTTGAAAAGGGATTGCACCGAATTATGCGCCATAGCGCAAGGATAAGACCGCGCATTACCCCAAAGCGCATTATCGCCTGCTGCGCGTATTCGGAGCAGGTAGGCTCATACTTACACGCGCCGGGTAAATATGGCGAAATACCCTGCTTATATAGCCTTATAAGAAAAAGCATCGCTTTTTTCATGTTTCATGCCGCTCTTTTTTAGCGCAAGGTCTCTCAGCATCGTAAAAAAGACGCGCTTTTCTCAATACATAGCAAATGTCCGCTCTTATTTCATCAAAACCGATATCTAAAATCGGATTTCTTGCTATGAGTATTATCCTGCTGCCTTGCTTTATATCTGAAAGCACAGACCGCACAGCTTCACGCATTCTGCGCTTTACCTGGTTTCTGGTCACGGCATTGCCAAGCTTTTTACTGACACAAAAACCAAAAAGCAACCTTTCGTCCTGAGAATCGGCATGTATCAGCACTATGCTTCTGCTACGCTGCGTCTTGCCGACCCTATATACATATCGAAATTCCTTATTGCGCTTTAGCGAATACCGGCGTTTCATTTTTTACCTGCTGCCTTAAAGCCGGTCGATGTCCGTACAAAACCATAAGATCAGTTATGACCTATATTTTACGCACATTTACGGCTAAAACTCCATATACATACAATGCCGCTCATTGCACATGTAACCACGTCCAATGAAACGGCATATTGAATCGCAAAGCCTTACGATCCCAATTGCTGCAGCATTACGCTGACAGCCTTTTCCTGCCCTTTTGACGCCTGCGAGCCAATACATTTCTTCCGTTCTTGGTCTTCATCCTCTGGCGAAAACCGTGAACCTTCTTGCGTTGCCTTTTTTTTGGCTGATAGGTCTGAAGCATATTTGCACCTCGTTTCACATTTATTTCTCAAAGCAGCAAAATGTCGCTTTGGTACGCATAAGCGAATACTTTATCATTATAAAGTTTTATTGTCTATACTGTCAAGAAAATTTTTAACTTAAGAGTGATTTAAGCCGGATATATTTTATTCGTCAGCTTTGTTTCCCGGTAGATACATATCCGGAGTACTCGCTTCCGGAGGAAGCCTTAAATTATGCCATAGATTATATTTGCCAGTCTCCGTGAGCGCATTTAATATCCTTTGATCCGCATCGGGAACTATACTGTTAAAATAGGCGAGTATAGCTTTCATATCTTCGCGCTTTGTCTTTCCCGCAACCTCGCAATTTGGTTTCATAACGGGAAGCTCCAACTTTTTTGCAACACCAAGTGCGTGCTTTTCGGGAAGGAATATGAGCGGCCTTATGAGGGTAACTTTTTTTCGGGTCATATAGGTGACAGGACCAAATGTATTGAGCCTGCTTTCGTAGAGAAGACTTAAAAAAAAGGTTTCAAGCACATCTTCGCGATTGTGCCCCAAAGCCACCACATTGCACCCCCTCTCAAGAGCCGCGTTATTAAGCGCGCCCCTTCTGAGCTTTGCACACATGGCGCAGGGGTTGCTCTCCTTTCGGATATTAAACACAACATCGCCAATATCCGTCTTGATTACATCAAATGGAACACCTATTTTTTCCGCATATGCGCTTACTGCGCTTGTATCTTCACCGGTAAGTCCAAGGTCCAGCATAACACCGCAAATCTCAAAGCTGTTTCTGCAAAAATTCTGATACAGTTTTAATGCGTACATGAGAAGCAGGCTATCCTTTCCTCCTGATACGCCCACGCATATCCTATCTCCTTCACGTATCATATTAAAACGCTCATCAGCGCGCCTTATACAGCCAAGCACTCTTTTCATCGCTATATCTCCATTTTTATTTTCCATACAATTATACGTTTTTTTCACATTTTGTCAATGAGGTTTAAAAAAACTAAATATAGGAGAATATAATATGGAAAGATCCAATAAAAAGACAAAAAATTTTATTAATTTATAAAAAACGAAATTGACATTTAATTTAAAATGACATATACTTTAAATGATGATATAATTGCTCTTGATGCTAATATTATAGTCTATTCCTGAAATTTATGATTTACCACAATGCTCCTCAATGGTAACGATATACTTTTCTACCTATAGCCATTTTGTAGAGTTTGCCTTAAATTTGCTATAATATTAACTCAATCCAATTCAAATTCAAACAATATATAACACTTTATTGGAGGTATATTTATGGATAGAGATATCCTGCTTAATAAGAGCTTATCCGATCTTCGCGAACTTGCAAGGATGCAGGGTGTAAAATCGATAACACGCTATAGAAAGGCTGAACTTGTACAAATCATCATGGCAGGCGGCGATATTTCTGTGCTGAATAACAACGAGCCGCTGGAAAAAGCTCCTCGTTTTTCACCAACAAGCCAATCTTCCTCACCTTCGGTTCCCGCTCCTCCTTCAGAGCAAAAAGAAGATGTCGTCGATGCAAAAACGCAAACAAAGGATTTGGAAAATACTCAGCCCAGCTCTTCAGCTCAGGAACAGAAACCCCGTGAAATAGATACCCAAGCACAGAGTTTTAAAATGTCTCAAGAGCGTCCGCACTTCAAGCAAAAATCCCAGCAACAGTCTCCTCCGCAGTCATTTGTACATCGCAGAAATACAAACGAACAGCCTCGTCAGGGAAATGAGTGGAACTACAGCGGTGATAGGAATCGCCCTGCGTATCAGCAAGGTGGAGATTTTCAGCAGGGTGGATATCAGCAGCGTAATAACGATTTTCAGCAATCCCCCTATCAAAATAAAAATCAGCAGAATAGCGCAAACTATCAGCCCAGATATCAGCAGCAGGGCTTTTCACAGCAGCGTAACAACAGGCAAAATAACGATGCCTCATGTTATCAAAGACAACAGCGCAATGACCGCTATCAGCAAAACGATCGCTATTCCCAGCAGCGTGATTTTAATCAGCAAAGAGATTTTCAGCAGCGAAGTGATTATATGCCCCAGCAGAGGGATTTCCAGCAGCGAAATGATTACATGCCTCAGCAAAGAGATTTCCAGCAGCGAGGCGATTATGTTCCGCAGCAGAGGGACTTTCAGCAGCGAAGTGATTATATGCCTTCGCAAAGGGATTTTTCTCCACGAAACGACTATTATCACTCCGATCGGAATGATTTTCAGCAGCAATACAACGATTATATACCTTATGAGCAGGATATTCAGCAACCTTTACCGCCAAGAGACTGCACTAAGCCTCAGCAAAACGAAAACCAGGGCGGCGTAAATGCCGATGTATCCAACATACTTGATTCGGGCGAATGTGTGGAAGTATCTGGCGTACTTGAGATAATGCCCGATGGCTATGGCTTTATCCGTACACAAAATTACATGCCAAGTTCAAGGGATATATATATATCCCAAGCTCAGATAAGGCGCTTCCAACTTAAAAATGGTGACTATATAGCAGGAAGATGCAAGCCCCAAGCGAAAGAAAATGAACGCTTCTCCGGACTTTTATGTGTAGACTTTGTAAACGGCCTTGAGCCCGACCTTATGCTTACAAGGAAGCCCTTCGATGAGCTTGTTCCAATATTCCCTGAAGAGCGTTTAACGCTTGAAGTTAAGGGTTATGACGTAAAGCGCAACCGCACACCAAGGATAATTGACCTCATAGCGCCTATCGGAAAAGGCCAGCGCGGTATGATAGTAAGCCAGCCAAAATCGGGTAAAACTACGCTTTTAAAGGAGATTGCTCACGGCATTTCGACAAATCACCCCGATGTGCATCTCATCGTTCTGCTTATCGACGAGCGCCCTGAAGAAGTTACTGATATGCAGCGCTTCATAAACGGAGAAGTTCTTTATTCCACCTTCGATGAGCTCCCCGAACATCATACAAAGCTATCTGAGATGGTAATTGAGCGTGCAATGCGCCTTGTAGAGTGCGGCAAAGATGTTGTAATACTGCTCGACTCCATAACAAGGCTTGCTCGTGCCTACAATTTAACCATACCTCAGAGCGGGAAGACGCTCTCAGGCGGTATGGATCCGGGCGCTCTCTTTAAGCCCAAAAGGTTTTTTGGAGCCGCCAGAAATATCGAAAACGGAGGCAGCCTTACTATAATCGCTACTGCGCTTATTGACACCGGGAGCCGTATGGACGACATGGTATACGAGGAATTTAAAGGCACCGGCAATATGGAGGTAGTTCTTGACAGAAAGCTTGCTGAAAAGCGCATATATCCTGCCATAGACATACAAAAATCAAGCACAAGGCGCGAGGACAAGCTGCTATCTTCGGAGGAACAGGAATTTGTCTACGTTATACGCCGGGGTAATAGCAGCAGCCCAGAGCTTATCGAGCAGGTGCTTGGGCTTATCGACAAATCCGAAACCAACGCCGATCTTGTAAATACCTATTCGGCTAAACTAAAAGCGCATTTTGAAAAGGATGGCTTTACCTCAGGTATGTAATGATGATTAAAATATCCGAGCTTAACGTGAGCTGATCGTAAGACATTAAATGCTCGTATACTGTAGAAAATGTAAACAAAACTTAAAAAGCAGCCAAGGGGCAGAGAGTAAATCATAAAACAAGGCGGTCAAGCGCAAAATGCTTAACCGCCATATTTTTATCAGCCGATGTCAGCGTATCCGGTAGTATTTTTTATTAGTGTTCTATTCCTTCAAGCAGAGCGCATTACCCATTTAATGCCATTTAATACCTGCTCATCTCCTTTATTTCCCTGCGTAGCCGGTAGATGCTGTGCCCTAAAAGCAATCCGCAATATATCAGAATTGAAAGGAAAATAATGAGCGCAAAATCTCTCGGAAATGAATACGAAGCAAAATCAAATCCCAAAACAACTGTATGCCCAATTATGTAGGAGGCGGGGTATAGAATTATACGCTCGACCCATATTTTAATATTTGATTTGTTTTTAACGGCAAACCATATTACAAGCATCACACCAAGGAACAAAGCGGCAAGTATTAGATAGTACCCCGGGCTCAATCTCGGCAGGCTGATCATGCCGCCATCACCTGCTAACTCCTGACCGTAAATGCAAACATTTTCTTGCCCATTATTCGATACATAATAGACGCTAAATGGCAGATGTTCTTCTGCTTGGATTGTTGTAGATTGCGCGCCTCGCTTTGAGAACCATCTATCCCAAAGGGAAGTCCATGCTTCTATCTGATAATAATGTCGGCCTTCCTCAGAAGTATCAGAATAGGAACTACACTGATAGTCCGTCACAATTTCATCAAAAGTGATCGTTATGCTTTTATCCGCATTTTCAGTTATGGATACCAATTCCGAAAAATAGGGAAAGTACTCCGGCGCGTCCATAACCGCAAAAGCGGAAACAAGCAGCGCAGTTACAAGTATTGCGGTAAATACAATCGTTTTGATCCTTTTTGTCCTCAGCTTCTGTTTTAGCTTCGTGAGCGGAAGTATATCCGCATTCGACCGCATTACTTTGGGCTCTTTCATGCGGTCACACTCCTTTCTGCACTCGCTGCAGTTTTTTAGATGTTCCTCAATAAATTCGCTTGTATCGGCACTTACCATTTTTTCCCTATATAGCGGCAAAATATCCCGAATTATGTTGCATTCATTCTTCATTGCTGCTGTCCTCCAATCTTGTTTTTATCATATTCCGCGCCCGGTGATAGGTAACGCAAGCCCAATTTTCTGACTTATCAAATATTTCACCAATTTGCTTGAAACTCAATTCCCCAAACACCCTCCACATAAAAACCTCCTTGTATGGATAGGGTAGAGCATGCAGTTCTTTTCGTATCCGCATAGCTTCATCCAATCGTGAAAATTGTTCTTCAAGGCTTTCATTCTGTGCGGCAATGTTAAAGAGTTCGATATCTTCAATGCTCTCAATTCGCTTGGCTTTTTTTAAATAGGAGTAATAACAATTCTTTGCTATCTGACATAGCCATACGCGAACGTCACAGTCTCCGCGAAAGCTATCTATGGAACGCATTGCTTTGAAAAATGTTTCATGGGTGATTTCTTCCGCTATATATTCGTTGCCTGAGAGTCGTTTGATATATAAAAACACATCCTTGAAATATATGCGATATATCTCTTCAAACTCCGTCACACTATACACCTCCTTTCATCTATAAGACTCTGTAAGCTTAAAAATCTTACAGGCATTTTATAAAATTTAAGATAGAGCTTATAATCCCCATTTTAATCCATGAAAGGCGAGCGATTTCATATCCTCTACTCCCGCTGATAGGTTTAAAAGCTCCACTTTGAAGCTTAGTAAATGAAACTATTCTGCTATGGTAAAAAGTATTGGGAAGATGCAGCCAAAATTTATAAAAACAGCATCACCTGAGGGTCATGCCGTATCCGAGGCAACATGCCGCTTAAGAAAAACCCACATGCTATATGCATGCGGGTAGGTGCTTTATTATTTGATTAGAACTTAAGCGCGTTAAACTTTACGCCGGGGCCCATGGTCGTTGCAATGACCAGGCTCTTTATATAAGTTCCCTTTGCTGCTGCGGGCTTTGCCTTGATGACTGCATCCATAAGGGTGCTTAGGTTCTCCTGAAGCTTCTCAACGCCAAAGGATACCTTTCCGATCGGCACGTGCACGATAGCGGTCTTATCGACCCTGTACTCGACCTTACCGGCCTTAGCTTCGGTAACAGCCTTTGCTACGTCCATGGTTACGGTACCGCTCTTGGGGTTCGGCATGAGGCCGCGGGGACCAAGTATACGACCGATACGTCCGATAGCGCCCATCATGTCATTGGTAGCAATACAAACATCTACCGGAAGTCCTACGTCCTTATCGGCAAGTATCTTCTTGATGAGATCGTCATCGCCGATGAAATCAGCGCCGGCTTCCTGTGCTTCTCTTGCCTTGTCGCCCTTTGCGAATACGAGTACCTTTACTTTTTTACCGGTGCCGTTAGGAAGAATAACGGTGCCGCGAACCTGCTGGTCTGCATGACGAGGGTCAACACCCAGACGGATATGTGCCTCAACGGTCTCGTCAAACTTTGCCTTTGCAACCGATATAACGGTGCTAAGACCCTCCGCGGGATCATACAGCTTCTGACGCTCTATAGCCTTGAGGCTATCCAGATATTTCTTACCATGCTTCATTACTGTGTCCTCCTGCGTTAGTCTACTACTACAACGCCCATGCTGCGGGCTGTGCCTGCTATCATCCTCTCGGCTGCCTCCACGGATGCCGCGTTAAGGTCGGGCATCTTAAGCTCCGCGATCTCACGAACCTGAGCGCGAGTGATGTTTGCTACCTTCTCCTTGTTGGGACGACCGGACGCGCTGGTGATGCCGCATGCCTTCTTAATAAGAACGGCTGCCGGGGGAGTCTTTGTGATGAAGGTGAATGAACGATCCTGATAGACGGTGATGACTACAGGGATGATGAGACCGGCCTGCTTTGCGGTCTTTTCGTTGAACTCCTTACAGAAGCCCATGATGTTTACGCCATGCTGACCGAGGGCAGGGCCTACGGGGGGCTGAGGCGTTGCTTTGCCGGCAGGGATCTGAAGCTTTACAAAGCCGGTGATCTTCTTTGCCATTGTTTTTATCCTCCTGAATATATAGTGGTGCGAGCGGCACAGCATTCTGCCGCGCCTCCCACGCTGAAACCTCTTAACTTAAGAGGTGACATGCGTATTGATTACTTTAGGTCAAAAAACTTGACCAGCCTTACGGCCTATTCTATTGGTCTGACCTCAACAAAGTCAAACTCAGCTATGGTATCCTTACCAAACATGCTGACAACGACCTTAACACGCTGCGCCGATTCATCAAGGGACTTGACGACTCCGTCAAACCCGCTGAGCGGACCTGATACAACGGTTACCTTGTCGCCCTCCTGGTACTGCACCTTAATGGCAATACGTTCCATGCCCATTGCCGTGACCTCTTCATCGGTAAGCGGCACCGGGCGGCGGTGGTCATAGTTATCATCCTTAGAGCCGGTCTGCACAAGTCTTGAAGGCTGACCTACAAAACCTGTTACACCGCGGGTATTCCTGACGATATACCATGTATTATCGTCCATGATCATCTTGACCATGACATAACCCGGGAATATCTTCCTTTGATACTTTCTTGTTTTGTTGTCGCGTACCTCGGTAACCTCTTCGGTAGGATACTTTACCTCAAGTATCATGTGCTGCAGACCGCGGTTTTCCACCGTCTTAAGTATGCTGTCGGTTACCTTCTGCTCATAGCCGGAATAGGTATGAATGACGTACCATTTTGCAACACCTTCGGCAGTTACTTCTTCGGGTCTGTTATCCATGTCCATGAATGTTCTCCTTATGGTTCATCCGTTGTTTCTGGATCCGTTTCTTCGGGAGCATCGGTTCCCTCGGGAGCGTCTGTTACATCGGGATCATCCGTTACATCGGGAGCTTCCGTCGCATCGGGATCGGGAGTCGGAGTGGGCTTCGCGGTCGGAGCGGGAGTTGGCGTTACAACTGAGGGAATATTCTGTATCCCGATAATACCATATTCAAACGCCATATCAAGCACGCCGATTATTATAGCAAACAGCGCTACAAATGCTAATACCGTTAAAGTATATGAAATGAGATCCTTGCGGGTCGGCCAGGAAAGTTTTTTTACTTCGCCAAAAACGCTCTTAAAATAAGCGCCAAGTCTCGAAAAAATATTGGGCTTTTTGTTCTGGTTTTTATCGCTACCCGATTGGGTTGTACCTTTTCCCTTTGTTTCTTTATCCATTGCTGCTTATCTCCATTACTTCGTTTCGTTGTGAATGGTGTGCTTACGGCAGAAACGGCAATACTTGTTGAACTTGAGCTTATCGGGGTCGTTCTTCTTATTCTTATAAGTATTGTAGTTTCTCTGCTTGCATTCGCTGCAGGCCAGTGTTATCTTTACTCTCATTTGGTACCTCCTGTATTTATGCTGCTCGGCTAAGGCTTTTGCTTAAACCTTGCGTACTCAAAATAAACCCCCGGATGGGGGCGCTAAATAAGCTTATCACAGCTAAAAGCTCATGTCAACGTTTTTTTAAAATATATCTGACTTTATCGCAGTAATCATACCATAAATTCACCTTAGATAGAACACAAAAGACTGCATTATGGAGTAACAAACGTATTTAACTTAGCATAATATGCTGTATCGGGATAGAAAATTCCTAAACCCGTGCGATTACTACCCAAGGAGGCTAAAACAATGAATAGAAGGTATCGCACCTGCAGGCGCTGTCAGGCTTCGCAAGCTGTTTCTCAAAACAGCGACAATATGGAAGCTACACGCGCTTGCTGCACCCAAAATACGGATATACCGCTGGTAGCGGCAGGCACCGTATCTGCATGTCAAAATTCCGATTCGCTTGCAAGCATTTATTTCCAGAGCCAGAATTATTGCAGCGGCTTTTGCCCCGAGCAGTCGCTTATGCAGGGAACTATGTTCCCGGAACTTGTGCGGATCTATAAATAGGAGGAAGCAATGGAATATACAAAATGTGAGCTTGAACTGGCTATTTCCGAGATTCAGTTTATATGCGTTGAGCTGAACCTCTATCTCAATACCCACCCCGATGATGAGGCGGCAAAGGATGACTATAACGCCTATTCCCTGCGGCTCGCCGAGCTTATAGACCTTTATGAAGCAAACTTCTCGCCGCTCCAAAACTTTGGACATTCCCCGGACGCCGTCGGCTGCTATGTATGCGCAAAATGGCCCTGGGAGCTGTAAGGAGGATACTATAATATGTGGATATATCAAAAAACTTTAGAGTTCCCTGTAAACATTTCAAGACCCAATGTGCGCATGGCAAAAGCGCTCTTTGCACAGTACGGCGGCCCTGATTCCGAGCTTGCCGCCGGTGTTCGATATCTTACCCAGCGCTTCAGCATGCCGGATAACCGCGTCAAAGCAACGCTTAATGATATAGGTACGGAAGAATTGGCACACGGATGTTATCAATGAGGAGGCGATGCCCTTAAACGTCTGCATTGTTTGAGTGGGAGTGACTTGCGGGGAGTTTCGGGTAAAGGACAAGTTCGAAGTCATCGGGAGAGCCACGCCATCGAGTGCTCTTTTCTCTGAGGTAGACCGCCTTTTCAAGGACACTTTTTAGCATATCGTTTTTTGCCTTAGCATCAGGCAAGATGTGATAGACCTCAAGCAGCCTCTCGACCTTAGGTATGATGTTCTTCTGATTCTCCTCGCGGTTGGTTTCGAGCACGATTTCCGCTTCGACGGCTTCAAGGCTATCACGGGCGGCTTGGGTGCGCTCGGCAATGGAACGAGACCGCTCAAGGAACTGATCTGTGGAGTAGACTCCTTGCTCCAAGAGGTCATGCACATTGTTAAGCTGCTTGTCCAGCGTGGCAAGCTCAGACCTGAGACGTTTCGCAGCATTTTTCTTACGTTTGAGTTGCGAGGCGGCGAGGGAGGTGGGTACGCCAGTTTCCCACTTGAGCCGGTAATTAGAGAGCCATTCTGCAAGACCAGCAAGAATACGCTCCTCGACGTAGTGCAGGTTGCAGGAGACGTTATCGCAGGAAGTGGCAGCGCACATGAGAATGTCCTTGGCGTGGTTTGAGCCAAAAGGACGGCGCGTCATATGGCGACCGCACTTGGCGCAGATGACGAGACCGGCGAGAGGATTCTTGACGGTGTTGCGCTCCCCAATTGGACGCGGCGGATTCTTACGCATTAACTCCTGAGCCGTATTGAAAGTCTCCTCGGAAATGATAGCTGGATGCAGGCCGTCGACAAGTATATATTTGTCGACAGAGGCGCGAGGTCGCTCGACAACGACGCAACCATCCACCATCTTCTTGACGGCGGGTCTCCAATTCCAGCGGATTTTGCCGATGTAGACGGGATTGATCAGGATATCCCGAATGGTGGCGGTTGACCAGCCGGCGCCGGTTCTCGTAGGAACGCGGAGAGCGTCCAGGCGACGGGCTATAAGCGAAACGCCAAGGCGCTTGTGTGAGTCGTCTGGCTGCACCTCACCCACGGTATAGAGGTCAAAGATGAGACGGACGACATCGGCCTCATCCGGTACTGGCTCAAGGGTGAAACCTTTGTCGCGCTCAATTTTTATACGGCGGTAGCCATAGGGGGCTTTATTGCCTACATACTTCCCTTCCTTAGCGGAGGAGAGACGCCCTCCTTGCAAACGACGGTTTATGGCTTTGTATTCGCGGCGGCTCATAAAGAGACCAAACTCAAAATACTCCTCATCAAACTCATTGTTTGGGACAAAAGTTTTAACCGGCGTGATTATGCTGGTGTCGGAGAACTTGAATGTCTGTGCAACAATGCCCTGATCGATCGTATCACCGCGAGCAAGGCGCTCCACTTCCATGACTAGAACGCCTTTCCACACGCCTTGTTCGACCTCCGAGAGGAGACGTTGCATTACGGGTCGAGCTGCAATTGTCTCACCGGATACGACCTCACGGTAGATTTCTGTCACGTTAAGCTGGAGGCGCTTTGCAAGCTCAAGCAAAGTTCTTTCGTGGCGAGCAAGAGTTTCCCCTTCTCCACGAGCCTCGGCTTCCGCATCGGTGCGAGATTTTCTGAGATAGAGACAGTAAGCCATAATCAATTACACCTCTATACTTAGTCATTTTGATTTTTCCAATTCACGTAAATTACCCTATCGACCGTTTTGATGATTCGTGGGATGCGCTTTTTTTCTCGCTGTTTGAAGCAATAGCCATATCTGCCTGCATTAGTTGGTCAAGCAGGACGGCAATGCCATTCTTAAGCTCAGATTGCATCGTCATCAAGTCGGACAGATATGTAGGATCGTGAATAGGCGAGCTTTGTTCTATTTTGTTCCTGATATCGGCGCGACCTTGTTGCAGCAGAGTCATTAGTTCGCTGTACAGAGCAAGACGCTCTACTCGTCGCAGTTTAATGTCGCGGCTCAAAATGAGATAAAAGTTATCAAAAGCAGAGGCAATGTAATGCTTCAGGTCATGAGACAGAGAATCATACATAGCGGCAAATTGTCGGGTATCGTTAACAAATACCACGTCATTGTGAGAGCGGATATCAGAGACACCGAGAAGGTAATCCACCGCAACACCGAAGTAAGCGGCGAGCAAGCAGAGCGTTGCATAGTCGGGCTCTTTTCCCTCTGTTTCATATCCGGATATTGTTGAGCGCGTTTTTTTTGCTACCTTAGCCAAGTCTGTCTGCGTCATACCGCGCTCCTTACGCAGGGCGATAAGCCTCGAAGAAAAAGAATTCATATGTGCACCTCCAAAAAAATTATAGCATAAATGCCCCTTTTAGTAAACGGATGCCCCAAAAAGCAGCATTATTGAAAAATTTTTTAAGAAATTTTCATAAATCACTTTACAAAGCCCCGAAAAGGGGCTATAATTAGAAATATAAAGCCCCAAAAGGGGGCAGAAAGGAGGAAAGCTGTGAGAATAAAACTACAAACTCTGCGAATAGCAAGAGGTTATTCGCAGGCAGCGTTCAGCGCAGCGGTTGGCATCTCCCGCAGTCACTACAGCCAGATTGAGACAGGAGAGAAAGACCCCTCGCTGAAAGTTGGCATCAGGATTAAACATACACTAGCTTACCCAGACGACGATATTTTTTTTAACGAAACTCGCCCCGTATCGCGTCGTTAATGTAAGAATGTTTCATGTGAAACACCCCTAATAGCAGCATTTGCTTAGCGCATCATCATTTTACTACGAAAGGAGGCACGAATAAATGGCGAGGCAGGTCACAAAAGCCTATCAAAACAGGTACTGTCGCGCACGTTTAGAGGCCGCAAAGTACAACGACCGTTTTGCATCGCGAGCGTCTGCGGCAGAGGAGATACCTGGTGTGACGGAAGACAGCTTAAAAAAATACGAGCTGGACATCACACGACCGCCGAACGACGTAATCGCGCTGATGGCGGACGCATACAACGCGCCGGAGCTGATTCTTTGGTATTGCTCTAATGAGTGCCCACTCGGCAAAAATTGTCGCGAAGTGCCGGAGATGCCTCCGGAGAGGACCTTCGTGAGGCTGACGAACACGCTGAACAAGCTGAACAATGCGATGAGAGAGCTTGCAGAGCTCATGGATGACGGTGCAGAGAAAGATCAAGACGCGACTAGAATACAGCGTTTACGTGGGGAATTCTTGGAAGCTCGACGAAGAATAGATGAAACCCTAGCGACGCTTGAGAAAATGCAACGACAGTATTTTGAATGATGCCAGGCACAGGCGACATAAACATACGGAAAGGAGGGGGAAACATGACCAACGACGTAAAGGAAATAGAAACACCCCACATTGTTAAGCAGTTTCATGTGGGGAACGCGCTAATTAAAATCGCGGACAATTACTGCCGCGAAAAAAATGCAGAGGACGTTGAAAAGAGCCTATGTGAAATAGCGCGTACAGCACAAGCGAATCTGATTGCGGCGGCGGTCAGGAATTGTGAACAAGGAAAACAGGATGGCCACAGCGGTGGTGGTGATGGAATCCCTGTGCATGGACGCCCACCCCGTATTGCAACATAGCCGTCCAGATAGTAGTGCAACCGAAAGAGAAAGAACAGGCCGAGCCAGTGGAGAGAACGGAGAGAAGATGATGAACATGAGAAGATACACCAGGAAGAAAGCAAAGCATCGTATGCAGAGGTGGCTCGCAATCTGCTGCATATTTGTTATTGAGATTGTTGCAGCTGCTGCATCTGGAGGAATCGCAGCACTGATTTTGATGCCGCTTGCTTATGAGGAACGTGGGTATTATGCATTTGGAGGCGAAATCGTAGCAGCCTTTGCGGTTACGGTGGTGGCATATTTCCTGATACACAAGAGAATATCTCGGACACTGCAAGCACAGAGAAAAAGAAGCAGCAATAGAGGATGCGATCAAACTGCTAGATCACAATACTTATCGCAGAAGTGGTAAATACGAAGCGTTTAAGTTTGAACATTAAGAGTCACTATGAGGAAAAAAAGAATTGCCCACACCGAAGCGTAAGGCAACTCAAAAACCCAACCTCATTATAGCATGGCTCAATCTGAAATGCAATAAGGAGGATAACAACAAATGACAAACAAATTACAAAAAACTGCGCAGGATGCGCTTGTAATCACACAACAGTACCCCATGGAGAAGTACAACTTGCTCGTGCCGATGCAGACCGTGGCGGAAATCGCGGAAATCCACAAGCCAGTGCTGAATGTAGTAAGCATCAGCACCAACCCCGACGACAAAGAAATCTACGTACAAGAGAAATCGAGGGATGCATGGACGGATAAAAACGGCAGATCCCACCCCGGAAGCCCAGCCAAATACGCCCTTACAAAAAAAGGTCTCACGAAGCTGATGCGGGCGGCGGGCATTAAGATTTTAAGCAGCAGACCGGTGGTTCCATCCACGTGCCAAAAGTGTGCGGCAACAAACGCCAGCATTGGAGGACCCGTCAAGTGTGGGATCTGTCCGAACAAGGATGTGAAACACGAGGTACGCATCAGCGTACCCCAGCTGACCGGCGAGAATATCGAAATTGTGGCTCACAAGGAAATCATCGTGGACGACGTAGTGGTGGGTATGACAGACGCGCAGCGAGTGGAGTTTCTCAAGTTCCGCAGCGAGATGTGCGAGAGCAAAGCCCTAAACCGAGCCCTTCGGACGGCCATGCAAATCAAGGGCACCTACTCCATTGAGGAGTTCAAAAAACCCTTTGTGGTAGCGTACCTCGTGCCCAACCTCGACAATCCGATTGTGCGAGAGGAGGCGGTCAAGAGCCTATTCGCCGCAGCGCATGAGCTCTATGGAACAACGCAGAGTGCGAGCGAGGCACGGCGCACCGTTTACGTCGACGACGATATGCAGGACGATGAACGCGGTGCATATGAGGCTCACGCTACACCGATGCAGACGGCACAGCCTGTCGGTGGATATCAAGCGGATCTGGAACAGCAACCTCAGAATGGAGAGATCGACCCAAACACCTGCGTTAAATGCTGCAAGACCCTCAGCGGAGGCGTATCGAGATTCAGCATCAACAACTATGGCATCCCTCTTTGCATGGAGTGCCAAAAGGCATACAGTGCGGAATAACAGGAGGAATGGACAATGCGCATATTGCACACAGGCGATTGGCACATCGGCAACTACAACGGGCCGGAGACCAACGGAGAAAACGCGAGATTTTTAGACATCTGCAAGTGCCTCGACGCACTCACGCAGCAGGCTCAACAGGAAAAGCCTGATTTCATCATCGTCGCGGGTGACGTTTTCCATCAGGCTCGCGTTTGGAGCGACAGAGGACTCCGCGAAAGCCAGACGGCGATCCACTACGTTCGAATGCTCGAAAAGGTCGCACCAGTCATTATCGTGCGCGGCACCCCGAACCATGACAGCGAACAGCAGTTCAAGATGCTCGAAACCGCGTTCAGCGGAGACGACAGCGTACATATCTTCTCGGAGCCCGGTGTGCTGACCGTTTACGGCTACCACGGGCAGAAGATTGACGTAGCAGCCCTGCCCGGCTTCGACAGAGGCTTTTACAGGGCAAAGCACCCCGGCCTTGACAAAGAGGAGGAAAATGCGGTATTCACGCAAGCACTTGAGCAAATCATCATCGGCATGAAAGCCCAGTGTAGTGGCGAACACCCCGCCGTGCTGGTGGGACACTACACCATCCCCGGCTGCAACACTGAGAGCGGTCAGACGCAGTTCTTCGCACAGTTCGAGCCGGTGGTAGACCCGGCGACACTGGCGGCAGCGGACTTTGACCTCACATGCTTCGGACACATCCACAGACCGCAAATGCTGGACGGTTGCAACAATGCGTTCTACTGCGGAGCCATCAGCGCACTCAACTTCAACGATGAGGGGCAGGAACGCGGCTTCTACATCCACGAACTCGGTGACGGCGTAGTAAGCAAGCAGTTCTATCCCCTGCCTACGCGAGAGTTCAAGACCATCCGTCTCGAAGACGAAGACGTAGCAGCCATCAACGCTGGAGAGGATATGACGTGGCTGACGGATGTGGAGGGCAAAATCGTGCGAATCCTCTACAACTGTACTGATGAGCACAACAAAGCCCTGAACAAGACAATACTGGAAAGCAAGCTCTATGAGCTCGGAGCATTTTGGGTACAGGAAATCACCCCGGAGAAAATAACTGTCACCGTCAACAAGGGCGCACTGAACGACGATGACACGCCGGAGGACAACTTGCGGACATATCTTGCGGAGCGCGAGGTGAAAGATGTGGATGCGGGCAGGATCGTCGAAAGAGCCCGCCCCATCATCGCAGAGGCGACGGAAGCGAATATGACGCGCAGCACGACCGGTGCATTCGTTCCCGTCGAAATCGCAGTCAAGAACTACCGCAATTACCGCGAGGAGACATTTAACTTCGAACCCATCCGTTTCTGCACCATCAACGGCAAGAATGGAGCAGGGAAAAGCAGCTTATTCATGGATGCGATGTGTGACTGCCTTTTCGAAGAGACCCGCGAGGGCGACATCGCTGGATGGATTAGCAACAACCCCGATGCCCGGAGTGGCAGCATCAAGCTCACGTTCCGCCTCGGAGAGAATCTTTACCGCGTTACCCGTACCCGCATGAAAAGCGGCAAGGCGACGCTAAACCTCGCAGAACAGGTCGACGGTGAATGGGTAGACCGCAGCGCTGAGAAGATGCGTGACACACAAGCGGAAATCCTAAATGCGATTGGCATGGATAGCCTGACGCTCAAGGCGACCGCGCTCATCATGCAAGACCAATACGGGCTGTTCCTGACAGCGGACAAGGAAGCCCGAATGACAATCCTCGGCAATATCCTCGGTCTTGGCGCATATGGCGACATGGAATCTATCGCGGCACGCCGCCTGACGGAGACCAACCGAGGAATCCGCAACGTGCATGAAAAGGCAGCGGACATCTTTGCGGCACTGCCTGACGACGCAGCATTGGATGAAGCGGAACATCAGGCATCAGCGGAAATCGAACGCCTGACCACAGAAAGTAATGCGACAAGAGCGAAAACGGACGCAATGCGGCTCTCGCTTTCGGTAATGGAAGAAGCGGCAAAACGCGTCGTGAAGCTCAACAGCCAAATCACTGCACTCGGCGCAAAGAGGGCGACAGCGGAGGCGAGCATGACCGTGCAGCGCGGCATCATTATGAGCGCAGATGCAATCCTCGCAGAGGCAGACATCATCGCCACAGGGCTCAAAGAATACCGCAAGAACCTTGAGCGTGAGAAAGATCTTCTCGCGGCAAAGGGTAAATACGACAGTCTGACGCGACAGATTGATACCCTCAAGGCAAACCGCATCATGGAAGAAATGGCAGCGGAGGAACTGCACAAAAAGAAGCAGGCAATGCGTCTTGCGAAGCTGTTCCCCGCGCAGCAGGCAGTCGAAGCTGAGGCGGAGCTCACAAAGGCTCATGAAAAGTACGTCGCCACAAAAGAAATCGCGGACAGGCTTGCGGCACGCCGGACGGAATACACCGACGCGCAGCGCAGAGTGGAAGCAGCCCGCGCACACCTCGACGGCCTGTCCCGCCGGGCAAAGCTGCTCGAAGAAAACGAATGCCCTCATGCGGCAGAGGTGCGCTGCTCGTTCCTGCGTGACGCACTAGAAGCGAAAGTGGATATCAAGGCGGCTGAGGCTGCGCTAACAGAGGCGTTGACATCCGTCCCGACAGATTATACCCCCGAACAGGAAAAAGCCACTCTTGCCATCCTGAGAGACCTTGAACTCGACGAACGCAAGTACAGCGAGCTCGCCGTAGTCAAGACGGAGCTGGCGGCGGCAGAGGAACGCATCGCAGACCTCGACCGACAGGCGGAGGAACGCCGGACAAAGGCGGCGGAAATGTCGGTGGAAATCGCGCAGCTTGAGACGGAGCGCGACGCAATGGTGGCGGACATTAAGGAATACACTACCATCAAGCAGCGCATCACGGAGCTGGCAATCTACACTGACAAGGAAAAGCAGGTCCCTGTGGCGGAGGAAAAGAAAAAGACGGCGGAAGCCCGCATTGCAGAGCTGACAGAGACTATTCGAGAGCTTGAAGCGGAGCGCGAAAGCCTCGAGGCAGAGCGCAAGGAGCAGCAAGCAAAGACCGTTGGAAGCGGTGAATTGCTCGCGGAATACACGATTCTCCTGACCCGTATCGAGGAAATCGAGAAGGCGATGCGGACGCAGAACATGGCACTCGGAGCCATCAAGGAACAGAAAGAAAAGGCCGCGCAGCAGCGCGAACAGATTGCAGAGCTTATGCAGCGGGCGGAGATGCTTGCTATCGAGTCGGCTGACCTCGAAACGCTCAAGCAGGCATTCTCGCAGGACGGCATCCCGCACAACATCGTGCGCAGCATCATCCCGATTTTTGAGGCGACGGCAACGAACATCCTCGGACAGATGAGCGGCGGACACATGAGCGTGGAATTCGTCATGGAGAAGACGCTCAAGAGCAATAGCAAAAAAGAAGTTACTGCGTTGGATATCATCATCAACGATAGCATCACAGGGCGACTCCCTTACATGAGCAGAAGCGGCGGAGAGCGCGTGAAAGCGGCTCTTGCGGTCATCCTCGCGTTGGCAGAAATCAAGAGCACAAAGGCGGGTGTACAGCTTGGATTCCTGTTTATTGACGAGCCTCCCTTCTTGGATGCGCAGGGCGTGACAGCATACTGCGACGCACTTGAGGCGATCCAGAGACGGTACGCCGAGCTCAAGGTCATGGCGATTACCCATGACCCCGCGATGAAAAGTCGATTCCCACAAAGTGTCGACATCATCAAGACGGCGACTGGGAGCAAGGTCATTTACGATGCGTGAAAACCAGTTACTTCCGAGGCTTTTTGCCTCGGAAGTAACCTCGAATAGGAGGCAGAAATATGGGGAGATTGAAAAAACAGACAGCGGAATACTTTCCACATTTCGTCGGTGACAGCCGGACGAAGTTCGTCCTCGAAAACACGTGGGGGAACGACGGGTATGCCTTTTGGTTTAAGCTCCTTGAACTCTTATGCCGGAGTGACGGACATTATTACGACTGTTCTCGACCCGCTGACAAGGTGTACCTGACAGCCATTGCGAAAGTCGAGGAAGAAACAGCAGACGCGATGCTCGAACTACTTGCGAGCATGGAAAAAATCGACTCCGAGCTTTGGAACGAACGAAAGATTATTTGGTGTCAACACCTTGTGGATAACCTCGCAGGGATGTATGCAAAACGCACGACAGCGATACCGTCCAGACCAAAGTTCGGAGATGAGGCGGAACAGCAACCAGAAGCACTGGCAGTGGATCCAAAGCCTGAAAAGGAGGAGGAGGTAAAACAACCGAAACCAGCAAAGAAGACCAGTGGCAGAAAGAAAGCAGGATTGAAGACGCCAAAGCCAGAGAAAAAGCAGTATGCAGAGTTCGTTAAGCTGACGGAAGCAGAATACGAAACGCTTGTTGCACTGCATGGCGGTGACAAGGTGCGTCGCATGATTGAAGTTTTGGACAACTACAAAGGCGCGAATGGAAAGAAATACACAAGCGACTACCGTGCGATTTTAAATTGGGTGGTCGAGCGCGTCAACGAGGAATACGCAAAGAGAGGAGGCTACGACAATGGCTTTGCAGCGAATAGGCGACCTGATGCAGGAGGATTCACGCCGTCCAGCGGATTCCGAGGAGGGGAACAATCCTAATAAAGTCTACTCAGAGGAAGAAGCGAGACAGCGCGGGCTAAAATTCATATCGCCACAGAAGCCTGATGAAATATGTGAATTTTGTGGAAAAAAGCTTCATTACGAGGGCTTCGTGTGGATGAAGTCTGTAATTTGGAGCCCGACACCCCAACGCTGTACTTGCCCACAGGGAGTCGAGAAATGGAAACAATACGATGAGGAGCAAGCACGGAAGCGCCTTGAAGAAAAACAACGTGAGCAGTACGCTGCTTTGCAACTTAAAATCACAAAACTGCTCGGTAGCAGTGGCATCAAAAAGAGATTCCAGCAACGGAGATTTGACAACTTTGTCGCGGATACCCCTGCGCGACAGAGAGCTTACAATGTCGCAAAAGCATATGCGGATACGTTTGACAAACATAGAGCTGATGGCACTGGTTTGTACATAGAAGGCACTAACGGCACCGGCAAAACACATTTAGCTGCGGCTATTGCTATGCAGCTTATTACGGTCTTGCACATCCCAGTAATATGCAAGACCGCGAGCGATTTACTGCTCGACATCAAAGCAGCGTTTGATAAAGAGGGCGTATCGGAAGCGCATGTGTTGGAGATCTACAAGACGGTTGACCTATTGATTATCGATGACCTAGGGAAAGAACAATGCACAGATTGGAGTATCAGCACTTTGTACTCCATCGTGAACGACCGATACGAAGAAATGCGCCCCACCATCATTACGACCAACTACAACAGCGACAACCTTGTGCGAACGCTGACCCCAAAGGGTTACGACAACCTTAAGGTGATAGCGATTATAAGCCGCTTGAGAGAGGTCTCGCAGGTAATGACGATGGCGTGGGAGGACTACAGAAGCACACGATGATTGGAGGAGCACGATGAACAAGTACGAAAAGATATACCTCAAGGCGGCAGACATCGTGAAGGAGATAGACGCGCAAAACGGAGCGCAAGACGAATGCAATGAGTTTTCGGAGCTCGACGACGAAACCAAGCAAACAATCCTTGAGAACGATGCAGCACTGAAAGCGCGTGGGGAGCCCGGAGCATGAAAGACTTGCATACGCCGGACGCTTACCGGCTCAAGGGAGACGAGCTCGCATACTGCGGCGCGAACGGAGACGGCGAGACGGAGGAATGCGTGATTAGGAGACTGATATGACGAACAGCATTGCATACCAAACCAGAGACGCAAACGGAAACGATATCGCCAAAATGGTCGAGATAAAAAAACATCCGTCAATATTGGTTGACGAACAGACGTGTCCGACCTGCGGACAGCCCATGACAAAGGGCATACCCACAAAGAAGATCGTGTCTGCAAATTTCACGGATTGGGCATATGTGGGAGAGTATGTTTGCGAGCGATGCGCTGATTTATTCTCGTTGTACTTTTACAACTACATTGTTGATCCGAGCGGGATAAGGCTGCTTAACGTTTTACTAAGGAGGAAATATGAAGTTAACAGTAAACGACTTTTTCTGCGGAGCGGGAGGAGTTGGCTTAGGATTTATGGGAGCGGGCTACGAGGTGATATGGGCTTGCGATTTTGACAAATACGCTGTTGCCACTTATAAAAAAAATGTCGGCAACCACGTTATTCAAGCAGACATCAAGAAACTGTCAAGTGCAGATATCCCACGTGCCGATGTTTGGGCGTGCGGATTTCCTTGTCAGGATCTTTCGGTGGCCGGCAAACAAAAAGGATTTAGATTTGCATGCAAGGACTGTGGGGAAGAATGGAGCTACGACAGTGAGGAACACAGGGACGGCGTTAAATGCCCGAAATGCAGCGGCAAGAATTATCGGGCGGCTTCACGAAGCGGTATGTTCTTTGAAATGATGAGGCTGATTGACGAGATGGCGGAGGTAAGGCCGGAGCAGTTACCGAGAGCGTTATTTATCGAAAATGTAAAGGGCTTGAAACCGTACATACCAGTTCTTGAGGCGGCATTACAGAAAAGGGGCTACACGGCACACGTCCAGCTCTACAACTCGAAGTACTGGGGAGTTCCGCAGAACAGGGAACGCTATTTCATCATCGGACTGCAGGAATGCGTAAAGGGCTTTTTATTCCCGGAGGAGCAGCACGATAACGTCCCCAGGTTGTCGAGCGTTCTCGATAAGCACGTACCCGAGAAGTATTACATAGACGACGTTAAAGCGCGGACGATTATCAAGCAGGCGTTGGAAAAGCTGCAAACCCTCGGCAAAGTTCATGCGACGCTCACCCCGGACAGAGAGAAAAAGAGACAGAACGGGCCACGAGCGAAAGAGGACGAGCTGGAAATGTTTACACTTACGGCGCAGGATATTCACGGTATTATTGTTTGCGAGGAGGAACTGGCCGACACGGTACAGAGTATTTGCGAAGAAACAGGATTGCTAAACCCGGACGGCTGTGGAAAGACCCTCCGTGCCGGCGGAAGGGGGTCATTGACCAAGAAGCACAATTATCAGCACGTTTTGGTTATGCAGTCAGAGACGGAATTGCGCAAAAACAGCGGAATGGAAATGGGACATTTTTTGGAATAAGCCCTACACTGCTTGCGAGCGACCACAAAGGACCACATCTTGTAATTGAGAAAAAGGAGGAGGAGAATGAGCGATTTGCAAATGATAGGTCACTTAGACATAAAGGAACACGACGCAATTAAAAGGGTATACAGCCCAGAGGGAATTGCGCCGACCCTTACGACTTGCGGGGGGTACAGAGAAGTGAAGATATTAGACCTTAGTAAATTCAGAGTTAGAAAGCTAACCCCAACAGAATACGGCCGGCTTCAAGCGTTCCCTATGCAGGATTGGGAGCAGGTTGTTTCCGACAGTCAGGCGTACAAGCAGTTCGGCAACGCCGTCACGGTGTCGGTGGTGACTGCAATCGCGCAAAAGCTTGGCGAGTGCCTCAACGCAACCGCCATCAATCTACGTAGGGATTTAGGAGGGATGGACGATGCCCAGTGAAATCAAACTGTGCGCGGAATGTGGAAACCCGTTTAAGGCGCAATTTTACGAAAGCTACTGCTCGAAGTGCAACAAAAAGTTTGAGCGCGAGGAGTTCTTGGAGGAGGCGGCAGTGGGAAAAGAGGTCTACTGCGGAGACAACCCTGTTTGCCCTTGGTGCGGAGAGGAATATGAGGCGGACTTTGAAGACCCGGACTACTACCGCGAAGGAGAGCACGCCATGACGTGCCCGGAGTGCGGAAAAGAATACTGCCTGAGCATCACGGTCAGTTACAGTTACGACGCATGCCGCGAGCTCCCGAAATGGATGGCGGAAGACCGGCGCAGGACGGAGGAAGTAAGCTAATGGAGATAAAACCTATCACATTTCGTACAGTTTGTGACTTCGTGGCTCGTAATCATCGTCACCATAAACCCACTGTTGGGTGTAAATTCTGTGTGGGATTGTATGAAGGTGAAAAGCTAATAGGTTGTGCGATTTGTGGTAGACCTATTAGCAGACACCTTGATGATGGACTGACCTGTGAGATCAACAGGCTATGTACCGATGGTACACGAAATGCCTGTTCAATGCTCTACGGTGCGTGTTGCCGCATAGCAAAGGAAATGGGCTACAAGCTCATTATCACTTACATTCTCGAATCAGAGAATGGAGCAAGTCTCAAGGCAAGTAATTTCGTATGTGACGGTGAAGCCGGGGGTAAACACTGGACAGGTGTAAGAAACAGGGGTCAAGATATTCCAAACGAAATGAAAACTCGTTGGCATAGCGATTTATAGGAGGTAAACGATGAAAGTCACTAAATGCACTGGCGAAGGACAAGGCTCTTGCAAAAGATGTTCCAACAAAGGTAAATGGAACGCTTGACAGCCCCGAAAAGGGGCGTTATAATATAAGTGCAAGATGAAACAAGCCTCGAAGCGTGGCAAGATGATAAAACAGGGAGCGGCAGTAAAAGCCGGTAAGTATTCCAGGCAGGCGGTAATGGCGGGAAGAACGACAACCGCAGCCACAAAAAATTTTATCAATCAATGTCCCAAAACGGGACATGCTAATTAAACGGAGGACAAATACACATGACAGTAAAAGGATTGAATAGATTCCACGAACTAAAGTGCGAAATAACGAAGGACAAGGCGCACTTAGAAAAGCTTAAAAAGAAAGCTACCCCGAGGGGGCGTCAAAAGGAGAGCCTTGCCAAACAGCAAGCGGCCGAGATCGCCGATCTCGAAGCCGTAATATCTCTGAGAGATGAGCAGTGCCGGCATGAGCTGGAAGAGCTCAACAAGTATATTGAAAGCTTACCAGATCGCTTGACCCAACAGATATGCTGCCTGCGTTTTATAGAACACCTGAATTGGACGCAAGTTGCACAACGTGTGGGCGGCGGCAATAAGGGCGATAGCCTACGACAGATGTTGTATAAACACCTCAAGCGGGATGAAAAAAGGAGAGAAGGAGACCAAATATGTTTGAAAAAGTAAATCCGGCACACCCCGATAAGATTGCCGACCGCATTGCCGGGGCGATCGTTGACCTAGCATATAAATCCGAAAAGAACCCTCGCATTGCAGTGGAGGTTCTCATCGGTCACGGAACCTGCCACATCATTGCGGAGACTTCCGTGCAGCTTTCCATTGATGATGTGACTGCTGCTGTTCATCGCATCGCAGGCTTCCTCAATGTCGATTATTCTGAAGTCCCCCAGGATGTCCACCTCTCCAGAAATCAGAGCGGTGCTATTCGCTGTGGTGACAACGGCATCTTCAAGGGTATGCCTGTGACTGCCGAACAGCAGAAACTGGTGGATATTGCCGCTGATATTTACAACGCCTATCCCTTTGATGGCAAGTACATCATCGACAACGGCAGGGTTATCATCTGTCAGAGCAATGCCGAAACTGAAGAACTCCGCAGACAGTATGCTACTGCCGAAATCAATCCGCTCGGTGACTGGACGGGCGGCACGGATGTTGATTCTGGCGCGACCAACCGCAAACTCGGAAGCGACATGGCCGATTCCGTCACGGGCGGCGGCTTGCACGGCAAGGATCTGTCCAAGGCTGATGTCAGCGTGAGCATCTATGTATGGCTCGAAGCCCAGAGAACCGGCAAGCCCGTGGAACTGTGCTGCGCCATCGGTGATGATACGGTCGGTGGCATCCCTTACGAAAAAATCGTAGAAACGGCAAGAGAATACATACGCTCCGTTGGCGGCTTCGAGGCTTTTGCCGAGTGGGGTCTGGTATGGTGCTACGATGCTGAGCATACGAGAGGAGATGGAGATGAGTCGGAAAAATAACTTGCTACAGCTTGGTGAGTTTTGCACCACTCACCGCTGCAAGACATGTCCTATAAGGACACTGGCAAACGAACACCATCACGGATGCCCAGAGTGTTTTCGGGTCCCCGAAGTCGCCGAAAAGGCGAGCGAAATAATCCAACACGAAAAGACTCGGAACAATGTCAAACTGACACCCATAGATGATAGGTTTGGCGAAATGATGAACTGGGCGATAAGATATGCGCTAGGCAGACACACCTATGCAGCCAGTGATACAGTTGGGTACATGTTCAGCCTCATTCCATACGTTGATAGCAAAACGCTTTGGGTGGCAGAAAATGACATTGAAAGAAACTTAAGCCTTGTTTGCGAGAAAGAAGCGGAGCAGTGGAAAAATCTGCTCAATGCGATAAGAGCAGAGATAGACATACGCACCAAAGGAGACATACAAAATGAGCAAAAACGGAGTTAAAGGATTTAAGGTATTCAACTCTGATTGGAAGTGTAGAGGATTTAAATATGAAGTAGGCGGCGTGTATGAAGACGATAGCAAGCCTGAGATTTGTAAGCGCGGGTTCCATTTTTGCGAAAAGGCGGTTGATTGCTTCAATTACTATTCATTCGACCCCAACAACAAGGTTGCGGAAGTGATTGCTTTGGGAGAGATTGATTCTGACGGCACAAAGTCATGCACCAACAAAATAGAAATTATCCGTGAAATTCCGTGGCGGGAACTCCTTGAAATTGTGAATGTCGGGAAAAATTGTACCGGATTCCGCAACAGCGGCGACCGCAACAGCGGCAATTGGAACAGTGGCGATTGGAACAGCGGCAATCGGAACAGCGGCAATCAGAACAGCGGCGATTGGAACAGCGGCAATCGGAACAGCGGCAATCGGAACAGCGGCAATTGGAACAGCGGCAATTGGAACAAAACAAACTTTTCCAACGGATGTTTTAACACTACTGCACCGAAAATTCATCTGTTCAACAGGTCTTCTAAGTGGACTTACCATGATTGGCTGAATTGTGAAGCCCGTTACCTCCTGGATCAGCTTCCGGGTGATGTGCTTGAATATATTTGGCTTGAAGATATGACGGATGAAGAAAAGGCAGCACACCCTGAAGCCGAAATAACAGGCGGATATTTAAGAAAACAAGGGACCTCCGAAGCTGGGGCTATTTGGTGGCGCGGATTGAGCAAGCGAGAAAAGGCGGTAATTAAAGCGATCCCGAATTTTGATGCAGTAATTTTTAAGGATATCACTGGTATAGACGTCGAAGAAGAATAACGGAAGAGAAAACGATGAATTATAAGCATCTGTGTCTAGTTAATCTATTTATCGGCATTATTGCCGCGTTTGGGCTTGGAGTGATGGTGGGGAGTTTGGCAAACACACCCACAACGGCAGAGCCGAGCATCAGCATGCCGGCATCACCAACGCCTGAGCCGACCCCTACCGCAACACTTGAGCCCACTCCCACGGTAACGTTTGTGCCCCGCCCCAGCCCAGTGCCCGACCCAAGACCAAGAGAAATCTGGGTCAGCCTCGGTGAGTTTAAACTGACAGCATACTGTGGCTGCACAAAGTGCTGCGGCAAGTGGGGTATCAATCGACCACTTGATGCGGACGGTAGACCCATGGTTTACACCGCAAATCAGAGTATTGCGGTGGAAGGTCTAACGGTAGCAGCGGATATAAGTCTGCTGCCGTACGGAACGGTGCTGTACATCGATGGTCACAAATATGTCGTGCAAGATTGCGGTAGCGCAATCAAGGGTAAGAAACTGGATATTTACTTTGAGCACCACTCAGACGCATGGGCGTTCGGGGTGAAACACCGTGAAGTGTATATTATCAAACGGATTATCACACAAAGGAGTACAAACGATGAAAGAGCGTAAGCGAAAACTACCATGGGAAAAACCAAAAAACCCCAAAGCCCTGAAAGCGATCGCTTATCTAAAAGGGCTAAACGAACTGTGTAAAGACTTAACAGGTAATTGTGGGGTTTGCCCTCTAGGAGACTGTGCGCTTCTATCGGCACGAGACCCCGACCGAGCAACCGAGATAGTCGCAGCATACCTACAGACGCAGAAGGAGGGAAAGAAGGAATGAATTGCTACGGATGTAAATGGCTTGATGAAGTCAAGAGCCAGCCCGCCGGAAGCGGATACTGCTGCATGGTACAACGCACCAAACCCTACAAGCCCGGCGACAGGGTGAGAAGACAGGATAGCGAACGCTGCGAGTTGTACAACCCCGGCGATTTCGCCACAAGATACACAGTAAAAGAGACGCGGACGGAGGGAAAAGAATGAAAATCCTTGAGTTTTTGATATCAATGACGAATGCAAGCACTTCGACGGAGACTACAAAAAGCGCAGCCGGTGGAGGTCGGAGTGCGATGGCTTCAAAGAGGCCATCAAGAGCAGAGAGGCGCGAGCTCGCGCAGCGAGAGCAAAGTTCAAGGTAATATCAGGAGGAAAAAAGAAATGAACATCGTAGCAATTTCCGGCAGACTGACAGCAGACCCGGAGCTCCGATACACGCCGAACAATGTGCCGGTATGCACATTTATTTTGGCAGTGGACAGACCGACCAAAGACGACATCGCGGATTTCCCCACGGTCGTAGCGTGGAGAGAAACGGCGCAGTTCGTCTCGAAGCATCTGAGCAAGGGACGCAACGTCATTGTCAAGGGCGAAATCCGTACCCGGAATTACGAGGACAAGGACGGGAACAAGCGGAAAGCGACGGAGATTCAGGCAGACCACGTAGAGTTCGCGGACAGCAAGCCCGTCGACATAAAGGAGGACGCAGATGGAAACTACTAAGCTGATTGAGAGGATGCGGGCGACGGCCAAACAGTACGAAACCCCGCCATACGGACGCGAGGTCGACGGCACCGTAGAACTACTGCGAGAGGCAGCGGACAAGCTGGAAACCAGCAAGGCACCGACCGCGACCAGAAGCATCGATAACGTGAAAACGCTGCTGGACGCGCTCTCTAAAGGCGAGTGCAAAGGCATAAAGAGCGGGATCACATATAAAATCGCTCAATTTGCACGAAAAAAAGGACTAATCTGATATGGGTGGGAATTCTTCGAACGTAATACGCGGAGCTCAAAATCGCAATGCGGGAAGGTTGTTCGAGCATCTGATAGAGGCAGCCTGTCGCGATTACAGGCAGGTTGGTCTAGCTGAGATAGACAAGACCCCAGAACCGATGCAACCGACCAAGAGTTTAGGACAAGGGCGATTTGTTGCCCATTACGAGAAGAAAGCGCAGCCTGATTTCAAAGGCACCCTACGCAATGGGCGTTCGGTAGTGTTCGAGGCAAAGCTCACCACGGCGGATAGAATCAAGCAGGATGTGATACTCCCGCAGCAGGCGGAAGCTCTTGAACGGCATCACCAGCTCGGAGCAGAATGCTTCATCCTTGTGTCATTCGATTTTAGAGACTATTACAGAGTCCCATGGACGGCTTGGCGGGATATGAAGACACTATACGGTCATAAACACCTCAGACCGGAGGAAATTCAAGAATACAAAATTACGATGAAGAACGGGCTATTGCGCTTCTTAGAAAGGGTGAGCACATAATGTGATTGGCATATCTGGAGAAGCTGATCTGTGGAGGGGAGAGAACGTATGAGCAAAAACAACAAAACGGTAAATCAAATGATACAGGAAGCGGTCGACGCAGCGGTAAAAGGCATTTTGGAGAGCGTAGAGCTCAAGATCCAGAGAGCTTTTGAACTCGGTGCAGAGATTGGTGCGGCAAAAGGCGCTGAGATTGGAGCGCAGGCAGCTATCGAAGCCGCCGAGAACGAAAGAAGACGTTACCGCCGGGCTCGATACGACCGGCAGCTCCGCAACACCAAACTACTGCTAAAGCACTACCGCTCCCTGAACAGTCATTATGCAAATGCCGTATGGGAAGAGGACGACAGCAAGGAGGAAGACAGCTTCTGTGACATCATGGAGCTTATGAACAGCCGCAGCTACGATGATGAGGTATTTGTAGACAGCATCAAGCAGTCGTCAAAGAAGACCCGAATCATCATGCGGCACGTGAACAAAATGCTGGAAGAGTACGAGACGATGTGCAAGGAAAGCCGCAGACCGGACGACTTGCGACACTGGCGCGTAATCAAAGCCCTTTACCTCAGCCCGACACGAACAGCGGCAATGGAGGTGGCGGAGGCAGAGCGAATCGACAAGCGGACAGTCTACAAGGATGTGGACGCAGCGGTCCAGGATTTGACGATGCTTTTGTTCGGAGTAGAGGGCATCGAGAAGCTATGAGAGGGTTCAGGACACTTTTTGGGCATTCACAAGGCACTCGGACTGTGGTATACTGTATGCTGTCAATATTGGATAGCTTGAAGCCGTCGCCCGAATGCTTATAAAATCAATGGGGCGACGGATTTTTATACCCAGCGATGCCCCGTTTCGCGTCAATCGTCAGAGCAATTCGGACGATGCTGCCGCACAACAGCCGACGGAGGCAGACCGAAACCTGGTGCGCGAAAAGCACCGACCGCTCGCAAAAATCGAACTCAGACCGTGGGAGGAGTAAACATGGAATATTTCATCGGAATTGCAAGCTACAAGCGGGCGGACAATCAGAAGACGCTCGATTACCTTGAAAAACTCGGCTTCCCCAAAGACCGGCTCATCCTCAGCGTTCAGACGGCAGAGGATATGGTCGAATATGAGAGACACGGAACAAAAGCCCGCGTTGGCTCATTCCTTTACCGGGAAGCGAACAGCGCAGCGGGAAACCGCAACACGATTTTAGACTACCTGCCGGAGGGCTTGCGCGTCGTGCTGATGGACGACGACATCAGCGGAGTGGACGCGCTCGACCACGCGGGAAGACTTCGCCCCATCGAAACCCTCGCGGAGTTTGACGCGATGGTGGAGAGAGCATTTGAACTGACGGACAAGTTCAAGACGGTGTGCTTCGGTCTTTACCCGGTCGGAAACGCCTATTTCATGTCCGACGATTATCGCCGCCGGAACATTGTGACAGCGGCATTTATGGGATTGACCGTTACAGACGCACGATTCAACGATGCCATTAAGACGAAAGAGGACTTCGAGCTGTGCTGCCGGATTATCCGAAAGTACGGAGCCTGCGTGAGGCTCAACGGCTACGCCATCCGCACCGGCAAGAGCAAGGGCGGCTGCGAGGAGGTTTGGAAAGACCGGGCAGCAGCAGAGCGCGTAGCGGAACTGCTTTGCGCGAAGTACCCCGACATCGTAAGACCGAATCCGAGACGCAAGGGTGAAATCCTGATGGCAACACAGAAAAAGAAGAAAGGACGTGCGAAGTAATGGAAATCAGACGCATGAAACTGAGTGACCTGCGCCCGGCAGATTATAACCCCCGCGTAGAGCTCAAGCCGGGCGAACCTGAATACGAGGCATTGAAAGTCAGCGTTGAGACCGACGGCACAGTGCTCCCGATTATTTGGAACGAGACGACTGGCAGAATCGTCGGCGGGCACCAAAGGCTGCGCCTGCTGACAGACATGGGCGTCGAGGAGACCGACGTGAGCGTGGTACGATTCGACGAGACCAAAGAGAAGCAGGCCAACGTCGCGCTGAACCGCATCGAGGGCGATTGGGACGAAGAAAAGCTCCACGACCTCTTTGCAGAGCTCGACACTGATGAGATTTTTTCCACAGGCTTTACCGAGGCGGAACTGCACAGCATCTACCCGGAGGGCGACGAGGAAGACACAGACGATATTTACGGCGACACGGACGATGAGCAGAGCGAGGACGATGATTCGGAGGAAAGCGCAACCGTCGAAGCGGAGTTCACCGTCTTTTTATCTTTCCCGTTGAAAAAGGCGGCGGAGGAATGGCTCAAGAGCGAGGGCATCGAACAGGATTTCAGCGCAGGCCGGAACCTGATTATCAGAATGGAGGGACAGCGGTATGGAGATTAAAGTCATTCGATTTGTCGATATTGTCCCCGACGACTACAACCCCCGCAAGGCACTCACGAAGAACGATGTTGAGTTTGAGCGCATTAAAAACAGCCTGACGGAGTTCGGCTACATCGAGCCGATTGTCTATAACAGCAGAACGGGACACATTGTCGGTGGTCACCAGCGCGTGACCGTGATGCAGCACCTCGGCATGAGCGAGGCGGAGATGAGCGTCGTCGACATGACGGAACGCGAGGAGAAGCTGCTCAACCTCCGGCTGAATAAAATCAAAGGTCGTTGGGACTACGACAAGCTGGAAGAACTGCTCAGCGGCTTCACGATGGAGGAAGCGTTACTCACCGGCTTCGGCAGCGAGGAGCTTGCCGTGATGCTGGCAAAGGGCGACGACTTCAACGAATACATGGAGCAGTGCGACGACAGCTACGACGATGAGGACGAAGACAGCGAGGATTACGACGACGATGATTTCGACGGCGCAAGCTGGGTAGTCACGTTGAAGTTCGAGAGCTACGCAGACGCGAACGAATGGTGCGAGGCGCACGGACACGCCGGAGCCGCCAAAGAGGGCAAAGGAACGACAGTAATCCGCATGGAATCGAGGTGATTCTATGGGAGGGCTCAAGAAGAATTACTCAAGCCCGCGATGGAGCATGGAAATCCCCGACTGTTCGATGCCGATGAGCATGGACACGTACAGCCGGTGCTCCTATAACTGCCTGTATTGCTTCTCCTACTTCCAAAAGAGCCACACGGTCAAGGGCTACACGGAGGGGCTTGTGCGCAGCGTGAACCCGGACAAGGTAATCAACCTTTTCGAGCAGGCGCGGAAGAACAACATCGACGGCGTGACGCAGACCGAAAGACAGTTCTTCCCCTACGTGCAAAGCGGACGCATCATGCAGTGGGGCGGGCTCGCGGATGAGTTCGACGAGTACGAGCGGAGACACGGCGTAACGCTGGAACTGCTGAGGTACTTCGACAAAATCGACTACCCGCTGTCATTCAGCACGAAAGCCGCATGGTGGACGGAGGACAGCCGGTACATGGAACTGTTTGCCCGGCACACCCACAACTGGCACGTGAAAATCAGCATCATCACCGCGAACGAAGAAAAAGCCCGCCGGATTGAAAAAGGCGTGCCCCCCCCGGCGGAGAGACTTGAGGCAATCCGACGCCTCGCCGCGCAGGGACAGCACGTTACGCTGCGCCTGCGACCGTACATCATCGGTGTTTCGGAGGACTTCGGGACACTGATACCGGCAGCAGCGAAAGCCGGAGCCGACAGCATGACGACAGAGTTCTTCTGCATGGAAGCGCGTGCGGACGAACGCCTGAAAGCCCGGTACGCAGGCATGAGCCAAGTAGTCGGATATGACATCCACAAGTTCTACATGGCGAACAGCAAGCAGCAGGGCTACAAGAGGCTGAACAGAGACATCAAAGCACCTATCATCCATCAGATGCGAGACATCGCCCATAAATGCGGGATGCGCTTCCACGTGAGCGACGCATTTTGCCGGGAATGCAACGACGCGTGTAACTGCTGCGGCGTACCTCCCGAATGGGGCGTGAGCCAAACAGGAAACATCGGAAACGCCATCATCCTTGCGAGGGAGAACGGACAGGTCAAGTTCAGCGACATCGCGGAGCCAATCGAGCAGCTTTTCGACTTCCCGTGGGTAGCCGCAAGCGGATTCAATACCGGCAGCAACAGAGCCCGCGCCCTGTTATACGATACCACGATGGCTCAGTGGCTTCGCCGGAATTGGAATAACCTGAAAGCGGGCACGTCCCCTGCGAGGGGTTACGGCGGAATACTCCAGCCCGCAGGGAAAGACAAACACGGCGATGTTATTTACCGATACGGATTAAAAAAGCGAGGGGAGGAAGATGTCGAAATGGGATAACGGCGTGAGAGCTTGGGAGCGTCAACAGGGCGAAAGCGAAAAGGCATACGAAGCATTTGCCATTTACCGCGATATGGGGCCGGAACGGAGCCTCAGAGCGGTTACAGGGCAGTTAAGCAAAAGTTTAACGCTAATTGCTCGATGGAGCAGTAAATGGGACTGGCCCGAAAGAGTGCGCCAGTACGACAATTCCCTCGAACAAGAGGCGTACAAAAAAGCCGTCAAGAGCATGACGGAGATGCAGACCCGCCACATCAAGACAGCGGTGCTTATGCAGAAAAAAGCAGTCGAAGCCCTCGACAAACTCAACATCGCGGAACTATCCCCAAAAGACATCATCAGCCTGATAAAAGGCGGCTCAACGTTGGAAAGAGAGACACGCGGCAGCGACCCCATAATTGAATCGCGCCGGAAGCAAGAAGCCGTACAGGGCGCGAGCGGGCTTGCAGATGCCATTATGGAAGCGTGGTCTAAACGGAAAGAGGGTGAGAACGATTAACGCAGAGGCAATCAGATACTATGCGCACAGGCCGGTGGAGTTCATTGAGGACATCATAGGGGCACAGCCGGACGCAGACCAATCCGCGATATTGCGGAGCATCGTCAATAATCAAATGACGAGCGTACGAAGCGGACACGGCGTAGGAAAGAGCGCGGTAGAGGCTTGGGCGGTAATTTGGTTTATGCTCACAAGACCTTTTCCGAAGATACCTTGCACTGCGCCTACGGCTCATCAGCTCTACGACATCCTGTGGGCTGAGATAAACAAGTGGCGGAGAAATAACCCGCTGTTGGAAAAAGAGCTTGTATGGACGCATGAAAAGCTGTACCTCAAGGGCTACCCGGAGGAGTGGTTTGCGGTAGCGCGAACTGCGACGAAGCCGGATGCCCTGCAAGGCTTCCACGCGGAGCACGTTCTATACATTATCGACGAGGCCAGCGGCGTAGACGACAAGATATTCGAGCCTGTGCTCGGCTCGTTGTCTACGCCCGGCGCGAGGCTGCTCATGTGCGGTAACCCCACACAGTTGAGCGGCTTCTTTTATGACAGCCACAACAAAAACAGAGGCAGCTACAGCGCGTTCCATCTCGACGGGCGAAAGAGCCCGCGCGTGTCTCAGGAGTACGTTGATACCATCATCAATATGTACGGAGAGGACAGCGATATGTTCCGCGTGCGCGTCGCCGGAGACTTCCCGCTGCAAGAGGATGAGGTCTTTATCCCGCTTTCTCTCGTCGAAAACTCCATTATGACGGAATATTCTCCCCGAAAAAACCCGAATACGGTACATATCGGTGCGGATATTGCGCGTTTCGGCAACGACAAGACCATCATCGGCTACAAGGTCGACGAAAAGGTTGAGTTCTACCGAAAGCGGCGCGGGCAGGACACGATGAAGACGGCAGACGACATCATCGCCTGCGGCGAAATGCTGATGAAGAAATACAGCATCCGCGACCAAATCCCTGTCAAGGTGGACGATGGAGGCGTGGGCGGCGGCGTAATCGACAGACTCAGGCAGATTAAACGCAATCAGCCGGAGCGGTTTTGGTGGCTCGACATCATCCCCGTCAAGTTTGGGCAGAGGATTCAGCACAAACACTACTACGACAGCACCACGTACATGATGAGCATTGTCAAAAAGCTGCTGTCCACCTACGACGAAGACGACGGTACGAAGAAGCCCTGCGAGCTTATTCTGCCGGACGACAACGACCTCGTAGCGCAGTTGAGCACCCGGCGATACGCCATGACAGAAACAAGCAAGATACGGATAGAGAGCAAAAAGGATTTCAAAAAGCGGGGTCAAGTCTCGCCGGACGAAGCCGACTGTCTGCTCTTATTGTGCTTGCCCACGAAAACAAAGCGGAAAGGAGATGGATAATCCGTGAGCGATGAAGCAAAGCGCAGCCCGCAACCGATGGGCGTGCGCGTTATCAAGGCTTACCAGCAGTCTCAAGATGAAAAGGTGGAAAAAGCCCTTGCGACCACTCAGGTCACGAAAGAGGATGTGACGAACGCAGGCGACTGGATAACTCCACCGCTCGACCTGCGCGGCCTCAAGCAGATGGTTACGCAATCGACCATTTTACCGCAGTGTACAAGAGCGTACAGAAACAACATCTCTGGATTTGGCATCGGTGTCCGATACAAAGACGACACGGAAGAAACGCCGGAGATGGCAGCAGAGTTCTCCCGAATGGAGGAGCTTATCGAGCTTTTGAACCTCGACGGCGATACGAAAGAGGTTTTCGAGGACATCATCGAAGCCCGCGAGACCTACGGCATCGCCTATCTTGAGGTAATCCGAAACATCGGCGGAGAGGTCTCTCAGATCGAGTTCGTGAGAGACACCCCATCCATCACCATGACGCGCCCGCTGGAACCTTATCAGACGGCGCATTTTTGGTATAAGGGACGTTTTGAGAAGAGGCAGAAGAAGTACAGGAAGTTCCGTCAGCAACTAAACGGCCATACCGTTTATTTCAAGGAGTTCGGCGACAAGCGCATCATGGACAAACGAGACGGACAGTACGTCGAACAGCTTGACATTGAACATCAGGCGAACGAGCTTATCGACTTTCCCATAGGAACGGAGCCCTATGGCGAGGTCAGATGGATAGGTCAGGTATTGAGTGCGGACGGGGCTCGTAAAGCGGAGTTCTTGAACAATAACTATTTCAACAACGGCAGACATACGCCGCTGATGATTATGATTAAGGGTGGCACGCTGACGGAGGAGAGCTTCGAGAAGCTGCAGCACTACATGAACGATATCAAGGGCGCAGCCGGCCAGCACGCTTTTATTATCCTCGAAACGGAGAGCACTGACAATACGCTCGACTTTGAAGTTACCAGTAAGCCGGAAATCGAGGTCAAAGACCTTGCCTCCATTTTGCAGACCGATGAGCTGTTTCAGGCATACCTTGACAACTCCCGCAGGAAGATGCAAAGCGCATTCCTTCTTCCAGATCTCTACGTCGGCTACACGACCGATTTCAATAGAGCAACTGCGCAGACCGCGATGGAGGTCACCGAAAAACAGGTATTCCAGCCGGAACGAAAGAGCCTTGCGTGGATCATCAACAATAAGCTGTTCAATGAGTTTGGCTTCCAGCACACGGAAGCCTATTTCCTTGAGCCGGACATCAGCAACACAGACGATCTTGTGAAGATACTCACCATTTGCAATGCTGCTGGTGGTTTCACGCCGAACAAGGCAAAGCAACTCGCACTGGAAGCCATTGGTGAGGTCTCTGAGAACTACCCAGAGGAATGGGGAGACATACCGCTCGCCTACTTGAACAGGGCGCAGAGTGCAACGGATGCGCTGTCAGGCTTCCTCGCGATGGCATCGGGCATGAACAACGCCATCGCAAAGGCGCAGCACAACAACGACGACGACATCGTTCCCGTGCTGAAAGAAATCAGAAGACTCCTCAAGCGCATGGAACGCGGAGAGGAGTGAGCCTATGATGACGTGTGACGCACTGATAAAGGCTATCGACCGTTACATCGAAAAGGCGGACGACACGCTCGCCGACGACCTCGACGCAGAGGGCTTCGCGGAGAGCAGGAAGACGCTTAGGACAGCGCAGGAAATCGAAGACGCAGTTGCGGAAGCACTCTTGGAAGAAACCGACCTGTTTGTGGAGTATGCGAACAAGGCAATCGACCTTGAGGAGTTCGCTGAAAAGATATGGCCTGGAGTAAAGTTGACGGATGCGCTCGCAGAGAAGCTGGAGACGGTCTTCTTGGAAATATTCGGAGACTTTATGCTAGACGTGGTCGAGGTCTACATACAGCGGACGGACAAGCAACTCAAGCTCGAATCCATCAGCAAAAAGACGACTGGATGGATAAAGCAGTGGAGCGCGGAGCTTGGAGAGCTGATGAAGCTCGACAGCCATGCGGAAGTTGAGAGGATACTTGCGACCGGCCTTGAGAAGGGCGACGACATTGCTACGTTCACCCGAAACATCCTCGACAGCGGAATCAGAGACGAATATTACCGCGCCCGGCGCGTATCCATCACGGAGGTTCTGCGGGCGCACAGCGTAGCGCAGCAGGAAGCATTTATGCAAAGCCCAGCAGTCGAAGAAAAGCTGTGGAGGCATACGGGCAAGTATAGAAATAAGCCCCGGAAGAACCATGTCGACATGGACGGTCAGGTGGTGCCAAAGGGAGAACCATTCACTCTGCGCGGCGCAGACGGAAGCACCTATTACCCGATGTACCCGCGTGACAGCAGGCTCCCGCCGGGTGAAAGTATCAACTGCCATTGCATCGAGGAGCCGGTAGTCAGTGAGCGTGTGCTCGGCCTCCCGCTCGCGGAACGGCAGCGGCTACAGCAGCAGGCCATCGACAACATGGACGACGAATGGGAGAAAGAGCTCGACGCAGCCAATAGAGCAAAGGCAGGAATTGAATAACACAGGCGTTCCCCGGAGGCGGCTCCGCCGTCCCCTCGGTCAGCATATAAAACGCAGAGAGGAGGTGAAAAGGCTTGAAAGTGAACAAGGCATACGAAATTACAGACGCAAAAATCCAGTTTGTCAGCCTCGTTGATAAGGCAGCGAACCTCAAACGATTCCTTATCACCAAAGCGGCAGACGGACAAGCGACATTTTCCACATACGGACGAATCGTGCAGAAAGACGCTGAACATCATTTCGTAACCGGCATCGTTTATGAGCCGATGGCGGAGGACGCGCATGGCAATTTTATGACCGAGGAAGAAATCACCAAAGCTGCTTACTACTTCGCAAAGAACGGCAGCAAGGTCGATTTGCAGCACTCATTTGAACCCCTACCCGGAGCGGTAGTGGTCGAAAGCTGGATTGCCAAAGCTGACTTCAAGATAGGCGATGAGCCGGTGCAAAAGGGCACTTGGCTCATGACGGTAGAGCTCGCAGACGCAGGTCTGTGGGATGCCGTTGAAAAGGGCGAAATAACCGGCTTCTCGATGGGAGGCGTCGGAAACTATAGCGAGGAGGACGTACAGTTGGAAGATGTCAACAAGACCGCGACCGGCAGCGAGCCGGAGCAGAGCGAGAAGAAAGGCTTGCTCAAGAAGCTGGCAGAGATGTTCGGCTTCGACGTTGTGGAAAAGGGCGCGATGAGCGAGGAGTACAATCGCCGCATCCGTTCCAATGCTTTCTGGACTGCGTTCTGCACTTTGCAGGACACCCTCAGTCACTACGACGGGTACACCGGCACGGAGTACCTTGAGAGCGATGAGGCGAAAATCAAGGAAGCGTTGACGGAGTTCTGCGGCATCGTTGAGAAAATCCTCACCAGCGGCGACCCCATCACAAAGGCTATCGCTAAGGACGAACCCGTGCTCAAGGTCGGCAAGAAGATGAGCGGCAAAAACCGCGCAACCTTGCAGGGCATCTTCGAGGCTATGGGCGCGTTCTTGGCGGCATTCGACGACGCGGAGGAAGAAGACCCCGACGGCGACGAAAAGAAGCCCCCTGAACCCCCTGAGGGCGATGAGGGCGATGAGGGCGACGAAGACAAGGACAAAGACAAGGAGGACAAAGACGTGACTAAGGCAGAAGTCGAAAAGCTGGTACAGGAAACCGTAGCCGCAAGCGTGGCGAAAGCCCTCGGCGTGGAGACCCCTGATACCGGCGACGAAAACATCACCGCTGACGCGGTGCAGAAGATGGTCGAGGAGGCCGTCGCAAAGGCACTCGCTCCCAAGCAGCCGGAGGAGGAGCCTGTTACCGCAGAGAGCATCGCAAAGATGGTCGAGGAAGCGGTGAGTAAGGCTGTTGAGCCCGTGCTCAAGGCACGCGGCGTACCTACCGCCATCAATGACGGCAGAGACACCAAACCCGTCGAGAAGCATTATCTCCACGGGATTCTTTAATTTCAGAGGAGGATATCGAAATGCCTACTAACATCAGCAACAGACAGGTCGTGAGCAAGGCGATTACCACCGACACTCTGACCTCCGGCCTGCTCAACCCCGAACAGGCTCGCAAGTTTATTCAGCAGACCTTTGAGGCTACCAACCTCGGCGGCCTCGTCCGCCATGAGATGCGCGTGGCGAAAACCGGCGAAATCGACAAGATTGGCATCGGTCGCCGCATCGTGAGAAAGAAGACCGAAAACACCGACGACGGCTACCGCGCTTCCGTGGAGACCAGCCAGATTGAGTACGCTACCACCGCGATTCGCCTGCCTTGGGAAATCACTGAGGAGACCCTGCGCGAGAATATCGAGGGGCAGCACCTTGAGGAAAGCATCACCAACCTCATGACTACTCAGCTTGGCATCGACCTCGAAGACCTGTACCTGAACGGCGACGAAGATACTGCTGAGGATGCAGAGGACTACGACTTCCTGAAAATCAACGATGGCTGGATTAAGCAGATTAAGAACGGCGGTCACGTGCTGGACGCTTCCGGCGAGACCGAGATGAGCCTCGACCTGTTCTATAGCGCCCTGCAGCAGATACCCAACAAGTACAACAACGGCAAGCTGCGCTGGCTGATGAGCCCTCACAGAGCGCAGCAGTGGGAGCTGTTTTTGCTTAACAAGGTTATCGGCGCAGGCGGCGCAGTGCCCGACAGCATCTACACCGCTCCCGCAAAGATTCCCGCCATCGAGTGCCCTTCCCTCGGCGATGATGTCATCATCCTGACCGACCCCAAAAACCTTGTCGTAGTCAACACCTATAGCGTGAAGATTCGCAAAACCATCGAGGGCAAAGAGGCCATCATGATGGATAAGCGTTTCTACGTGACCCATCTGGACTACGACCCCATCATCGAGGAATTGGACGCTACTGGTATTATCACCGGTCTCGTTTAATCAGGAGGCAAATTATGAGTTATCACCTTAAACTCACCAAAGGGCTTTCGTATTCTGGTATCGTGACCGCAAGCAAGAAGAAACCGGATGTGTACGTCGATAACAAGACAATTGCTGACAAGGCTATTGCCACTGGCTATTTCAAGCTTGTCGCAGAGGACGACAGCAGCGTCGATAATGCCGGAAACGACAGCACAAGCGACGAATTTCCTGACGGCATCTTTGGGGAGGCAGAAGACGACAGCGCTGGCGGCAAGACCATCGACAAGATGACCGCCTCTGAACTTGAAACCTTTGCCGCCTATAAGGGCGTGAGCCTGAAAGGCATCAGAGGCAAGGATAAGGTCATCGAAAAGCTGCGCGAGGCACTTGGAGAGGAGACTATCAGCGGCATCATCGCGTATGGTAGCCCCACTATGGTCGAGCTCCAGGACGAATAAAGGAGGGCGAACGGCATGGCAGAAAGACCGTGGGTGACACCGGCGGAAGTCAGAGAGTATTCCGACTACGCACCGGTGCAGCAGCGAAACGACCATAAGCTCGCTTTCGACATTGCGAGAGCGGAGCAATACGTCATATCCTACACCAACAATGATTTTGCTGATGCCGAGACGATTCCTGAGCCCGTAAAGACCGCCGTTATTCTCTTAGCAGAGGCGTATGCGTACAATGCAGGCGCGGATGCAAAGAGCGGCGGCAAGCGTGTAAAAAGCGAGACATTCGACGATTACAGCTACACGGCGGACGACGTTTACATCAGCATCGACGGTCTCGGCGTGAATATCCTGCTTGACCCCTACGTAAAGGTCGCGACCCGGAACGGCGTGACGCTACGCATGAGGAGACTTTGAGAGAGGAGGCGGAGACATGAGCATAGAGAACTTTTTCGACCACACGTGCGACATCTACCACGTTGAGAGCGAGGATGTTTCGCCCGGCTTCGGCCTACCTGCCTCCCCCGTCTTTTCATACAGAAACGAGCCGGACGAAGCAGCGGTGCCGTGCCACTTCGGCGTGCGGTCTATGAGCGTGACCATTACGCAGACGGAGCCCGCAAACATGATGGACGCAAAAATCAAGCTCACGCTGCCAATCGGAACGGACATACGGATGAACGACAAAATCGTTTGGCTAGAGACCGGGATGGAGTACACAGCGGAGTTTCCTCGAAACGTGAGGAAGCATCACCTCTTTGTTTACATCAAGAGGACAGATGCACAGAGGCCGCTCTAATGGGCAATCACGTCAACTTCGACCTCTCACAATTCAGGCAGTTCTTTGCGGAGCTCAGTAAAGCCGCCAAAGGCGACTTCAAGCGCGTGCTCGGACTGTTTTTGGAGGGGCTTGGAAATGAGTTTTTGCGCATCCTTGAGGATGAAATCGTCAGGCGGGAGGTTTTAGACACGCGCCTACTGCTCAACAGCTTCCACAAGGGCAGCGAGGACGGTGTGTGGCTGCTGGACGTTGACGGCCTCACCCTTGAGGTCGGCACCAGCATTGAGTACGCAGGATATGTAAACGACGGGCACTGGACAAATGAGCAAGGCCAGTCAGGGCGATGGGTACCCGGCAGATGGGAGGGCGACCGCTTTATTTACGAGCCGGGCGCAGATACAGGAATGTACCTCAAGCAGAAATGGGTACCCGGTAAGCATTATTGGGAGAGCGCGTTGAGGATCCTCGATGCGATCTTCCCCAAGCTACTTGAAGCAAAATTGCAACAGTGGATTGACGAATATTTTGGAACATAGCAGAAAGCGAGGTGATTCGCCATGACGCTCGAACAGGAAGTTGCAAGCATTATGGCATTTGCTCTGCGGAGCGCGGGAAATCCCTCGCCGTACTACTACGACGTGCCGGAGCAGTTCGAATTCCCGGCCATGTATTTCCCGCAGCCCGAGATAGTCACACGCGGAGAGACGTTCCGTACTTACGCATCGGATTACGCATGGTACATCAACGTCATGTGCAAGACGACGGAGGAGGCCCACGAAATCGGGCTCGGTGTGCTCACGAAATTGAAACAGGCACGGAATCTCGTTCCCATAATCGACGGTGGTGGCTCGGAAACGGGCACAAAACTGAGGTTGAAAGATCCGATGCTCAAGAAGATTGACACCGGCGTAGTGCAGCTTACGATTGAGTGGACTAGCCGCAGACCATACGACGCGGAAGATGTGCTCAAGACGCAGCGTTTCTTCGTGGAGCATGATATCAAGAAATAAGGAGGACAGTTATGGCAAACAAGAGTACAAATGCCAGCACAGTGTCGGTGCTGGAAAATGAACAGGCGCAGTCCGTAACCGCACAGTTGGGCAAGAAAATCCCTATCGCGAAGCTGCGTAGGAGTTGCGTCACTCTGTTTGGCGTTACACCAAGCACTTTCGATGGTGCAACTATTGGCTTGACTGGCAGTTATACCGTCGATGAAATCAAGACCATTCTCAAGAAATGGCTCAACAAGGAGGTTAAATAACAATGGCTGGCGGAACTTTTGATAAGCTGGTCGGCAAGGTCAGACCCGGTACGTACATCAATTTTGAGACGACGGGAACAGATATTGTTGGCAGCAGCGAACGCGGCACAGTCATTCTGCCGCTTATCAATTTTGGATATGGTCCTGCGGGAGAGTTTATCACCATCAACAACTCTGCGCCGGACGCGAACTACAGTAAGCTCGGATACAGCGTTTACGAGACTCCCTTGCTGCTCGTAAAAGAGGCCATGAAGAACGCAAAGACCGTAATCGTCTATATCCCAGCGCAGGGCGCGAAGGCTACGGCGACCGTGGAGAATCCCGCCATTACCGCGAAAGCGATGTACGGCGGCAGTCGCGGTAACGATCTTGCTTTCGACTGCGTCCCCAATGAAATAGGGGGCTACGATGTGAACGTCTACCTCGACAATGCGCTGGTAGAAACCCATGAGGGGCTTGCCACCATTGGCGACCTCATCGCCGTCGGCTCTGCGTGGATTGCATTCCAAGGAGATGCAGAGACGGAGCTGACTGAGTTCTCTGCTATCAGCCTTACCGGAGGCACGGACGGCAGCGCGACCACTCAGGATATTGCTACTTTCCTTGACGCGTCAGAGGCGCAGGTGTGGAATACAATGGCATTCCCCGTGAACTCCACAGATGAGAGCGGTCTACTCGCCGCAGCAACCAGCAAAATCAAGTATCTGCGCGAGGATGTTGGCAAGTATCGCAAGCTCGTCGTCGCCAACTACGTGTGCGACTATGAGGGAGTTATAAACGTCGTGAACAGCTACAAGCTGGCAGATGGCACGGAACTCACCACCGAACAGGCGACCGCATGGGTAGCCGGAGCTGACGCAGGCGCAGACTGCGTGACATCTAACACTTATAAAGTCGTAGAGAACGCAAGCGATATTATCGGTCTGATGTCTCACGCGGAGGCGGTTGCGGCTATCAACGCGGGCAAGTTCTTCTTCTCCTTTAACGAGAGGACGGAAGTCGCTGTCGAGTATGACATCAACTCCCTGACCACCTTTGATAACAAGGCAAAGAGTTGGCACAAGAACCGCGTACTGCGCGTGTTGGACAGCTTCGGCGAGAGATGCGTCCTGAACTTCCCCCCGAATAAGTACGACAACAACGATGTTGGTTGGGACATCATGGAGGGCATCGGCAAGAGCATCCTCAAGATTTTCCTTGAAATGGGAGCTATCACCGAAGTGGACTACGACAACGACTTTCTCGTTGACCGCGAGAACAGCCACGGCGACGAGACCTATTTCAACGTCGGCATCAAGCCCGTAGATAGCGCAGAAAAGCTGTTCTTCACTATTACCACAAGATAACAGGAGGCAGAAAGATATGGCTATGGAATACAACAAAAGCCCTATTTCCCTCCGTGAGGGAAAGATTTTCATTGACGGTATCGAGTGCGTCGACAGCGTGAAGTGTGAAATCAAGTACACTCCAGACGTATGGACAGGCAGACAGCTTGGAGAGCGCACTCCGAGTTCCCGTTGGCTCGGAGTGGCCATCACCGGCACTATCACTCGCAGACGCAGCACCCCGTGGCTCAAGGAGGCTATTGCTAAGTATCAGAAAAGCAAGGCAACGCCAGAATTCACTATCCAGGGCATTATGGACGATAGAAACAGCGACTACTACGCAGATAACGGCAGCGAGACCGTGACCTGCGTGGGCTGCGTCCTCACCGGAGATCTGAATCTCATCAATCTCGACAGCGCAGGCGATGTCTTGGATGACGCAATTTCGTTCAACGCTAAGGACATCGTTTAAACAGGCGGGCCTCGTTTCCTATTGGAGCGAGGCCTACTGCATTTCTACCATACCGATAAGGAGAACTGACAATGGCAAGAGATTTGAAATACTTTATGCGCGACCGCGAGGAGCAAATCATCACTGTCCCCGGCCCCGCCACTTTCGTTGATGAGAACGGAGAAGTCATCGAGCTCGAAGTCCGTGTCCTCAGCAATGCGGAAATTCAGAAAATCAACAACAACTACCGCAAGCGCAGCATCGCCACTGACAAAAAGGGGCAGCCCTACATCGCCAACGGCGAAGTCGTTTACAAGACTGAAAAGGACAGCGCAAAGGCGGCACGCCATATCATCGCGGAAGCGCTTGTTTACCCCAATCTCAAGGACGAAGAGATGATGGAGTTCTACAAGTGCGTGGACTTCACCGATATGCCTCAGCTCGTATTCTCCCGCGCGGACGAATACGCACAGGTGACAAGAGCTGTATTCACTGCCCTCGGCCTCATCGACGGAGTTCCCGATGAGGCAGTTATCGGGGAAATAAAAAACTAATAGCCCGCACGGGCAGCAACGAATATTGGGCGCACACCCTTTGGCAGCGGCACCACCTGAGAATGGAGGATTTCGCCGCCATGCCAAGAGAGCGACAGCTCTTTTACATAGCGTCGGAGCTGACCGAATCGGAGCACCCGTGCAGGCTTGACACCATCAAACTGAGAGGAGGCGGAAAATAATGGCGGCACAACTCACTGCCATTTTTGAGCTGATAGACAAAATGTCAGACAAAATGGATGCAATTGCTACCAGCGGCAGCGGAGCCGTAGATCAATGGCAACGAGCCGAAAACGTCGCTGATTCCGCCTTTGATGCAGCAACAAAAGGCGTAGCGGGCGTGGCGCAAACAGCGCGGAGCCTCGGCGACACGCTAGAAGATACCGTACAGTCTTTTGACACAGCAGCAGATGCGACGGAGTATTGGACTGCAGCTATCGGTAATTACGACAAGTCCGCACTGGAAGCCATCTATACCACAGAGGAACTTGTGAAAATGGGCTTCAAAACGGAGGAGGCTCTCGAAGCGGAGGCTGCAGCAGCAAGGAAAGCAGAGGAAACCCTCGAAAACCTTGACAAACAGAGCGAGGAGACCAGCGACGGTCAAGAGGAGATGGGTGACAAAGGTGCGGATGCGCTGGCGCAGATCTCTAGCGCACTCGCAGCGGCAGGCATTGTTGAGGGCTTGCAGGAAATCGCGCAGGCTGCTTACGACCTCGCGGACAGCTTTACAGAGGCAGAGAAAGTAATCATCGGCGCAACGGGCGCGACCGGGAAAGAGCTTGATTCGCTGATGGAAAGCGCAACGACCGTGTTCGCGGATTCCCATGCGGAGAACCTTTACGACGTTGCCGCTGGTATGGCGGCAGTACAAAAGGCGACGGGCCTCGCCGGGGATGAGCTTGAGGCAGCAACGAACGCGGGCCTCGCGCTGAACGACGTGCTCGGCTACGAGGTATCGCAGACGGCACGAACGGCAAGCTCCCTGATGAAGAACTTTGGCATCTCGGCAGAGGAAGCATACAACATCATCACGGTCGGCGCACAGAGCGGAGCCGATAAGAACGGCGACCTGCTCGACGTGCTCAACGAATACGCAGCGCATTACTCCGCGCTCGGCCTCTCCGCAGATGAGTTCTTAATCAGCCTGATAAACGGCGCGGAGGCTGGCGTGTTCTCGGTCGATAAGGTCGGCGATGCCGTCAAGGAGTTCAACATCAGAGCGAAAGACGGCAGCGAAACCAGCGCGGAGGCGTTTGAAAGCCTCGGAATGAACGCGGAGGAAATGACCGCTCGCTTTGCGGCGGGCAGCGATACCGCAAGCGCAGCATTTTTCGAGGTCGTTTCGGCACTGAACGCGATGGACGACCCGATACAGAAAAACGCAGCAGCCGTCGGTCTGTTCGGCACGATGTATGAAGACCTTGAGGCCAATATCCTCCCCGTGCTCAACAGCGTGGAGGGCGGGACACTTGACGTAAACAATGCGCTCAAGACCGTCACGGAGGAAGCGAAATCGCTGAATGATAACTGGCAGGAAGCAAGCAACTCCGTCTCCACCGCATTTACAAGCGCGGTGGAACCGGCGGTAAGCGGACTGTCTAACGGAGTGGCAGGCGTGGTGAAAAGCGTCGGCGACTTCCTACAGGAACACCCCGCCGTCACAAAGGCGATTACAGCCATCGGCGTTGGACTTGCGGCGGTAGTCATTGGCATTACCGGCGTAGTGTTCGTGACGCAGGTAGCGATACCGGCGGTCACAGCCTTTGGCGTGGCACTGAACGCTGCACTCGGCCCGATTGGATGGGTAGCACTTGCGGTCACCGGCGTAGTAGCCGCCGTGGGTGCGCTGATAGCCCTTTTCCAAGAGGAGGAAACCGAATACGACACGTGGACGGCGACCACAAAGGCGCAGTATGACGCGCTGCAAGACCTCAATTCCGAGTACGAGGAGGCTTGCGACACATACGGAGAGACAAGCGAGGAAGCACTACGGCTCAAGTACGAGATGGACGAACTGAACGCCTCTTTTGAGGCGAACAAAATGACCGTCGAGGAGTTTGTCGAGCAGTGCAACGCGCTTGTTGAAAGTCATAATGAGCTCGCGCAGGGCTATGCGGAGAACACGGCAGCAATCCGAGAGGAAGAAGTCGGCTCCCTCGCCCTCATCCAAAAGCTCGAAGATTTGGCAACGTCGACGGAGCAGACAGCAGCGACGCAGATGCAGATGCAGAGCATCGTCGACACGCTCAACGAAAAGTACCCCGACCTTGCACTCAGCATCGCGGATGTCACGGAGAACACCGACGCGATGGTGGAATCCCTTAAAAAGGCCGCTGAGGAGCAGGCAAAGCAGGAACAGTACCAAGAGAGCTACGATACCTACGTGCAGCTCTTGAAAGAACAGGCACTACTCGAAGAACAGATAGCAGCCGCGACCGAAAACGTCCGCCTCGAACAAGAGAGGATGGACGGCATGAGCGGATGGGATCACTTTTGGTCTGCCGGAGAGTGGGACGACCTCGAATCCTACGAGACCGCGCTCGCCGACCTCGAAGCGGCACTCGCGGAAAACCAGCAGATGCAGCAGGAATGCGAAAGCACCATGCAGGAATACGCGGACGCAACAGCGGAGGCGGCAGAGGCCACCGTCAGCTACGAGGATGCGGTCAGCGACGCTATTTCCTCCGTGCAAGAGGAGATGGATGAGCTGTGCGCAGCCTACGACGAAGCCTACGAAGCGGCACGCAGCAGCATTGACGGGCAAATCGGTCTGTTCGACACGATGGCTACGGAGACGGAAACATCCATCACGGATATGCAGAACGCTTTCCAGAGCCAAATCGACTATTTGAACACGTACACCGAAAACCTCCGCAAGGCTGCGGATTACGGGCTCGACGAGGGCTTGATAGCATCCTTGTCCGACGGCAGTGAGGAAAGCGCAGGTTATCTGAATGCCATCATTGAGAACATCGAGCAGCTTGGCGATTCCAGCGCAGAGGCGCAGCAATTCGTCGATGACTTCAACACCTCGTTCCAAGAGGTCGAGCGGGCAAAGGACGAATTTGCGACGACCGTTGCAACGATGGAGACCGATTTTGATGCAAAGATGGCAGAGATCGAGGGACGGCTCGACGAAGCAATCGATAACATGAGCATGGAGGAAGAGGCAGCCGCAGCAGCCAAAGAAACGATGGCGGCATACACACAGGCCATCAGAGACGGCACTGCGAACGCGGTCAGTGCGGCAGAGAGTGCAGCAGCGGCAGTTGCGGCGGCACTTAACACCTCCTACGCCGGCGGCGTGACTACGACCGTCGCAGGATACGCATCTGGTACAACAAACGCTGAGGACGTGTTCGTCGCAGGAGAAGACGGACCAGAGCTCATCGTCGGAGCGGGCGGAAGCACCGTGTTCCCGGCGGATGAAACCAATCGCATCATCAAGGCTGTTACCGGGGAACGCGGAGGCACATATACACCTCCCGGCGGTTACGGCGTTGACAATGTTGAGACCGAAACCAGCGGTGGCGGAGAGACCACGAAAAAGGTGGTGCTTGCCATCGAGGGCAAAGGCAACATCGAATTGACAGGTGGAAAGGCAGACGAAGAATCGCTACTTGAGTTCCTCTACGAATACCTCAAGCCGGTGTTGTCCCAAATCCTCACACAGGAGATATTTGAGGAGGGAGACATGAGCTATGAATACTAAATACCAAATGTGGCTGACGCATAATGCAGAGGCTGAAAAGCTCCGCATCCCCGTACTTCCTGAAAAGTTTGGCGTTAGTATCGGAAGCAAAAATTCCACTGTTGACGTGGTGGGCTTGGGTGAGATTGTTATAAAGCAATCTCGTCCGGCCTACCAATTTTCTTTTAGCAGTTTCTTTCCGGCGCAGAGCTTCCCGGGCCTGATGGTGAGCAGCATCACGCCGCCTCTCGATTGCGTGGAGAAAATCAAGAGCTGGATAGAGAGTGACAAGCCCATACATTTGATTATTACGGACGTGGATGTAGATGTTTACTGCACGATCGAGAAGTTTAGCTACTACGAGCAAGGTGGAGATGTCGGAACCATCTATTACGATATGACCGTTAAAGAGTACAGAGAAGTTACGGTGAGAAAGGTCACGGTAGATACGCCTACAGCGACAGCGACCATCGAGAAGACCGAGACGCGCGTAGACAACACCACCACACCTCAGACCTACACGGTCAAAAACGGTGATTGCTTGTGGAATATCGCAAAAAAATTCTATGGGAATGGCGCTAAGTATACGGTGATTTACAATGCGAACAAGAACGTAATCGGGAACAATCCAAATCTGATTTACGCAGGGCAAGTGCTGGCGATCCCAGAGGCATAAAGGAGGGAGTACGATGGCAAAGGGAATCAGTCTGACGATATACAAAAACGGTGAATCGTCGGGCATAGATATCACACAGCTTGTCGAAACCATCAAGTGGGCAGGTCGCAGAGGGAGCCCGACGCGGACACTTACGATCAGCTTATTGGATGACGATGGCTACAAGCATGAGCGGAGTGGTATAGATATTGAGCAGGGCTGGCAGTGCATATTCAAGCACAACGGTAGGGAACTGTTTCGTGGCATCTTTATGACGCAGGGAAATAGCAACAGCAAGACAAGCGAATACAAAGCGTATGACAACGGCATATACCTCAGCAACAACCGAGACACGTTTGTTTATGAAAGCAAGACGGCAACAGACGTGTTCTACGATGTATGCACCCGCTTCGGCCTGCCAACCGGCGATGTAGCTGCATGCAGCTACATCATACCCGATCTGACGAAAAAAAAGACCACAGGTTGGGACGCAATTGAGGATGCTCTGAGTCTCGAGTTTGAAAACACTGGCACTCGTTTTTTCGTCGTGAGCGAAAATGGCTCACTGTGCTTGAGGAAGCGTAAAGAGAACGTTTTGCAATGGGTGCTTGAGGCTGGCGCAAACATCTCGAAGTACAAGTTGACCAAGTCCATTGAGAAAGTGAAGACCCGAATTAAGCTGCTTAGCGACGAGGGCACTGTGCTCGCGGAAGAGAAGGATGCGGATCTGGAAGCCAAGATCGGTATCATGCAGGATGTTGAGACTCTGGACGAAACGCTCAACAGCGCACAGATAAAAGCCCTTGCAAAATCGTTGCTCCAAGAAAAGAAGACAGCAAGCAGGAAAATGACGCTTAATAACGTACTTGGTCTGCCGGAGGTTATTTCAGGAGTGGGCGTGTTCGTCATCATCCCGCACATCGGCATCAGCCGGACGCTCTACGTGGATTCTGACACGCACACGTTTGAGGACCATATGCACACAATGTCGCTGCAGCTCAGTTATGCGAGCGACATGGGAACGACCGAGAGCACGGCAGCGGCAGGGGAAACCATAACCGGAGATTTAGACACTGGCGATATTGTCACGTTTAGTGGAGGTCACCACTACGTGAGCAGCACCTCGTCATCGCCGGTAGGCGGGACGCGGAAAGCAGGCAAAGCAAAAATCACATACAAGGCACCGGGCGCAGCACATCCGTACCATCTTGTAGGCGGAGCTTATGACAGCAGCGTTGGAGGCTCGTGCAATGTCTATGGTTGGGTGGATGCAAGCACAATCAATTAGGAGGTAGGGCGATGGCAACAATGAATACGAGCGGTAACGAGACCAGCTTGAAACAGATTTTGCAGAGTATGAGCGTCGGCGGCATCGAGTTCTTGCAGGGCACTGTCATTTCGGTAAGCCCGCTGAAAATCCAAATCACAAATGATGAGAAGCTGATTATCAATGAAAGAATCACTATCGTCCCATGGCACCTCACCGACCACACAACGCAGGCAACGTACACGGTTGGAGGAGGGGCACTCGATTCGGAGACAAACGTTGTTGCATCGCACTCACACAAGCTCGTTACCTACACGCTGACAAGGGGCACACTCACCGTCCACAACGCCCTCAAGGTCGGTGAAAAGATACACGTGCTGTCCCTGAACAACGGAAAGAAATACTACGTTTTAGACAGGGTGGTGAGCTAAATGGTGGAATCAGTTTACATCAAACTGGCGGTCGACACCGTAGAGGAAGCAACGGAGCAGCCGAGCAAGACCTACAAACTCGACCTCGACAAGGGTCGCATCATAGGATTGGTGGACGGACAGGAAGCGGTGCGGCAGGCAATACGCAAAGCAATTATCACCCCGCGCTTCAAGTGCTTGATTTATGACAAGCAGTATGGAAGCGAAATCGAGGAGGCGGTCACGCAGAAAGACGCAACGCCGGAGTACACGGAGGCGATAGCTCCCGGATTCGTTCGGGATGCACTGAGGCCGGACACGCGAATAACAGGAGTAAGTAATTTCACATTCTCTTTCAAGGACGATGAAGCCTACATATCTTTTGATGCGGACACCATTTTCGGAACAGTACGCATAGAGGAGGTGATCTAGTGTTTGAGGCACAGACTTACGAAGCCTTGATGAAAGAAGTCTTGGCAGCAGCACCACCGGGAATCGACACGCGGCAAGGAAGTATATTCTTCGACGCGATCTCCGCAGTCGTCAACAAGATTGCAAAGCTATACAGCGACTTAGACCGCGTTTTTGAGACTGTCTTTATCACGACAGCAACAGACGAATACCTCGATTTGCGGGCGATGGAATACGGCTTGGTAAGGCAGGTAGCAACACCGGCAAAGTATTTCTTCTTTTGCACCGGCACGCGCCCAGCGGTTGGATGGAGATTTTTCCATAACGATAGCGGATACTACTTTATGCTGAAAGAGGCAAATGACGGTACTCTTTTCCTTGAGTCGGAGACTGCCGGAACGCAATGCAACTACATCCAAAGCGGAGACATCGCGGTGCCTGTGAATACTGTAGTCAGAATGAGATCGGCGAACTTCGGCGATGTTTATGAGTATGGCACCGATACGGAGGACGACGAATCCCTGCGCGAGCGCGTGATAGAGAAAGTTGCAGGATCAGCGGAGAATGGAAATAAGCAGCACTACAAGACGTGGTGTGAGAGCGTTTCTGGAGTTGGACAGGCCCGCATCGAGCCGCTTTGGAACGGCGAGAATACGGTCAAGGCGGTACTTATAAGCCCGCTTGGTCTGCCGGTATCGGACAGCGTCGTTGAGGCAGTACAGCAGTACGTAGACCCTAACGGGCTCGGCATGACGGTCGAGATAGGCGGAAAGACCTATGTAGTCGGCGACGGCCTCGGCAACGGCAGAGCAAATATCGGGGCTCATTTCACGGCGGTATCAGCGGAGGAGGTTGGCATAAACGTTACGTTTGATGCGGAACTCGTCAGCGGGAAGACGCAGCAGGCTGCGATAGAAGCCGCATCGATGGCGATTTCTGACTACCTGAAAGCACTGGTGCTTGAGGCGACGGAAGACGAAACCATCGTGGTTAGAGTGAGCACAATAGGAGCGATCCTCGCGGGGCTCACGAGCTATTTCGTGGATTACGCAAACCTCACCCTGAACGGAGGGACAGCAAACATCCGCATCAGCGACGAGGATGTTCCGGTACTTGGGGAGGTGACGGTGAGTGTCGTATCTTAACCCTCCATACGAGAACAACTTCAAAGAGTTTTGCGCGGCGATGCCGCTTTTCTATCTCGACGTTTATGAGATGCGGGAAATCCTTAAAACAGAGGGCAGACTGCTGGACGGAGTTTGCAGCTCGTTAGAGACCGTTGTTGCGGATAACTTTGTTTTCACAGCAGACGCAGCTACTCTTAAACTGTGGGAAGCTGCGCTCGGCATCACATACGAGAAGCCGCTTCCCCTCGAACAGCGGCGCAGCGTCGTAATGGGACGCATCAGCGGAAACGGGCACATCGGCGAGCCAGAAATACGGGAGATTATCGGACAGTATACCGATATTCGTCCGAAAGTAGCATTTGCCAAAGGCATAATCTCCATCGTTATATATGAGGAGGTGTTCGACGAAGCCAATTTGCTCGACACGCTCTTGCGGCGCATCCCGGCGCACCTTGCGCTAGCGATGACTGTGAATATCAAGAGGGAGTGCCGCTACGACTTGCACATTTCCCACGGAGGCGCAATCGGCAACAACATTATGTTAACGCCGGTTACAGAGCACATAAGCTCCGTGAAACCCGTTTGCGTGGCTCAGGCGGCTTTTGTGCAGCTAGAGGCGCAGGCGGGGATCCCCACTGTAAGGCGGTTGGAAACGAGCCGCACAGACCGCGTAGGCGGTATCTTTTACCATACGCACACCAGATCAAGACTAATCGAATAGGAGGTACAAACATGGCGAACTTTGAAGACGGCAGCTATAGCTCTATGCCTGGCATAGCCCTTATCGCAAAGGTCTTGGCAGGCCGGTGCCTTATGAGATACACGCGGGCGGCTGTCGGCAAGGGCTACATCCCCGATGGGATGACGCCCAAAACGATGACGGAGCCCGCAGACTACGTCATGGATGCGAAAATTGCAGCAGTGTCTAATCCCGTTGACGGCGAATGCCAAGTCACTGTACAAATCAATAGCTCTGATGTTGAGACGGGATTTTACGTCACCAATGTCATGCTTTACGCAGAAGACCCTGACGAGGGGGAAGTCCCGTACACCTACTTAGTGCTCGAAAACGGGCCTGAGTGGATTCGTCCAGCAAGCTCTGTCGTCGGAAAGCTGGCAATTTTTGATTTGATTGCGGCGGTCGGTGACGTGGACACCGTTACGGCGACCATTGACCCGGAATCTATCGTGACACGCGCAGCGGCGGAGCAACTCATCAGAGAGCACAACGCAGATGCAGCAGCGCACCCCGCCATCCTTGCGGCTATGGCAGAGATTGCGGCAACGGCGTCCATTAAGCTCGACATCACAATCCCGATGGAGGGATGGGTAGAGGATGGAGATACCGAGGGCGTGTATGGGCTTCATGTTGACATCCCGCACGAGAGCATCACAGAAGAAATGTTCCCCATCCTGACCATCCTACCCGCATACTACGAGCTTGCAAAAACGAGCACGCTGTGCGGAACAAGCCGAACGATTGCCGGAGCATTGCGTGTATACGCGCAGAGCCCGCCGACGGCTGACATCGGCGCATCGCTTGCCCTGCTGGGCAGCAGCGGCGATTCCGGTTCCGGCAACGGAGGCGCATCCAATTATGTATTACCCGTTGCTACAGCATACCAGCTTGGAGGTGTAAAGATTGGTGAGGGCATCACCGTTGCGGCAGACGGAACAATTTCCGTCAACGAAGCATCGCTACTCGACGATGACACTGTGGCGACGGAAGCAGCCATAGAGGAAATGCTTGATAACGTCTTTGGTGACAGCACCGAAGATGATCCGAGCGCATCTTAAACCATTGTTATTTAACGGGCAAGCCACTCGTTGAATAAAAAATAATTATTTTCTACAAGGAGGAAAAAACATGGCTTACGATCCTAACAAATTGTCAAAACTGGCCGCGCTTGAGGCGTTGGCACAGCGAATCAAGGCGGAGCACGCTACCAAAGCGGAGCTCCAAGCGGTATCTGACCGCATCGACGGTGTCGTCTCTCAGGGCGGCGAGCCTAACGTCCTTGAGGGGGTAAAGGTCAATGACGTAGCCCTGACCATCGCCGACAAGATGGTCAATATACTGATCGCTACCGGCACCGCCAACGGCACTATTAGCGTTAACGGTGCGGATGTAGCTGTCAGGGGGCTCGCGGCGTTGGCTTACAAGACTGAGATCAGCTACGATGAGCTGTCCGCTGCCCTAAAGCAGACCATAGACGCTAAGGCCGCACAGACTGATGTTGATGCCATCAACACCACTCTGGCTACCCTGATTGGCGAGGATACCGGCAAGAGCACGCGCACTATCGCCAATGAGGAACTGGCAAAGCAGCTCATCCCCGAAAACGCTTCCGCCTCTCTCGATACTCTCACTGAGATCGCGGCATGGATACAGGCGCATCCGGATGATGCAGCCGCCATGAACAAGGCCATTACTGATCTGACTGCTCTGGTTGGCACTCTGCCCGAGGGAGCAACCGCCACCACCGTTGTCGGCTACATCGCAGAGGCAATCGCCGCTATCGGTATTGGCGACTACGCCAAGACAACTGAGGTCACTGCTGCCATCAGCACTGCACTTGGTGACTACTATACCAAGGCTGAGATAGATGCCATGATCGCTACCGATGCGGAGGTCAACGAGATGCTCGACAGCGTGTTTGGCGCAGCGTAAAATCCTATAAAAAGGGGGCGAGTAGGAAAAATCCTGCTCGCTTTTGTTACGGAGGTGAAGTAGATGGACAAAATTACGCTCGTTAGACATATGCAAGCCTGTGCAGATAAGTCCAGAGTCCATGCGAGTGGACTTGTAGAGGAGCTTGCTCAGACGGTAATGAGCAGCCTGACCGAGTTGGATGCCGCAAAAGCGGATAAAGTAGAGTCCGTTGCGACAACGATCTCCCCAAAAGGCTGGTATACCGATAATACCGCCGGATATCCGTATTACTATGATATTGCGGTCACGGGTGTGACCGATAAAGACCGGGCGGAGGTTACGATCGCTCCGGAAAGTGCGGATGCAGCTGCCGCCTGCGGGCTGTGTGCTACAAATGAAACTATCGCAGGCTATATCAGGATCCGAAGCGTCAGCGTGCCAACGGTGCAACTTAACGCTGAGTACCGGGTCGAGTATGGAAAGGAGTAAGACATGGCCTACGGAATAGTAAATGTCCCCGGTGCGACCGGGGCGGAGATAGCTGCTGTACGGGCTTTGGCCGAGAAGGCGTGGGAGGCTGCAAACGCTGACCTGCCTATAGCCACTCAGGACACTCTGGGCGGAGTGCTGTCAGGCGCCAACATTGATGTTGATAGCGCAGGCGCAGTCACCGTCAGCGGCAAGCGCAACAGCACAATGGTTTTTGCGGACATCCCCACAGAAAACGTGACATACAATGAGCTTTTGGCTCGTGTGGCAGGATACTATGCCGAGATAAACAGCAAATTAAAAGCCCCCGAACAAAGCTCTGCGGGCTATCTTATCGCTTCGGATGGGGAGGGCGGCACAACGCTTGTGGGCATCGCAAACGAGGCGACAGAA
>JAFQCL010000036.1 GCA_017416425.1 Clostridia bacterium
ATAAAAAAGATATGATTAAAAGCCTGTTTAGCGATAGGCTTATTAAAGTCAGCTTTAAAACATTAACTTAGTTCAAAGGCAGAAAGGAAAAGGCCCTGCCGCGCAAAACGCGGCAGGGAACCTTATTGTATGGCTGTTTTTACAGCCCCTTGCTTTTCTGGCGCACCCGAGGCGATTCGAACGCCTGACCGCATGAGTCGGAGTCATGAATTCTATCCAGCTGAACTACGGGCGCATAGATAATAATATAACATGTAGTATTTAAAAAAATCGTGCACCCATCCTTCGACAGATTGCTTCCATGCGGTAGTCCATTAGGTGGCTCCCATCAGGCGAACCTGCGGCACACTAACTAACTTGCTTAATGCTGCTTCCGTCAAGACCTGACATGATTCACAAGTGTTAGTTGCACAGGACCCAATGATCAACACTCCTTATTGGCGCCAGTCCATAAAAACAACTGCCTCGGGATGGGGATTAGACCCTGCTGTAGCGGATTGCAGGAATAGGGCACCGCTAACTCCCCGTTTAGCACGATGTTTGTATTATATCGCATGTGCATTAATGTTGCAAGAACTTTTTTGCTGTATTGAGAAAAAAGAAAGAATAGACGTAAGGCAAAAACTCCGAAAGGGCAGGAAGTAATCTCATTTTGCACAAAGGCAACGTCATCATCTTAAACTGGGATAAGGAATTAAAAACCGGAAAAAGGGTAATATGACTGTTCTGATTTGCATTAGTACCTCGCTGCTAAGCGGAATAAGACTGTGTATCATAGATAGGTGTGCCGCAAAAACGTCGGAAAGCTTTGCAAATTTGCTATCACTATCCAATGTGATGTATCTGAACACACATTGCACAAGTGCCTCTAACTCTCTTTGGAGGATGGCATGGATATTCGCCTGGAGTGCGGGTACTGTGCTCAAGGATACCTTAACAATGAAACTTGGTGAGTCATATTCTCATCTATTGTCAACAAATACCGCAAAGCTTTACTGTGTGCCAAGGGTAGTATCAATCTTCAGATAACATAAGGTTTCCAAGAATAAAATATTCTGGTCTGTATTTGTCGCTTTGTTTGATTTGAGAAATTGGTGCTGCCGAGTTGCAAAATGCATTGATCCGTATATTTTCAATTTCCTGATAAATAGTAAGACCTCCGTTTCTGCTGTCATTCCATACAGTATTTTATAAAATTAAAATATTTACATAACCGGTATCAGCTCCTCTGCATATAAGAAAAAGCTTTACTTTCGACATGTTCATCAGGTATTTCAGCGTTTTGGTATAATTATTTTGAGAGACTGTAAAAAGCCGAGTTAATAAGTCAGTTAACCGGAACAGCAATTGGTTTTGCTGCTCTGGTTCTTGTACCCGTTGCTTTGGTGTGATAGGATGTAATCAAATGAATCTGTAAACTTGAATTTAATTGCGACATATAGAAAAGAAAGGTGAGTTTATGAAACTTTATCATATGAGCCAAACTTTATCGCTTGGTGATACACTAACACCTGACTAACAAAAGAATATGGCTCTTGTCCCGCCTTTTGTACAGGCTTTGGAACAAAGTACGGATTGCTTCTATGGGATGATTTTAAACGGCAAGTATCTATATTCGGTATTAGGCAGGTTCGGACTATGGGAGTGGTCTGACTATGCAAAATAGGCTGCCGAGGGAGCTTTTGAGTTCGTTCGGAAACAGAATTTCCAAACAGCTATAGTCGCATGAGTAGCAACTATTTTTATGACAACCTCCCCGACTGCAAAAAGCTCTATGATTATGTTTGGAGCTGCGAGAGTGAAGAGGAACAACAAAAAGTACATCTGTTTGAGGTGGATGTGAATGATTCTGCTCTCCAAAGTCGGGATATGAATATCTATGATGAAGCATATAATGTACTGTCTGAATCACAGAATGTTCAGTTCGTTCTTGACTGTGCTCGGAGATATTTCGGAGGTAAACAGACTGCAGCTCCCGTGTGGGAAATCTTGAGCGTGAATAATGCAAAAGCTTTAGCAGATATTTCAGGCTATCTTATAAATTCAAACGCTGATTAATTGTAATTTGTTGAACAGATAAAGGAGGCACTTCTATACAACTGCTGTGTGCGCAGTGCGGTGTGAGGTTTTGCACTGCACAAAGTCTCCCTTGTGTAAAGGGATGTGACACGGCGAAGCCGTGACGGAAGGATTGCCATGCAGTCGAAACATAATAAGCAGTTGGTTCCATTTGTAAAGCAGCTGTGAAAAGAAATGACAAAGAAATAACGACATCTTTGGTATGACTTTTTGCGCATTTATCCTGTCTGTTTTTTTACAAAAGCTTTATGGAAATATATAGCGTATTTTTACATTGCAGAAGCTAAGCTGGAATCGAACTGGAAGCGTCACAGCACGCCGAGCGCACAGCTTTTCTGGAAGGCTATGGATTAACAGCCCAAAAACGAAGTCAACAGGAATTTCTCTGGCGTTTGTGCATATATCATTGCTGCGGTAAGGCAATCCCACAGTCGGCTTTGTTGACAGCTTTCTTTACACAAGGGAGCCTTGGGCGCTCCCGCGCCAGTATAATATAGAAAGCCTTCCCTATAATCGTAACCATAGGGAGAATTAACTGTTTTACGAACCTCCAGCGCAGATTGTATTTTTTATTATACCAAGCTCATTCTACATCTTTATCTTCTTGTTTTTTGTCCGATTCCATTGTGCTAGGCGCTCTTCTCTTATAAAAAGTGAATTATTTGGGGCTATATTGCGATTGTGAAATTAAGGTGGTATAATTATTATGTGTTCATTGTGCATGATCTGTGAAAGGATAATTTTATGATGAAAGTGAAGGAATTTTTTGCAAATTTATGGCAGGCAATTAAGCGTCTGTGCCGTAAATTTACTGGTTGGATAAAAAAGCATTGGCTAAAATATAAGGAAACACGAAACAATGACTTACTTTTACCAAGAAAGAGCCGGGGATTCTTCCCTTTAGCTGTGGTATTTACAACACTTAAATGCATACTCTTAGTGGGGATATTTTTAGTATGTGCCGTAGCAGGTCTTGCTATCGGTGTTGCAAAAGCATATATAGATACAACTCCGGATATTGATGTATCTATGTTCACAATGACTGATAGTGACAGAACTTCTTATATATACGACAGCAATGGTGATGTTATTACCTCTTTTGCCGGAATGGAATATCGAGATTGGGCAGAGCTGGATGAGATACCGGATATGCTTATAAATGCGGTGCTTTCAGTAGAAGATGTGCGCTTTTACAAGCATAACGGACTTGATTATAAACGTCTTGTATCTGCGGTTATAAGCACCCTTACAAATTCAAATACGCATGGCGCAAGTACTATAACTCAGCAGCTTATAAAGAATACGGTTTTAACAAACGTACAATCATATAAGCGAAAGATACAGGAGGCATATCTAGCACTTGAATTGGAGGATATGCTAACAAAGGACATTATAATTGAGTCCTATCTTAATAATGTGTATTTGGGTGAATCAAATTATGGTGTAAAGGCTGCAGCCAAAGATTATTTTGGTAAGGAGCTTTCAGATCTTACAATAAGAGAATGCGCTATGATTGCCGGGATAATACAACAGCCTTCTTATACAAATCCAAGAGCAAATACATATAAGCGTTTTTATGACGATGGAACGAATAAGATGGATAGGACCAATTCTCGTACCGATACTGTCATATGGGCTATGTATGAAGCCGGCTCTATAACTGCGGATCAACGTGATCAGGCGCTTAATGATGATGTTAATATCGTTATTGTGGAGCAATCGGAGACATCATCCATGTATGACATGCCATATTTTGTTGAATACGCAATATATGATGTAATAACCTGTTGGCTTGAGCAGGAAGGCATGGCAGATACCAAATCTAATAGAAGCGCCATTGAAACCATGCTTCGAACAGGAGGTTACAGCATTTATACTACTGTTGACCCTGAGATACAGACCATACTTGAGGATACGGTATCGACGTGGGAGGAGTATCCTGAGCTTGCCGATCCTACCGCAAATGTTGTGGTAAGCACAAATAGTGATGGAACTACTGTAACTACACAACAACCTCAGGCTGCGGCGGTCATTATTGATCACCATACGGGACAAATAGTAGCGCTTGTGGGCGGACGTAATACACCAACTATAAAAAAGGCTTGGAATAGAGCTTACCAAAGCAATATGCCTGTAGGGTCAGCAATAAAGCCTCTGGCCGTATATGGCCCCGCCCTGGATAATGGTTTTTCTCCGGCATCTATAGTAGCAAACTTTGAGGGCGAGATAGAGGGCTACGGCGGAAATGGCTATCCGGCAATAGGTTCTGAAAGGTGGATAGGACCTATTACGCTAAGACGAGGTATAACATCATCGCTCAATGTCGCGGCGGCACGTGTGCTGTTTGAATTTATAGATACACAGACCAGCAAAGATTATCTGATAAATCTTGGGATAGATGAGTCAAGGATAAACCAGGATGGTCCTGGCCTTGCGCTTGGAACCTCCGGCATAACGCCTATTGAAATGGCAGCCGCATTTGGAGCTGTTGCAAATAGCGGAGAGTATATAAGACCTATATCATTTACAAAGGTTGTGGATTCCAGCGGGAAAGTGGTTTTAAGCGCTGAAAACATCCAGGAGCGTAGGCAGGTATTTAGGCCTTCTACTGCGTATATGCTCGTTGATATGATGGAGGATGTTGTAAAAAGCGGTACAGGTACTGCCGCACAGATAGAGGGGATGACCGTTGCGGGGAAGACCGGCACCAATGAAAACTATACAAGTGTATATTTTGCAGGTGTTACGCCTTATTATTCTGCTTCCCTTTGGATAGGACATGATAACTACAGCCAAAAATTAAGGACCGGTTCCACCGGAGGCACTTATGCAGCTCCTCTTTGGCAAGCTTTTATGTCACAGATACATAATGGGTTGCTGAATAAACCGATCATAGACGAATCACCGGTCGAGCTTGGCCTTGTAAGAAGGACTGTATGCTCTATATCCGGTAAACTCGCTACTGCAGCATGTCATGCTGATGAATACTATAAGCCTGTAACTGACTGGTTTTATAACGATGATGCACCCGGTGAAAACTGTGATATGCATACGCTTTTAAGCATATGCGTGCATTCAGGTGAGCCGGCAAGCGCATACTGTACGGAGACCTCAACAGGAGCATTTGTATTGATGAACTCCTCATCCGTGTTTAGAAGATTTGATCTTGAAACTTTGCTTCAGTCCATACCTAATTCCATATTTACTGATATACCCGTCAGCCAGTATGGAGGAGCGAATTGTGAAAGTTATGCCTATTGTTCAGTGCACACTCCATGGTATATTAGAGCGGGTACGGATGAACAAACCCTCTCTGTAGCAATAAATGAGGCCAGAAATCTCCTGCGAACGGTTCGTGGCTACCTTGATGTTGTTAATGACCTGCCGCGTATCGAAACAGAAACCTTAAGATACGGTATGAACTGGCTGGAATACGCAATAGAAGTCGAAGATATAAACCTTATTGGAATGTATACGGAGCAGCTTCGTTATAACTATGAGCTGATCTGTGCGGAGTACCCTCCGCCTGTGGGTTCATAATATGATAACAAATACTAACGCACTGCTTAAAGAGCTATATCGTAAAGAGCAAAAAAGGCTGATTGAGCTTTCAAAATATCGTGACGATGGCGACTTTTTAAGGCCTGTATTTGGTGAAGGAAGCTTGGATGCTGTTTTAATGCTTATTGGTGAAGCACCGGGCGCTGAAGAGGCTGAAACAGGACGACCCTTTGTCGGCAAAGCGGGGAAACAATTAAGCGATATGCTTGCATGCGCAGGTATAGATAGGGAAGCTGTATTTATCACAAATGCTGTGAAATATAGGCCAATAAAGTTTAAATCTGCCAGACCTTCAAATCGAACACCTACTTTGCTGGAGATAAAAGCCGGAGCGGAGCTTCTTAAAAGTGAGATAGAGCTTATTTCACCCAAAGTGGTTGCTACGCTTGGAAATACGCCGCTTTCCGCTGTTTTAGATTTATCTGAAACTGACAAGCGCTTGACTATTGGGAGCTGTCATGGTAATATTAAGATGATATGTATAAATGGTAAGCAATATCAGCTTTTTCCACTATATCACCCTGCCAGCACTATTTATAATAGGGCGATTACCGATGTGCTTAAACAAGATCTGATAAAGCTTGGTCGAATTATATCAGATTTACTATTGAAAGGAGATAATATTGCCAATGAATAGTACTTTTAATAGGCGTGTTAGATTACTCGCATTTCTATTTGCCTGTATTTCGCTGTTTATGTGCGTTTTTGTGTATAATTCTCAAAAAACGATTGCGATAGGAACTGAAACAGAAACAACATATGGCCAAACGACAGCAAGTGTAAATTTCCGTGTCGCACCCAATACGGATTGCGAAATTATCTATGAAATACCCGTTGGAACAAAGTTTGAAATACTTGAGTATTCAGGCGGATGGTATCGTGTTCGTATTGATGATGTTGTTGGTTATGTATCAGGCGATTATGTATTTGTGAACGAAAGCGGCTCACGCGGAGCATATGTCGAAAAGGATGATACTATCGTATATGGCGGACCTTCTACTGCGTCATATGTAGTTACAAAGCTAACCGCAGGTCAAGGTATAAATATTAAGGCCATGGTAGGAAGCTGGTGTTATATAGTAGCTGGCTCTTACGAGGGTTATGTGGACTATACAACTCTTACTCTTACAAGCAGGACTACTGCAGAAGGAAATCAGCTTAGAGTAGGAATGGAGGGACTGGATGTTAAGAAGCTTCAACAGGAGCTCTACAGACGTGGTTTTATACGTAGAGACGAAATAACAGGCGTATTCGACACGACAACTCGAGCAGCAGTAATAGCCTTTCAAAAGCTTGCGGGACTTTCCCAGGATGGTATTGCGGGAGTCAATACGCTAAATATGGTGTATGATTCAAGTAATAATATAAGAAAGGATAATGCGCTTTATAACCAGATCATAGGCACTGTAGAGCTATTTGACTGGTTCAAAGGTGGAAATGAGTGGTTAGCCAGATATTCGGTATTCACTGTAACTGACGTACGAACGGGCCTTAGCTATAAGGCGCGTCGCTTTGGTGGATGGTTCCATGCTGATTGTGAACCGCTTACCGCTGCTGATACCGCAATAATGTACAAGATATCAGGTTATAAATGGTCTTGGGATAGGCGTCCGATATGGATAACCTACAACGGAAAAAACGTAGCGGCAAGTCAGCATACGATGCCTCATATGGTAAATCCAACACCCTCGAATAATTTTGATGGACATTTTTGTATTCACCTTTTGAATTCAAAGGTTCACGAAAATAGCCAGGTTTGTCCGCGCCACCAGGCATGTGTTCAGGAGGCTTATAGGGTAGGAAAACCTAAGTAATCAATAAATAATTTTAAATGAATAAAAAAAATCGCATGGATTACACTAATTTAGAGGTGAGTTTATGCGGTTTTTTTCATGGCTTGAAAAGGCTATAAGCTTTGATTCGGAATACAAGGATTTTGAGCTTCTTGAGCAGGAGGCAGGAACACCTCCTAAAAGCGCCAAAATAAAAAATTCAACAAGCAAAGCCGACTTAAATTATGATAATGCGGTAATATCAAATAATCTTGAGGCAAATATACGTCAGCTTGAAGATATATTTTGCTCTGCTAAAAATAAGGACATAATCATAAGACGCTTTGTTCTTTGCAAAAAGAAAGCAGCTGCTGCGCTGTTTATAAACGGAATGGCGGATAACGATATAATTAATGACTTTATTTTAAAACCTACCATGCAAATGCAACAGGTGAAGCTTCCTTTATTTGGCAGCTGTATAAAAACGGTTATCGAGCAGATATTGCCTGTAGATGAGCTTTCAATAGAGAATCAAATTTCAAAGCTTGTACAGGCAATACTAAGTGGTCAAACAGTAATCCTCATAGATAGTGAGCGAGATGCAATAGTAGCTGAAACTCGAGGCTATGAGAGCAGGACAGTTACTGAATCGAAAAACGAAAAAACGGTTCTAGGTCCAAAGGAAGCTTTTGTCGAAAACCTTAGAACAAACATAACCCTTATACGAAAAATCATAAAAACAAACGATCTTATTTTACAATCTATAGATGAGTGTAAAAGTGAAAATAATGCAAGGATGGTCATAGTATATCGCGAAACGGTAGTTAACAATGATCTTTTAAATGAAGTTATAAAAAAACTGTCAAAAATAGATACAAACAGACTTTTTGATCTTGGAACGGTTGAGCAGCTAATAGAAAAACCGCGTTTGGTTCCGATTCCAAGGTTTATGATAACGGAAAAGCCGGATAAAGTCGCTTCTCATATAATAAATGGGGGAATAGCGGTGCTTTTGGAGGGAAGTCCTGAGGCCTTGATAGTGCCGGTAACATTATTTTCCCTTATGGCCAGCAGTGAGGACACATACCTTAAAGCTTCGCTTGGAACTTTGATACGTATTATACGCTATATTGGAGTGGTACTTTCGATATTACTCCCCGGATCATTTCTTGCTATGGCATTCTATCATCAAGGCGTACTTTCTACTGAGGTACTTATTACGGTCATATCCTCGCGCACTCTTGTTCATTCATCTATAGCGGTTGAGCTTTTATTCCTATTGATAGTTTTTCAGCTAATAAGAGAGGCGGGTATGCGCGTTCCTGAAAGCATAGGTCAAGCTATAGGAATAATAGGAGGACTTATACTGGGTCAAGCGGCCGTTGCAGCAAATATAGTAAGCACTACAAGCCTCATAATCGTAGCATTATCTGGACTTGGCAATTTCTGTGTCCCGAATCATCAGCTTATGTTATCGGTAACCTATATGCGCGTTTTGGTGCTATGCTCAGCATGGATAGCAGGGTTTTTGGGAATAAGCATTGCCATCCTTCTTGGCGCTGCGTATATAAGCAGCTTAAAATCCTTCGGTGTTCCGTTTTTATCTCCTTTTGCACCGACAACAATGAGAGATAGACCTATAATATTTAGAGGTCAAATAAGGAATAATAGTAGAACACAGGATTATACGAATGCGAAAGGGGATAGAAATGTATGAGAGAGGGACAGGTCGGAAAAATAGAGCTTGTTTGTTTACTTTGCTTATGCATCATAAGCATCTCCGTATTCGGAATACCAGCACAAGAGCTCTATTCAAACGGAAATAGCTCATACATTTCACTTCCTCTTGCTACGCTTTTAGCGTATGGACTTTTTTTGCTATTGGAAAACAGAATACGCAGTGGAGGTTATATAAATCTCGATGACATGCTAAAATGTACAATCGGTAACTTCTTTGCACAGCTTTTCAAAGTGTTTATAGCGATACAGTTTATATTTGCGGCAGCGCTTCCTCTTATACAGTTTATGGAAACGATGCACAGCTATATTTTCGATACCAGCTATGTTATGATAGCGTTTTATATAACTATACCCATTGTAGTTTTACCATGGTTGGGTTTTGAAAGCATTGCACGAACAGCGCGGATATTTGCGCCTTTGCTTCTCATATTAAGTATAATAATGATGTTTATACCGCTAAATAGTTATCAATCATATAGAATGTATCCGCTTTTGGGAGATGGAGTTGGTGACATATCCTTAAGAACATCTGCTTTTTGCGGAATGCTCTTTTTAATAATGATATCCTTGCTTTATATACCTCAGTGTACACATGGAACCCTTTATTATAGAAAGGCGGTAAGTAAGGCGGTACTAATATCAATAATAATTATGGCGTCAATGGAGATCGCGATATCCATGATCTATACATCAAACCAATTAATGGATATACAGCTTCCTTTTTTGAATCTAAATGACATTATACCCGCAGAAACATATTCCATAAGATTCGAAAAGGTAACGCTCTTTTTCTTAATAAGCGGATGCTTTATATCATCGGGTTTTAGCAACTATATGGCATCTAACCTCTTAACAAAGCTTTTTAAACAGAATGACATACGATCATTTGCGTTTTCATGCGGCTTTATCGCCTCCTGTATTGTGCTTATCGCATGTATTACTCGCGATATAACAATTTATAATGAAAAATTTGTTTTGTACACCCGATGTATTTCACTGGCAATAACGCTATTGATTCTGATAATTGCTTCGCTTATAAAGAAAAAGGGTACAAATACAGAAAAAAGAGAGAGGGCGATCATAAATGAATAGACGTATCTTAGCTATTCTTATCATCATATCATGGATATTTTGCGTTATGATTTTAGTTTCAGGATGCTTAAACCCCAGGTCACTTGATCAGTATTCCTATGTTATGTCAATAGGTGTAGATAGAGGTGTAACGCATAAGTATTTTGTAACGCTTATGATGCAGGCAGAAAATTCTGAGAAAACAGGCGAAGGAACATCTACAGCCTCTCTTTTGGGAGCAGAGGGGGACAACATATTTGAAGCTATAGATGCAATGCAGAGCATGAGTCCCAAGCAGATTGCTTTCACAAGAGCAAATTCTCTCCATATATCGTCGGCCATTGCAAAGGATGGTGACTTGGAGGATTTTCTAAGTTTTGAGTTTGACGCCATAAGGCTTCGTGAATCAGCCAATATCATAATAGTAGATGGCAACGTTCTTAATTATTTAAAAGCTATTTCCGCTGAAAGCAAGGTTGACATAGGAAAATTTCAAGTAAGTCTTGCAATGATACATTCTGAAAAGGGTACTACCACTGAAACCAATACGCTTATGTTTATGGAAATGGCAAGCAATCCCTATTTAGATGCTGCATTAATACTTGTCTATTGTAATAGTGATGAAAATAAAGAAGGCAGCATATCAGATTCCCAAAATTCAGGCGGGCAAAGCGATAGCAGCTCAAGCGGGGGAAGTCAGAGTGATACAGGCGCCGGGAGCAAATCCGGAACCCAAAATAGTGCGCAGCAAAACTCTTCCGCTAATGAAAACCCAATTAAGGATCCAATGACCGGTGCATATGTAGTAGGCGGTTCAGGGGTAAGCGTTAAGGGATGCGCTATTTTTTCGGGATGGAATATGGTGGGCATTTTGGATGTGCATGACACTGTTTTAATGCAGATTGGGAATGGAGGCTTTGACAAAGGAGAGCTTGCGATACCATATAATAATGAAAGTGAAGAGCTGGATCTCCAATTAAAAAGGAAGGGTAGTCCAAAGGTTGAAATGGAACTTGGAGATTCCCCCAGGGCAAAAGTATCCATTACGCTCGAATGTCGCGAACTTACACCCATTAGCGAAGGTTTCACTTGGCTACAGATAAAAGATCAACTTGAGGAAAATATGTCAAAGGAGCTGCATAGGGTATTTAAAGCGGTTCAGGGATTAAAAAGTGATGTATTTGGATTTGGCCGTTATGCATCTCTTCATTTTTCAACCACAGAGGAATGGCAAGAATATGATTGGCAAGAAAAATATCAAAAGCTTGAGGTAGAATTTGATATAACACTAAAACTGGAGGAGTGATATATGACATGGTTTATCTGGACAGGGATTGCATCGCTAATATTTACTGCAATATACGGCATACATAACATTAAAATAAAAAATACAGCAGGAGTCTTTGGTACTTTGTTTTGCATGACTCTAGTGATATTGGGCATTTTTGTGGTCAATTCCCTGTAATAAAAAAGTGTGCAGCATTTTTACTGTACGCAAAGTGAAAACTATAATACAAATGCATCGATTATATCTGAGGCAATAGGCATTCTTGTAATAAGGAGCTTCATTCCCTCATTTGACGACATTCCAAGCAGATAAGGAGCTGCCCAGGCGGCATCAGAGGGAGCCATCCCTTGCGCCAAAAATGATCCTATTATGCCGCAGAGAATATCGCCGCTTCCGCCTTTTGCGAGCTCACAGCCGCCTTTTATATTGTAGATGAGCCTACTCTTGGATGCGATAATGGTAGTCGCGCTCTTTAGTACGAGATTAACATCGTGCTGTGATACAAAGTCAAGCGCAAATTTTTGCAAATTCTCAGATATATTTTTTGTGGTATCTGAGCAAAGCCTTGCCATCTCTCCAACATGAGGCGTAAGTATTATGTGCTTACCCGATGGAATAATGCCGCGTGCCGCAAATGCATTCAGTGCATCCGCATCCATCACGCATGGTTTATTTGAGCCGGATACGAGCATGGCTATATCAAAAACAGAGGGATTTTTGCCCATACCGCTGCCAATTGCTATTGCATCCGCCCATTGAAGCTGATCTTTCAAAACATCTTTGTGAAGAGAGTCCCAATCGCCTTGGATAGGCACGAGCATCGCTTCCGGAAGATTTGAAAAAGCTTCACATATACATTCTGGACAAAGCACCCTTACAAGTCCTGCGCCGCTTTTTAGAGCAGCTTTAGCATTTATAACTGCCGCGCCCCGCAGATATTTACTTCCGGCAATTATTAGAAGCCTTCCGCTGTTTCCCTTATGTGCGTCAGGCTTTTTTATAGGCAACGCGCTTTTAAAATCTTCATCCGTAGCAATAAATTCATTGCTGCCGTATTCGTAGTCGGGTTTTAACACGCCTATAGGATACACCGTGGTATTACCGCAGTGTTCACGCCCCGGATATAAAAGCTGGCCACGTTTTTGTGTTTGAAAGGTGATGGTTTCATCCGCAATGAACGCATATCCGCATATGCGCCCGGTATCGCTGTCAATGCCGGAAGGCATATCAATCGCTACCTTGATTCCGGCTGCGTTATTCATGCGCAACAACGCATGTTTATAGATACCTTCTACATTTCTAGTAAGCCCTGTTCCGAAAACCGCGTCTACGATCATATCATGATCTTTGTTTAACACTTTGTCAAATTCAGCAGGATCAGAAACGATATAAATGGGGAGAGAGCAATTTTGCGCTATCGATAGATTAGTGCGTGCATCATTTGAAAAACATTTACCATTATTTATAACTATTGCTTTGGCATTATAACCAAATGTACAAAGTATTCTTAAAAGAGCAAGTCCATCGCCACCGTTATTTCCGCTGCCGCAAACTATCAATATAGACTGCTGAGTATTAATAAGTTTTGTGATATGGTGAAAAACAGCGATGGAAGCCTGTTCCATAAGTACAAGCCCATGCATCCCACATTCATCTATAAAATATCGGTCAAGTTTTCTTGATTCTAAAGCTGATAATACTCGTTTCATGGCGCTATGTTAACAGCATTATGTATTGCCATTACTGCTACTTTTGTTGCGGCAGTAAGTATTGGTAGTATATAACTTGAATCTATATCGATCTCACAGGTCGAAATACCAAACAAAGTATCTCCATCAAGCGTTGTATGAACAGGACGTATGGCAAGGGCAAGGCCATCATGTCCCATGCCGGCAAGCTTTGTCGCGCCTTCCCTTGTGAGAGTTGCGTTCGTAGCTATTATGCCGATCGTGGTATTTGTAAAGGATCGTCCCTTAATAGCGGTTTCATTATTTAAGGCAAGAAATCTATTTCCCTCATGCGCACCTGATAATAGTTTTCCGGAATCAGGATCATAAACATCACCGAGTGCATTCACAACAATAAGAGCTGCTACCTTTATACCATTTTCAAGGTCGATGCAAGCTGTTCCAATACCACCCTTGTCACTATAAATTGCCCCATAAGCCTTACCTATTGTAGCCCCGCATCCGGCACCCACACTCCCCGTATCAAAGCTCTTTGAGGCGGCTTCGCATGCATAATAGCCGGCCGCCTGATCCGGACGCACATTGTGCTTTCCGACAGCAAGATCAAATATTACCGCAGCAGGCACTATAGGTACCTTTGTTACGCCAACATCTATGCCGATATTGTGCTCTTCAAGAAAACGCATAGCACCTGAGGCCGCGTCAAGCCCAAAAGCGCTTCCTCCACAGAGCATGATAGCATTTATTTTTTCTACAAGGTTATAGCCTCTAAGCAAATCAGTTTCACGAGTCCCTGGTGCGCAGCCACGCACATCTGCTCCACAGACTGCACCGTTATCAAAAAGCACGGCTGTACAACCGGTCTTTGCATCAAAGTCGGACCAATGGCCGACTCTTATACCTGATATGTCAGTTATGGTTTTCATGTAAGTTTCTCCTTAATGATACATCTCCTGAATCTATTATATGAAGTCTTCCATCGAAAGCTTTTAGTATAAGTAATCCATTTTCATCAAACCCCTTAACAATGCCATCTATCACCGAATCGGCTCTTATAATGCGAACGGGGGTATCGATTATAAGAGAGCTTGCGGAAAAATCAGAAAGCAGGTCGTCAAATCGCTCATCAATCAGCTTCACATGTCTATCTATCTCCCATATTATGCTTGATATAAGCCGGTTTACGTCAAATTCCACACCCGCCTTTTTGAGCGAGATAGCGGTGTTCGATATCTCCTGTGGAAATAAGGTTTGATAGAGATTTAAACCAATGCCTATTATCGCGCAGCAGAAATTCTTTTCGGTAATAAGCTCCGACATGATACCGCATAGCTTAAGGTCGTTTAAAAATATATCGTTTGGCCATTTGATTTTTACAGAAACAATCGGCCTGAGCGCACGGATCATTGCAACGGCGGCAGCAATAACAAGCTTTGGTGCATCGCTAAGCCTTTTAGGAGAAGCAACACATATACTCATGTAGAGGGCTTCACCTGATGGGGAATACCATGTTTTTCCACGACGTCCACGCCCTTGCGTCTGAGAATCGGCAATTATTATGCTGCCAGGTCCTGCTTGGTTTTTATGTATAGCACGTTTTAGCTCAGCATTAGTTGAGTCTGTTTCCGGCAGAAATTCTATATTGTAGTTTAGACCCTGTTTATCTAGCGTAACTGATATTGCCTTTGTATTTATGGTATTATTCATAGTAGTCTTCGGATGAGTCATCTATATTAAATTCAACCGAATTTGAAACTTTTTCCATTGCTATACGGATCGTAGAATAATCATAGCCTCTTGATTTTAACCTGCTTGCGGTACGATCTTTTCTCTGCTTTTCATCCCTGTCCGCAAATTGAGCATAGAACTTTTCAGCAGTAGCTATGGCGTTATTTTGCTCAGTCTCATCATCTATCAAAAGAAGAGCTTCTTTTATTATATCAGTATCTATTTCATGCTTTAAAAGTTGTTCAAAGAGCCTCCTTTTACTGATGGGCTTTGTTGCAAGGCGTGTTTCAATGAATTCCTTTGCATACTTTGCATCATTAAGGTAGTCAAGCTCCTTTAAGCGCTCAACCGTAGCATAAACATCATACTCGGCGTAGTGACAGGAATCAAGATGATATTCCACCTCACGTACGGTTCGAGCACGCCCGGTCAAATATTTTAATGCTGTATCCATTGGAGAAGATACAGATACTGATTGTTGTTTTTTATTTCTCATGTAATATTACCATTACTTTATTTAAATTCAAGTTTCCTTTCTAATAAATTAGTATTCAATTTTATCAAAATTCTACCACCAGATATTTCTTTCTTTGTAAACAAATTTTATCAGGTTTTCCTCAATAAAACAATAATAATTTTGAGCATTTAAGATCAAACTATTATCGACAAACCACAAGGAGGTCATTATGTCAAAGCAATCAACAACAACTAACAACTTTGACCAGTTCTTCAACCCAACCGGAAGCACGAACTGGAACACAGAGGCCGGCTGCTCTCAGATCGATTCAAAGGATCTTGGAACAGTTCAGGATGCGCTTTATAATGAGGCGCTTGCCTACAAAAAGTGTTCGCTTTATGCGGACAGACTAACTGATCCTCAGCTGAAAACTATGGCGGCAAATGCTGCACATCACCATAAGCAGCATTTTGATTCACTGCAGCGCTATCTTGATGGAACCAAATAAGGAGGAACACTATGGCTAATCAAAATCAGATGTTATCCGAAAAGGAACTAGTTCAGGATATTTTAAATGAGGAGAAATCCCTTGTTAAGCAATATGCAGGCGATATAGTTGAAACTGCTTCACCTGGGCTTCGAGCTATTATGATGAGTATAATGAGCGAATGTGCATCCGATCAGTATAGCATTTTTGATGAAATGCATAAGCGTAACTGGTATAAAACTAAGGAAGCACAGCTCTCAGATATTCAGACGGCAAAGCAGGATATGCAGCAGCTGAGAACACAGACGGGCATCTAATGCATTATGGGCGGGTAATTGCGGTTATCCGCCCCACAGCATATGACAAAAAGAAAGACAATAGTTGTTTTGATTGCAGCAATAGTTGTACTTCTCGTTGCAGGTATAGTGTTCATCGTTGCATTCGTTAATGATAATGATGAACTTACGGGAAACAGACTGAAATTTGTTATGAAGGAAAATAATATGGATATTGAAAAAGACTCACGTATGCGGGAGGTAAGCATCGGGATTGTATTTGGAGCATGTGAGCACCCAGCGGAGCAAGAGATAAGGACTAAACCCATTTATAAACCGGATAAAGAGAGGTGTTGATAATGGCGTATTCAGATAAAGAAAAGAAACGATATCAGAAACAGGTTACTGAGCGAATGCCTAAATCAAACGCGTTTGTTCAATGTATATCTGCTTTTTTGGTCGGCGGCTTAATATGTTGTATCGGTCAGGCTATTATGACACTTGGTACTGAATTCTTTAAATTTAGTAAAGAAAATACCGCTGCATTTACATCCATGAGTATGATCTTTTTAGGCTCATTCTTAACAGGCCTTGGTGTGTACGACAAGATCGGCAAAGTGGCGGGCGCCGGCTCAATTATACCGATAACCGGATTTGCAAACTCTATAGTCGCACCGGCCATGGAGCATCGATTTGAGGGATATATTTTGGGTGTTGGAGCTCAGATGTTTACAGTAGCAGGTCCTGTGCTTGTTTACGGTGTTATCTCCTCAATCATAGTAGGAATAATATACTGTTTTATTTAACAGGAGGTGCCATGTATAAAAAAATAGGAAGACAAAGCGTAGCCTTTAAGGAACCGGTAAGAATACTATCATCAGGTACCGTAGTCGGAAAAAATGAAGGCAAAGGGCCTTTATCGACCTTCTTTGATGTGATTGTAAATGATGATATGTGGGGAACAGACAGCTTCGAAAAATGTGAACGCAAAATGTATGAGCAGGCTGTAAGGATAGCGGTGCAAAAATCAGGGATTGAGCTTAACGGTGTAGATTATCTTCTCGGAGGTGATCTTTTAAATCAAATAACCACGGCAAGTTATGCTGCAAGGGAACTAGAAATTCCTTTTTTGGGTCTATATGGAGCTTGTTCAACTATGGCTGAATCATCCCTTTTAGGAGCTATGTTAATTGATGGTGGTTTTGCAAATACGGTCGCATGTGCAGCCAGTAGCAATTTTGCCGCAGCGGAAAGACAGTATAGAATGCCGCTAGAGCTGGGAGGACAGGATACCCCGACAACTCAGCGCACTGTTACAGGTGCGGGTTCCTTGCTTTTAACATGCGGAAGCAATAAAACTACAAGAAAAGAACGGCCCGAGATACTTGAACATGTATATATCACGCATGGTACTATCGGTAAAGTTGTTGATTTTGGTATTACAGATGCTAATAATATGGGTGCTGCAATGGCTCCAGCAGCGATGGATACTTTGCTTCGTCATTTTGAAGATACCGGAAGAACGATAGATGATTACGATCTGATCATAACAGGGGATCTTGGAAGCTTTGGTTCAGAAATGCTGATAAACCTATGTAAGGGCAGGGGAGTTGATATAGAGTCTAAGCATATAGATTGCGGAAACATCATATATTCTAAAGAACTCAATATACCTTGCGGAGGAAGTGGTTGCGGTTGTTCGGGCGTTGTCATGGGAGGATATCTTCTAAAGCGCCTTGACGCATGTGATTACAGTCGCTGCTTTTTTATGGCAACAGGCGCACTTATGAGTCCAACCGTAAATATGCAGGGGGAAAGCATCGCTTCCATTGCACATGGCGTTTCCATAGAAAGGCTGGTGATTTGATGGACATGCTTATGAATTTTGTATGGGCTTTTATTATTGGTGGAGCCATATGTGTTGTTGGCCAGTTGTTACTTAGTTTTACAAGGCTTACATCCGCAAGAATACTTGTTTTATTCGTTGTGCTTGGTGTATTTCTTACCGCTATAGGTATATATGAGTCAATCGTAGAGCTTGGAGGGGCGGGAGCAACCGTACCGCTTACCGGATTTGGATATTCACTTGCAAACGGCGCTATCGAAGGTGCTATGGAAAACGGTATTATCGGTGCGATAACAGGCGGCCTTACGGCTACTGCTGCCGGGATCGCGGCTGCAATATTCTTTGGATACCTGTTTGCTATAATATTCAAACCTCATTCAAAGTAAATTTTAGCTTTTTATCACACGCATTTTTGAACTAGTGCGTGTGTTTTTTATTTGCGATATGGTATAATAATTTGATTATAAATCCAGGAGGTAACTTTTATGGCAAAAATATGGGCGCATAGGGGAGCAAGCGCATATGCCCCTGAGAATACAATCGAGGCTTTTAAGCTTGCGGCTGAAATGGGAGCTGATGGAGTTGAACTCGATGTTCATATGAGTAAAGATGGCAAACTCGTGGTAATTCATGATGAAAAGATAGATAGAACCTCAAATGGTACCGGCTATGTAAAGGATATGACTGTAAAAGAGCTTAAGTCATACGATTTTTCAGCAGGAAAAACAGGCTTTAAAAACATACGCATACCGACCTTGCGAGAAGCCTTAAACTTTTTAAAGCCTCTGAACATTGACGTAAATATAGAAATAAAGGCTGATAAAGTGATCTACGAGGGTATATGTGAAGATGTAATAAAGACAGTAGATTTGGTAGGCGTAGGCGATAAGGTGATCTACTCATCCTTCAATCACTATATTCTTATGAAGATGCGCGAGATAAACCCTGCAGTACGAATTGGATTGCTTTATGCTGGGGCCCTATTTGAGCCTTGGGTGTACGCAAAACAGCTTAAGGCTAACGCGATTCATCCCAATTTTGCAATACCTATTAACATAAAAAATACCGTAGCTGCTTCCCATGCTAACGGAATAGCAGTGCACGCCTGGACAGCTGATGATCCTGAGATAGTAGCTAAACTTGCTGCCATTGAGGTAGATGCAATAGTTACAAACAGACCCGATGTGGCGGTAAGAGTCAACAAAGGTGAAATTATCTATAAGAACTGAGAGCCTTCACGGGTATTCATAAAACATTTTAAGGGATTATATCGTTTTTGATACAATCCCTTTTTCTTTCGACTCATATAGAGTTTTTGTCTATGTAGAGCATACCGTATAAATATTCACTTTGCTCTCCAGTCAAATAGTTTATGCCATTTTCTTCCTCTATTTCAAAGCCGCATTTTCTATGTGTCGCAAGAGAAGGCACGTTCTCCTTATCCACATTGCTGCGAATGATTACTCCTCCTCGCTTCCTAAGCAGCAAAATCACCTCATTAATGATCTTGGCAGCAAACCCTTTTTTTCTATATTCAGCAGAAGTTTCCAATGCTTCCAGGTAATAGAAATCACTAATCCTTGTCAATCTAAGGGCGCTGACCCATTGCCCATCGTTTTCAAGAACGTAATATTTATTTTCCTCATTTTGCAAGAATGTTCTTAGAAAATCCATAGCCAGAATTTCTTCCTGTTTAATAGCTTCTTCACAATCTACGATTTCAGGGTATCTGCACTCTGCGTTTTCTGCATTCGATTCAGCGTATATTTCACGTACCATACGATACATTTCGCTTTCATCCATTACATCAAATTCTATAAGCTTAATTGACATTCCATTTCCTCCTTCAAATCGGTGATCCAAAACTGTTTACAAATACCGGCTATCCAGACTTTTTGTATATTTAGATGAAACGCAGCTCATTCTGATCCTTACCTGCTCTTACCGATATGAGCTGGGCTGCTATGCTGATGGCTATTTCTGCAGGAGTTTGAGCACCTATATTAAGCCCGATTGGAGAGTATATCCGATTGCAATCCTTTTGAGTGAATCCATCCTCCATAAGTCTATTTCGTGTTGCCACAATCTTGTGCTTACTGCCTATGCAGCCTATATAGCGTGCTTTTGTTTTAAGGCTAAAACGCAAAACCTCATAATCTGCCTGATGCCCGGGAGTCATTATTACTATGTAATCCGATTCAGTTATAGGTAGATCGATACTATCATATTTACCGATCATAAGCCTGATCTTATCAGAAAACAAGGGCTCGAGCGCAAGCCTTTCTCTATCGTCAAATACTGTCACGTTAAAATCGATTTCGGACAGACGTTTCATAAGCTCAAGCCCTACATGTCCACCACCGAATATATACACGGTTCCGCTTCTTGATAACGGCTCTATATATAGCATGTGTTTAAACGTACCTTCTTCCGGTTTATGAAACACCGCTTTACTGCATAATAGCGGAAAAAGCACGTCCAAAGGGAGTTCCATTCCAGTTAAACCATTATACTTTTCAAAGAGACCCATTTCACAGGCTGCATCCGAATCTTCAAGCTTTGTTATAAGCCATGAATCTTTTCTTCCATCAATAGAATCTATTGCAGCTCGAAATAAGCTAATTGCATTTTCATCCCCACTTTTTATATACTGAAAAAACACGGTGACGTTTCCTCCGCATATCATGCCGATATCAGATATTTCATTTTTCGACAGTATGTAAGAATGCATTTTTGATACCTTTGTGCTGTGAACATCAGTGGCCAGCTTTATAGCATTAAGCTCTACCGCTCCACCTCCGATAGTTCCAATGGTATTGCCGTCATCAAAAACAGCCATTTTTGCGCCTGCTCCGCGTGGTACCGAGCCCGAGCCTGCGATTATACTGCATAAAACTACCGAGTGACCGGTCGTTATTTGATTGATTATTTTGGAAAAGATAGCTCTCATATTCTTTATCCTTATTTACTTGATTTACCGACAAGGGCGTCATATTGTTCTTTTGTAAGCTCAGAATGATAAAAGAGCTCAAAATATTCTGCGGTTTTTTCATACATATCATAATTTGCAGCTTCTGGATAGAGCACACTTGTAAGCCACAGCATGCCAAGAAGTCTCTGAGAGGATGGGGGAAAGCCCATCCAATTATATGGCCCAAGCGGAACTTCATAATAATTACCGGCTTTTATCGCTGAAATATTTGCCCACAGATCATCTGAAGCTACGTTGTCGTATATGCTGTCAGGTGCGAAAATCACATAATCGGGATCCCATAGCATTATCTGCTCCATATCTACTTCATTGCCTGTACCTTTAGATGATGGTGTATCTACCACCGCAAGATTATTGGTGAGCATATCGAGCGCTTCACTATGATATGATCCCTTTGCGATCACGTTTAGTCCGCTGCTGCCAAGCACATAAAGTACGTTTTTCTTTTTTACACTTGCTGCCATATTAGAAACAAGCTCATATGTATCGTGACAGTAGCGACTTAAGGTTTGAGCTTTTTCTTTATCGCCTGTAAGCTCACCAAGTATAGTATATGTCTCATCGAATGTAGAAAGTGTCGCATTAATGTGAACAAAGGGTATGCCTGTTTGCTCGGTAAGCGCATCCATTTCCTTTCCAATGTTGGCCTTCACTTCTCCCACATCAATAACTACATCCGGATCAGCATTTAAAAGCTCCTCAAAATTCAATTCACCCTTTCCGCCATAAAGTTGTCCTGTTGTTGGAAGGTTATAATATTCGGGTTTTAAATAATGCTCCGCGGATGGATCCCATTTGGCTGCAATGCCAACAAGCTTATTTGGAGCAAGGGCAAATACCACCATTTGAGCAATTGGGCCTGTTACAGCGATTTTTTCAATTTTGTCCGGCAGTAAAATTGTTCTTCCAGTTGAGTCGATAAACTCACGAGTATTGCCACGATCTTCTTGATCTGGCACAGTGCATGAAAATACGCTTAAAATGATCGATAACAGCAGTAGAATAGTGAGTAGTTGTTTTTTCATTTATAAACACCCCCTAATAAAGTATTACTATCAGCGTCAATATCATAAAGCTTTTTTATCATGTCAGTATTAATAACATCATGTGGATCTCCGGCGCATAGAATAGTACCGTTTTTTAAGGCTATGACTTTACTTGCATACATAAGCGCATGCTGTGGGTTGTGCGATGATACAATGGCCGTATAGCCATTTTTACACAGTTCCTTAATATGCCCCAGTACCTTTAATTGATTTCCAAAGTCAAGGCTTGATGTAGGCTCGTCAAGAATGATCGTATCGCCACCCTGAGCTAGTGCTCTTGCTATCAAAACAAGCTGCTGCTCACCTCCGCTTAATTTGTTATAGCTCTCATTTATAAGATGCCCTATTCCCAGAGTATCAAGAGCCTTTTTACTTATCTCCTCTTCTTTTTTTTGAGGTATCGAAAATAATGAAAGGGAACTTGCGGTACCCATTAAAACCATATTTAACACATTATGTGAAAATATAGCGCTGCTTTTTTGCGGTAAAAAGGCTACCTTTTTAGCAAGCTCACGTTCGGAAAGCATTGAAATGGGGACGCCATCAATGCTTACAGTACCTTTTTCAGGCTTTAAAAGCTTTAATATGCAACCAAAAAGAGTACTTTTACCGGAGCCGTTTGAACCTAAAATGAATGCAAAATCACCTTTATTTATTTGCAGTGAAATATCATGAAGCACACGATTAGAGCCATATGAGAAGGATAAACCACTTATATCTATCATGAATACTTTCTCCTAAGTAAAAGATACAGGAAGAAGGGAGCTCCAATGAATGCGGTAAGTATGCCTATGGGTATTTCGGTAGGCAGAAGATTTCGAGAAACATTATCCACAATCAACAAAAACAATGCGCCAAGCAGCATTGAAGCAGGCAATAAATAACGGTAGTCATTGCCGATAAGCTTCCTTGCAAGGTGAGGAACCACAAGTCCCACCCAGCCTATCATGCCGCTTACAGATACCGATGCGGCTGTTATAAGAGTAGCGCAAACTATCACGATCAGACGAAGCTTGTCCGTTGATATACCCATGGTTTTTGCCTCATCATCGCTTAGCGTAAGAAGGTTTATACGCCATCTAAGCAATATGAGAGGAATGGTTCCGAGCACTATAGGAATGAAGGTAAATAATACATCGTTTAAACTGTTACCCGAGAGGCTGCCCATAAGCCAATATGTTATTGCCGGCAACTGGTCGGTAGGATCGGCTACCAGCTTTATATAGGAAACTCCGGCAGAAAAAACAGAACCTATCATAATGCCTGCGAGTATAAGGTTGACAGTTCGCTGGCCGGGGGATATTTTTGCTATTAAATATACGGCAAAAATGCTTATTAAGCTGAATAAAAATGCCGATGCGGTCAAAAGCTGACTGCCAAGCCCTAAAAGTATAGCAAGCGCGGCGCCAAATGCAGCGCCATTTGAAGCACCAAGTATGTCAGGAGAGGCCATTGGGTTATGGAAAATCCCCTGATAACAAGCGCCCGCCGCTGCAAGGCTTGATCCAACAAGACATGCAAGAAGTATCCTCGGAAGGCGTATATTCAGCACAGCGGCTTCCATGTTGGCAGTCCAAGTACCTTCGATCGGTATGAATCTTGAAAGAAATATTTTTAATACCTCAGATAAAGGTACGTTTAATCTGCCTATGCAAAAGGATATTCCAATAGCTGATAGCAGCAATATAAAAAGCAGCAATATAATAAAGTTCCGGCTTTTTTTAAAAATACGCTTCTTCAGCATTAGATCAATTACTCCAATTATAAAAACAGGATATCACAGGCAGCTTTGTAAAGGCAAGAGATTGCATTACAAAGCTGCACGAGCAAGTAAGATTCAGATATTAAATGAATATTTTAGAATAAAAGCTTTTCCTTAATATAGGGGATAAGCTCATTAATTCCAATACGAATCTGAGCCATTGTGTCACGATCGCGAATGGTCACGCTGTCATCCTCTAGCGTGTCAAAATCGATCGTTACACAAAGAGGAGTACCTATCTCATCCTGGCGACGATAGCGCTTTCCTATAGCTCCTGTCTCATCGTAGTCTACACTAAATTCCTTTGCAAGCATTGCATATATTGACTGAGCTTTTTCGCCCAGCTTTTTCTGCAGCGGCAAAACAGCCACTTTATATGGAGCAAGCGCAGGATGCAGATGAAGTATGTTGCGAATATCGCCATTTTCAAGTATTTCCTCATCATAGGCATCGCATAGGAAGGCAAGAGCGAGACGTCCGGCTCCAACGGATGGCTCTATGCAGTATGGAACATACTTTTCGTTTGTAAACGGATCCTGATACTCCATCTTTTCGCCTGAATGATTTGCATGCGAATTAAGGTCGTAATCAGTCCTGTCGGCGATGCCCCAAAGCTCGCCCCAACCGAAGGGGAAGAGGTATTCTATATCGGTAGTGCCGTTTGAATAGTGGCAAAGTTCGTCCTGCGCATGCTCACGAAGCCTCATATTGTCGGGCCTCATACCAAGATTCAGCAAAAAGTCATGGCAGGCTTTTCTCCAATATTCATACCATTCAATGTCGGTACCGGGTTCACAGAAGAATTCAAGCTCCATTTGTTCAAATTCTCTGGTTCTGAATATAAAGTTACCGGGCGTGATTTCATTTCTGAAGCTCTTTCCTATCTGACCTATTCCAAAAGGCAGCTTTTTCCTCATGGAACGCTGTACATTTTTGAAGTTTACAAAAATTCCCTGGGCGGTTTCCGGCCTTAAATATACCTCGGAGGCTGTATCCTCATTTACGCCTTGGAATGTTTTGAACATCATATTAAATTTGCGAATAGATGTAAAATCGCTCTTTTTGCATTCCGGACATACGATACCATTATTATGAATGTACTCCATCATCTGTTCATTTGTCCAGCCATCAGGGTGTAAATCTGAAAGCCCATTTTCAAACGCATAATCCTCGATCAGTTTATCAGCCCTAAAGCGCGCCTTGCATGATTTACAATCCATTAAGGGATCATTAAAATTGCTGACGTGACCTGAAGCTACCCATGTTTCGGGATTCATAAGTATAGCGGAATCCATTCCGACATTATATGGACTTTCCTGTATGAATTTCTGCCACCATGCGCGCTTTATATTGTTAAGAAAGAGAACGCCCAGTGGACCATAATCCCAAGTATTGGCAAGTCCGCCGTATATCTCACTGCCCGCAAATATAAATCCACGGTTTTTGCATAATGCTACTATCTTATCCATGGTTACCTTTGTTTCCATCGACTTTTATCTCCTTAAAAATACTCATTTTAATATTATCATGGAAAGAAAATTTGTCAACCCTTAACGAAGAAGGCGATTTAATCTGCATCAGGCTGCTTTAAAAAGTTAATAGTGACGCAGGTTCCGCCTCCAAGCTTACTGTTAAGGGATATTTCGGCCCCATGCAGCAGGGCGGCATGTTTTACAATGGAAAGTCCCAGCCCCGTTCCACCGGTGTCCCTTGAATGACTTTTATCTACCCGATAAAAGCGCTCAAATATGCGGCCGTGATGCTCAGGCGCTATACCTATGCCGGTATCCTCGACCGCGAACAATATGTGACTATTTTGCTCCCATAGTGATATTGTAACACTACCTCCAACGATATTATAGGTAATTGCATTGTCACAGAGGTTGAATATCATTTCATACAACGTGTTAGATATACCTTTTATGAAGTAATGCGTGCCCTGGATTTTTAATGTTACCTCATATGCCTTAGCCTTGCTTCGAAGCTGTGCAATGACGTTTTCTGCGATAACGTATAGGTCAACATCGGTAAATTCGTGACGAAGTCCATCCTCATCCAGGCTTGACAGCTTAATTATATCGTTTATGAGCGATAGCAGTCTTTTTGCTTCGTTATAAATCTGTTTAGTAAACCTTGGGTGATCCTCAATCCTGGCTATCCCGCTTTGCATTATTTCTGCATACCCCATTATTGAAGTGAGCGGCGTCTTAAGCTCGTGGGATACGTTTGCTGAAAACTCACGTCTCATCTGCTCTGATTTTTCGGCAGCCGTTATATCAGAAGCGAATAAGACCGCAGCAAATCCAGTCGCACGTGATACAGGATTGAATATCAACCTATATATGTGTCCATCCTTAGAAAGCTTTGCTTCGGAACGTACTCCTAAAAAAGCTGCTTCTGCTGCATGAATAAATTCAACGTTGCTGCATAGTTCAATGTGATCCGTGCCGCTTATGGTTTCAGAAAGCGCAAATAATCTTTTTGCGCTTAGATTAGCGGATAACACCTTTCGTTCCTGAGAGAATACGATCACCGCTTCGCTCATTCCGTTTGTTATTTCCGAAAACTCTTGCTGGGTCGCTGTTAATTCCGATATCTGCAACGCTATCCGCTCATTTTGCTTTGCGATCCGTTGTATAAGAGGGGAAAGCTCATCATATGTATTTGATGAGAGGGGATCTTTAATATCTATTTCGTTCAGAGGAAGTATTATGCGCTTTGTAAGCAGATGTGCTGTAAGAAGAACTATTACAAGCGTGAATATCACTATTACAACTATATAATTTGCTGTATCATCTATTATACGTGTTATGCTTCTGATGGTTATAGATACACGAAGTACATTTCCATCGTCAAGCTTAACAGCATAGTAGTAAGTACTTTCAGAAAAAGTACTCGATCTGCGCTCAGATTCTCCTATGCCGTTTTGTAAAGCATCTATTACTTCAGGGCGATCCGCATGGTTATCAAGCTCCTTAGAATCCACGTGGCTGTCGTATAGTATAGACCCATCACCTGAAATAAGTGTGATCCGTTGTTCGGTATTTACATTGATTTCGTCAAAGCAGCTTATGCCAACTTTATCATAAAATGAGATGATATAACATGTATCGACCTTTATTTCCTCTTTACGTTCTGACTGAAACTCATGATAAAATATCACCGTGCTTACCGATATAGATACGGCTAGAGTTAAAAAAGCAACAAGGAAAATACTCCAGAATATTCGTCTTTTCATGAAAGATCACCTATTTTATAGCCAACTCCACGAACGGTTTCAATAATATCACCAAAATCCTTAAGCTTAGCGCGAAGTGTTCGTACATGTACATCAACAGTACGAGTTTCGCCGCAAAAATCATAACCCCATACCTTTTCAAGCAGCATATCGCGTGTTAAAACGGTACCGGCGTTTTTCATCAAAAGGCGTAATAACTCAAACTCCTTAAGTGTAGTGTCTATTAGCATGCCATTTATCGTTACAGTATGGGATTTTGCATTAAGTGTTACTCGTCCGCATGTATATACTTCGTCGGGGCTGTTTTCACTTCTTCTAAGTACGGCTTTTACACGTGATATCAGCTCCATCATACCAAAAGGCTTTGTAATATAATCATCCGCACCATTATCAAGACCTAAGACCTTATCGTATTCCGTACTTTTGGCTGTGATCATAATGACGGGCAGTTTTTTTGTTGCCGCACGACCACGCAGCCTTCTTAGTACGGATATCCCATCCTCGCCCGGCATCATAATATCAAGCAAGATAAGTCTTGGAGCTTGAGTTTTCATAGCTTCAAAAAATGAGCTTGCATTCGAGAAGCCCTTGGCCTTAAATCCTGTGTTGCAGAGCGTATATACGATTAGTTCTCGAATGCTTGAATCGTCCTCAACCACATAGATCATAACTATTGTACCCCAAAATATTCCCAATTAGTGCTTAAACATTTATTATACTTTTTAAGCCGCAAAAACTCGACCATTATTTATCTTCCGTATTCTCATCTTGATAAGAGGAGGTAAGGGGAGGGGGCTGAATATTATTGCTGCCTCTGAGCTTAATTACATCTGCTGCTTTTCGTTTATGCTCCATATCAAGTGCTGCATAGTGTTTTCTTGTCGTATTTACATCCTTGTGCCCCAGTACTCCTGCGACAAGATATATGTCACCAGTCTCTTCATAGAGCATTGTGCCAAATGTGCTTCGTAGCTTATGCGGCGATATCTTTTTTAAAGGGGCAGCAAGTGAAGCATACTTTTTAACAAGTAACTCCACACTTCTTACGGACATACGGCGTCTCTGCATTGACAGAAAAAAAGCAGTTTCATGTCCTTCAAGCGGGATCATTTTTTCACGTTCCGTCAGATAACTCAAAAGAGCATATCTGACCTCTTCACCGAATACTACTATATCCTGGTTTCCGCCTTTTCTCAGCACAAGCAATTGATCGTTTTCAAAATCGATATCATCAAAATCTATATTTACAAGTTCGCTTACTCGAAGTCCGGTACCGAGAAACAGCGTTATCAGGGCAAGATCACGGGAAACGGTATAGGCATGGTACTTTTTTTGCCCCTTTGTCAATTTATCACCATTTTCGACTATGCTTAACATCTCCGTTATTTCGTCCATGTTAAGACGAATGATTGGTTTTTCATGTATTTTGGGTGTTTCTATTATACCTGCCGGATTATTAGTCAGTCTATTCTTTCTTAAAAAGTATTTATAAAGAGATCGTATCGCGGCAAGCTTTCTCGATTTTGCAGAATTTGCATTTGAAAGCTCGCGTTCATTACTGTTATAAAGGCTAAGATATTCAAGATATATCTCAATATCCGTAACGGTAAGCGTATTTAGATCATCAAGAGTTATATCCATTAAAGAGTCCTTTTGTATACGTTCTTTTATTAGAAAATTAAAGAAATTTTTTATGTCTTGAAGATAGTTGAGCCTTGTCAGAGGCTCGGTAATATTTGCGATCCCACGTATGAATTCTCCTATGAACATAGGAAAATCATGCAAGCTATCTCGAACTCTTTGCAATACTTCTTTATTTGTTATGTCTTTATTCATATAATTTACCTCGAGGGGAAGTATGGACAACTATTCGCAAAAGACAGATTTTGCGAATAGTTCTTTAAAATAATAACACAGCTGATTACTTTTGTCTACTCTTAAAACTATAAAAATTCAGCGTTTCTTATTTTGTCAATGGCTTGTCTTGCAAGCTCATCACAACGATTGTTAAATTCATTATCTGAATGACCCTTGACCTTATGCCAATTGATTTTGTGTGTTTTAGAAAGCTTTATAAGCATTTCCCAAAGGTCTCTATTTTTTACCTCTGATTTATTTGCGGTACGCCAATTATTGGTTTGCCATGTTGATATCCAATCGTTTAAAAAAGCATTGCAAAGATATGCACTATCCGTATATAGCTCAACATTACATGGCTCTTTTAACGCATTAAGGGCATTTATTGCTGCTAGAAGCTCCATGCGATTATTGGTAGTACTTTTTTCATTCCCGGAGAGTTCTTTTTTTGCGCCATTGTACATCAAAATGCAGCCCCAGCCTCCGACACCCGGATTTCCGGAGCATGCACCATCCGTATATATTGTTACTTGCTTCATAATGTTGTTCATCTGTTATTTAATATAGACATATACTCAGCGGCATATTCAAATGTGTTTGTAGCGAAAGATCGATTTTCAGTATATTTCATAAAAATTCTCCAATAAATATATTAAAACGTTTGTTTGTTTTTGGTCATTTTGTGATATAATACAAGAAAAAGCTACATCGGAGGACTTATGACTACAAACATTACAGAGCTTCGCCCAAAGCAGCGCGAGATATTTGAGTTTATACGCTCATATGTAAACAGCCATCGCATTCCGCCTACAGTGCGCGAAATTGCTATTGCAGTAAACTTGCGCTCCACATCAACTGTACATATGCACCTTAAAGAGCTAAAGCGCAAAGGCTTCATCTATATGGAGAATAACAAGCAGCGCACTATCGTAATAGCCGATAATGTTGTAGATGAGCACAACAGAAACATTAAAGCTGCATCTGATCCTTTAAGCGATGCACAAAAGCATAGCGTTATGCCTGTTCCGCTTCTGGGTGATGTTGCGGCCGGAAACCCAATTATGGCGCTTGATGCCGTAAATGAAGTCCTAATACTGCCGAATTCGCTTCTTCATGGAGCTTCAAAAGACGAAGTATTTCTTCTTAGCGTTAAAGGAGACAGTATGATCGATATCGGAATGTATGATGGCGATATGATCCTTGTAAATACCGGTCTTTCATATAATGATGGTGATATAGTTGTTGCCCGAGTTGAGGGCGAAACAGCAACTGTAAAGCGTATATATAGACAACAGAGCTGTGTACGACTTCAGCCTGAGAATTCAACCATGGATCCCATAATTGTGGATTATTCAGCAGTAGAAGTTGTAGGTAAGGTCATAAGCCTTATAAGAAAATATTGATAAATAGCCATTTCCTGGGGAAGCTCAATTATGGAGGCTTCCCCCTTCTATCGAGTTCAGTGCCTCCATTACGGCTATTTTCCCATGAGAATAAGTGAGAGCGCCTTGAATATATGCCGTATAGGGCTTGCATATCGGAGCGTCGGCGCTTAGCTCTATGGAGGCACCCTGTACAAACGTTCCCGCTGCCATTATTACCTTATCCGCATAGCCCGGCATTTCCCAGGGCTCAGGCGATACAAAACTATCGACAGGCGATACGCTCTGGATTCTCTGTATAAACGATATGAGGGCTTTATCATTCGGAAAACGTAGTGCCTGAACGATATCCGACCTTCTTGCGGTTGAGGCTGGCATTGTATTTAGTCCAAACTCTTCAAAAACACCTGCGAATAATACTGCTGTTTTAAGCGCCTGGATCGTAACATGCGGCGCAAGGAATATTCCTTGATAAAAGGGTGCATATGAACTTGCATAGGAACCTACCTCTTTTCCGATTCCGGGAACTGTAAGCCTAAACGCAATTTCTTCGATAAGCTCACGCCGTCCGCAGATATAACCTCCAGTAGGCGCAATGCCTCCTCCCGGATTTTTTATAAGCGAGCCAACGATCACGTCCGCTCCATGTGTGGTAGGCTCGTCTATACAGGTGAATTCACCATAGCAGTTATCTACAACAACGACTGCATCTTTACTAGTGCCATGTACAAGCTCAATAGCAGCTCTCATTTCTTCAGGCAAGAGTGCGTTTCGCCATGAATAGCCTCTTGAGCGCTGTATATAGACAACTCTTAAGTTAGAATCATTTAAAAGAGCGGCCTTAAGAGCATTCAGGTCTATTTTATTATCAGAGTCAAGCTCGATCTGTGAATATGAGACACCCAAGCTGGTTAGTGAAGATGCTATCTCCCCTGTTATCCCGATAGCATCAAGTAGCGTATCATATGGCGCTCCGGTAATCGATAGCATAGAATTTCCAGGCTTCAAAAGACCGGCAAGAGCAGTAAAGATCGCATGAGTTCCCGAGACGATCTGCGGCCTTACTATCGCGTCTTGGGTCTCAAACACACGCGCAAACACCCTATCAAGCGAATCTCTGCCAATATCATCATAGCCATAGCCGTAGGACGGCATAAAAAGACGTGTGCTTACTCTTTCCTCACGAAACGCATTCAGCACTTTCAGTTGATTAGCGTTTTCAATTGTGTCAAGCTGCTCAAATACAGGCGCAAGCTTTTTTTCAACCCTTGAAACTATTGCTTGTACTTTATCAAAAGTATTGTTTAAAAAATCCATGGATGTGACCATAACTTTCGTATAACGAAAGTCTCCTTTCTTGTGGGGTTGGGACCGGTTTTGTGCGAACGCAAAACAGCCGGTAGGCGTTAAAAGTCATAAATTTAAGATATTACTCGGTTTGACGACTGTTCTCATAATACGCACGCTCTATATAGGCAGCCGCATCGCTAAAAAAATCTTCATTAGCTGCATATTGCGTAACATCAAACCAGCGTATTCTTGTGTCACGTTTAAACCAGGTGATCTGGCGCTTTGCATAGCGCCTGCTTTCCATTTTTATCAATTCGATTGCGTCATCAATAGTGCAGTTGCCATCAAAATAATCAAAAAGCTGTTTGCAGCCAAGAGCCTTTACGGCAGGAAGGCTTCGATCAAGCTTCATATCATACAGCACCTTTATTTCATCTAGGAGACCGTTTTTTAGCATAATATCGACTCTCTGCTCTATGCGCGAATAGAGCAGCTCTCTTGGCATAGTTATCCCAAGCATTATAGGATCATAATCGCATTCTCGTGCTTCACCGTTAACAAAATCTCCACCATAATCTGATATTGGTCGGCCAGATGCCTCAAATACCTCAAGGGCTCTTATGATACGCTTGGTATCATTTGGATGCAGGCGCTGTGCCGCTTTGGGATCACAATCCCGAAGCAGTTTATAAAGCGAACCCGGATTATCCTTTTCAAGTAACGCCAAAGATTCACGAAGATCGCAGTTTGGTTCTACAGAGGTAAACGACAAGGGATAGGATAGTGCGTTTATGTATAGTCCTGTACCCCCAACGACAATCGGTATCTTGTCGCGCAAGATTATCTCGTTTATGAAGCCATCTGTCATTTTTTTATATTCTGCCACATTAAAGCTTCGGGAGGTCACGCTTTCTATACTTAGCATATAATGTGGTATGCCTTGCATCTCTTCCTTCGTGGGTTTTGCGGAGCATATATTGAGTTCCCTATATATCTGCATTGAATCAGCAGATATTATTTCACCACAGAGTTTCTTTGCCACATGTATAGAAAGAGCTGTTTTTCCACTGGCGGTTGGACCTACAATCATAGGAAGCCTAACTTTTTTATTCATACTATTCTCCCAAATAATTTTTCAATCTCACTCCGTTTTATCCGCACAAGCACAGGCCTTCCGTGGGGACATGTAAGCGGAGCTCCGTCGGCGGCAAAATAGTCAAGCAAGACCCGTATTTCCGCTTCATCAATATGCTGACCACCCTTAACCGCACTCTTGCATGCCATCTGTATAAGCTTCTCCTTGATAAGCTCTTTTTTGTATAGCTTATGGCGGCTCGATATAAGCGCGATGGCGCTATGCAAAAAATCAACCGTTTCGGCTCTATTAAATATGTAAGGTACCGCCCGTATACCTATGCTCAAGGCTCCCAGTTCTTCGATATCAAAACCAAGTTCTGAAAATAGCTCAAAGTTAGAAAACAATTGTGCATGTTCTTGTGCGCTTACTGTTACAGAGAGCGGCAAGAGAAGTATCTGAGAACGGCTGCTTATAGGCTTATTTATATACTCCTCATAGAGCTTGCGTTCATGTGCCGCATGATGATCTATATAAAACAGATCAGTCCCCTGCTCTACGATCCAATAGGTTTCAAAAACACAGCCAATTATATTAAAAGGCTCGTTTTTGATAAGTTTAACAGGAACCTTGGCCAGTATATCTATATTAGGCAAGCTCTCATCAATGGGTGCTTTTATTATAGGAAGCACATCTGCTTTGTTGGCATCTTTTTTATCATCGATGTCTTTTTGAACCGTTTTGATGTGATCCGCTTCCACCAAAGCTTTGCTGTCATGATCCGTATCATTATCTGAAGGAGCCTCTGCTATCCTTTCCTTTTGGGACAAGGCTTTTGAAGCGGCAGTATATCCGGCTAAATACTCATGCGTGCTATGTGAAGCGTCAGGTGTTTTCGCACTTGAAGCAATAGGAGGGTTATATTCCCGCTTAACGTCCGATAAAGCTGTGCTATCAGTGGGATATGTAGATCTTATTATCAATTCATACGAGCCTATGTTTTGCGGTGTATTACCTAGTCCATTATTGGGTTCAAACTGCATTCCTGTAAGCGTTTTATAAACAGCTTTACTTAAGCACAACAAAACACGCTCCTCATTTTTAAATCGAACATCCAGCTTATTTGGATGCACATTTACGTCAACCTCACTGCTGGATATCTTTATATGAGCTACGGCAAAAGGAAATCGCCCCTTCATAAGTCTTGTATCATAGGCCTGCTGGAGCGCGTATGAAAGACGCTGCGATTTTATATAGCGCCTGTTCAGATAAAAGGACTGTCTGTTTCTTGTAGGATGCGCAAGAGTCTCTATTCCTACATAGCCTGTTATGTTTATATAGCCATCATCATAATCGATAGCTTTCAAGCCCGACAGCACCTCGCTTCCATAAACCGTATATATAGCGTTTTTAAGGATCCCATCGCCCAAGCTTTGATATACAAGTTTATCAGCTGCTTTTAGCTTAATGGAAACATCAGGACGACACATAATAAGTCTTGCCACATAATCGCCTATATAACCGGCTTCTGCCTTTGTTGACTTTAGGAATTTAAGCCTTGCAGGAGTATTGTAAAAAAGGTCGCGCATTTCAATTGCCGTTCCATCCGGACAGCCACATGGCTCATGACGCAGGAGTTTGCCACCATGTATCTCAACAAGCGTTCCAATATCAGAACCTCTCTCTCGTGTTCGCATTATAACTTTAGATACGGCAGCAATGGAAGCAAGAGCCTCACCACGAAAACCAAGCGTTTCTATAGTCATAAGGTCCTGCGTGCTTACAATCTTACTGGTTGCGTGTCTTTCAAAAGCAAGTATGGACTCATCAAAGGGAATACCGCAGCCATTGTCCGATATCCTTATAAGCTCGGTTCCTCCACCCGCTATCTCTATCGATATAGAGGTAGCTCCCGCATCCAATGAATTTTCTACAAGCTCCTTTACAATGGATGCCGGCCTTTCAATTACTTCACCTGCAGCTATCTGGTTTGATACGAGTTCGCTAAGTATAGTTATCTTTGCCATATTACTGCTCCTTAGTGATTCCGCAAAGTTCATGTATGAGTATCATAGCCTCGATCGGTGTTATCCTGTTGGGATCTACCGATTCAAGGCGAGCCATAAGCTTTTCACCTATACGTTGATCATCGCTTATAGCCGCTATCTCAAACTGCGCATCCATCGCATTTGAATTTATGTCGGATTGCTCAAGCCGCGTAAGTATTTCTTTAGCTCGCTTAAGCACACGCCCGGGAAGCCCTGCCAGCTTTGCAACTTGAATCCCAAAGCTCTTATCGGCGCTTCCTCGCACGATCTTTCTTAAAAAGATGATATTATCTTCCGATTCCTTTACAGCGACTCTATAATTTTTTACACCTTGCAGCACGCCCTCAAGCTCTGTAAGCTCATGATAATGGGTAGCAAACAGGGTCTTACTCCGGGTTATTGAGGAAGTGTATTCCAAAACAGACCAAGCAATGCTAAGACCGTCAAAGGTGCTTGTACCACGCCCTATTTCATCAAATACTATAAGGCTGCGTGAAGTTGCGTTATTTAGTATGTTTGCAACTTCGCTCATCTCCACCATAAATGTACTTTGACCCGTTGATAAGCTATCCGAAGCACCTATCCGAGTAAAAACTCTATCAACTATGCATATATCCGCTCTGCTCGCAGGTACGAATGAGCCCATGTGTGCCATAAGCACTATAAGCGCGGTTTGACGCATATAGGTGCTTTTGCCCGCCATATTGGGTCCTGTAATTATAAGGAGGCGATTATCAGCTTCATCCATCTCGGTATCATTTGATACGAATCCATCGCATTGCCTTGAAGCCTCTACGATAGGATGCCTACCGCCCTTTATAGAGATGATATTATTATCATTTATAGAGGGTCGCACATAGTTGTATTTTGCGGCAAGAGTAGCCAGCGAGCAATATATGTCTATTGCGGCTATTATACCAGACATGTCCTTGAGCCTTTCGACACAGGAGATGAGAGTATTTCTGATGCCAATAAATAGGTTATATTCCAAGGCCATACACTTTTCTTCCGCACCTAGTATTTTTTCCTCCAGTTCTTTTAGCGCGGGAAATGTATAGCGCTCAGCATTTGCAACCGTTTGCTTTCGCTCATAGTAATAAGGTATAACTCCCGAATAGGATTTACTTACCTCAGCATAGTATCCGAATATTCTGTTATATTTAAACTTAAGATTCTTTATGCCGCTGCTCTCACGTTCTTCGGCTTCAAGCTTTATGACCCAGTCACGACCATTTTCGGATATATATCTTAGCTCATCTACTTCGCTTGAATAGCCTTTGCGTATTATACCGCCCTCTTTCAGGGTGGTAGAAGGATCATCACATATGGCCTTACTCAAAAGCTCATATATATCCGAAAGTGTATCAAAGCGCTTTGCTATACTCACTATCGGTTTTGAGCGTAAAGAAGCTATAGCATCATATATGTCCGGGAACACAGCCAGGGAGCGAGCAATAGAAAGGCATTCCTTTGGATTTATAGTGCCATAGGCGATCTTACTGCATAACCTCTCTATGTCGCATATTTTAGAAAGAGACCTTTTCAAATTATCACGCACTATCACATTGTCCATAAGCTCTTGGGTAGCGTCAAGACGCTTATTTATCGCCTTAGCATCAGTGAGCGGTTGCTCTATGCATGTTCTAAGCAAACGTCCTCCCATTGAGGTGTTTGTATAGTCCATATGACCAAAAAGCGTATGTGCCTTGTTGCCGTCATATCTTAGCGGGCGAGTCAATTCAAGGTTTTGTCTTGTTGCTTTATCCATTATGACATACTGCTTGCGCTCATATGGAGTTAGCTTTAAAATATGTTTCAGCGCATTTTTTTGCGTATCCTCAAGGTAGTATAAAAGTGCGCCGGCTGCGTTTATGCCTGCATTGCCGGCATTATCAAAGCCGAAGCCGCTAAGGGTCGCAACACCAAAATGCTCCGTTAAGCATCTATAAGCCGTACTATATACAAAATGAGAGTCAGCAATTACCTGCACAAGTATGTTAGTATCATAGACGTATTGCTGTGCAGCTTTGTTAACTATGATCTCACGCGGATGTATCCTTGCAAGCTCATCCAGAAGCTGATCGGCGGCATAATTACCGATCAGCTCAAATGCGTGAAAATCTCCAGTAGATATATCGCAATACGCAATACCAAATACTCCTCCTAAGAATGATACGGACGTAATAAAGCTATTAGCTTTATTATCAAGCATAGACTCTTCTATCACGGTTCCGGGAGTAAAAACACGCACAACATCGCGCTCAACAAGCCCTTTTCCGGCTTTTGGCTCTGTGAGCTGCTCGCACAGCGCAACTTTATACCCTTGTTTTATCAGCTTATTTATATAACCATCAACCGAATGATACGGCACACCGCACATAGGCGCCCTATGCTCAAGACCACAGTCTCTTGCAGTCAATACGATGCCGAGTTTAGAAGAAGCAAGCTCTGCATCCTCAAAAAACATCTCGTAAAAGTCTCCAAGGCGCATCATTAATATGCAGTCCTTGTATTTCTCTTTAAGATCGAGATATTGCTGCATAAGCGGCGTAAGCTTTGCCATAAAGTCCTCCTAAATCAGTAACAAGGTACATTTACTTCACCATTTGCCCAACAAGCGAAGTATTGAGTGTATCTATGATCTTTACGTGTATCATTTTACCTATAAGGCTCTCGTCTCCGGGGAAAAACACCGTTCTAAAACCATTCATCTTGCCATAAACCATCATGCCGCCCGGCTTTTGATCACAACCTTCCACAAGCACTTCACCGATTTTATTGATATAATTTTTGGAAGCTATCGAAAGCTTAGAGGCAACTTTTGCATTTAGCGCGTGCAGGCGCTCTTTTTTTATTTCAGGAGGTATCTGATCCGGTATTTTTGCTGCAATAGTACCCTCTCTTTGCGAATACATAAACGTATATGCTGCGCAATAGCCTACTTCATCAACAAGAGAAATAGTATCCTCAAAGTCGGCGTCTGTTTCGCCAGGGAACCCGACTATTATATCAGTCGTAATGTCAATGTCAGGCATATTAGCTCTCAGCTTGTCGATAAGTCTCAGGTAATCCTCACGCGTATAACGACGATTCATTTCACGTAATATCCTGCTGCTTCCGGATTGCACAGGAAGATGGATATGGTGACACACCTTATCAAGATCACGCATCGCGTATATCAGTTCATCGGAAAGATCCTTAGGATGCGATGTCATAAAGCGTATGCGCTTGACACCGTCTATATCGTTTACAAGAGCAAGGAGCCCTGGAAATTTAATTCCGCTATCGGGCGCATTGTATGAATTTACATTTTGACCTAAGAGCGTTATCTCCAAATAACCAGCAGCAGCAAGCTTTTTTACTTCGCCAACTATATTTTCGGCACTCCTTGAGCGCTCACGGCCTCGTACATACGGTACAATGCAATATGTACAGAAATTATTACATCCAAACATTATATTAACGTTGGTGGAAAAAGTGCTGTTTCGCATTATAGGCAGATCTTCAGCTATATCGGCATCACTGCCGCTTATTCTAAACACATGATCGCCGGAAAGTACACTTTCCAGCATTTCAGGAAGTCTAAAAAGCTCGTGAGTGCCAAATATTAAGTCGACAAAAGGATAACGTTTGCTTAGCTTTTTTGCTACCTGCTCCTGCTGCATCATACAACCGCACACACCTATTATGAGAAAGGGCTTTTCATCCTTCAGAGCCTTTAAAGCTCCTACGTTTCCAAAAACGCGAAGCTCCGCATGCTCTCTAACGCAGCATGTATTGAATATGATTATATCGGCATCGTTTTTGCTGTCTGCCGGCCTATAGCCTGCTTCATTTAGCATTCCGGCTATGCGTTCCGAGTCATGGTTATTCATCTGGCATCCATATGACTCAATGTGATAACGATAGTCATGTCCATAATTAGCATCATATATACTTTTCAATATGCTTTTTTGACGTAGAAGCTCTGCTTTGCTTACCTCGTGTTTTAACATTTAAAAATCCTCACAGTTTTTCTTTACACGAATTATACCTTTTTTTGCGATCGATGGCAATATGGCTTTTAGCAGCTTATCTTTTGGAAAGCTTATTATAAAAGCCGGCATTTGCCGGCTCTTTGTCATATGTCAAGCTTATAAAGAAGCGCTACCGCTCTTGCGGTCAAAGCTTCCAGGCGACCCTCAGGTCCCGTATGTTCGGGGGTAGTAGCCTTAACGCTTACGCACTCCATCGGAATATTGATCGCATTAGATAAGTTTTCTCTCATAATCTCAATAAATGGAGAAAGCTTTGGCTCCTGCGCTATTATCGTGATATCTATATTCAAAATTTGCCACTTCTTCCCTAGAATTTCATCTACAGTATGCCTTAAAAGCAATACAGATGAAGCTCCTCTATATTTCTCGTCTTTATCGGGGAAGTGATATCCGATATCACCAAGAGCGGATGCTCCAAGCAGAGCGTCTATTACGGCATGTATCGGGGCATCCGCATCAGAATGACCTATAAGTCCCATGCTATAGGGAATGGTTACACCGCAAAGTATCAGATCGCGCTCCTGTGCATATCGATGAGTATCTTCACCATGACCTATCCTAAGGTTTCTAGGGCTAAAGATCAGCCTTTGAAAAAGCTCGGTATCCGACCTGTATGTAAGCTTTTGATTCATAATATTTCCCTCAACAAAGTGTGGTGTCATGCCCATCAAAGTAAAAGCTGTGCAATCATCCGTTGGAAGAGTATCCGCATATTTTTGATATGCAGATAGTATATCCCTATAGCGAAACGCCTGAGGGGTTTGGGTCATCACAAAACGGCTTCTATCGACATTTGTGTTATTGACTGTATCCCATAAAGTATCGCGACAGCGTATAGCCGGTATACCGCTTCCATGCTCTATCACACTTTCTATAATCCTATCAATCGTGTTCTGGTCTATAAGACAGCGTGCGGCATCATGAATAAGTACGATATCAGTTTCTTTGGGAAGCACTTTTAGCGCATTTAAAACAGATTCCGCCCTCGTTTTACCACCCTTAACAAGTATTACTTTTGAATAGCTGCCTGTTTGTGACTGCACATAATCAATATTGCTGTCAGAGCACGCGATCGCTACGCTATCATACTTTAAAAAAGCATGCAAACAAATTGAAAGCGGCGTAGCACCGCCAAGTTCGAGTGTGGTTTTATCCATCCCGAACCTTTCGCTACTGCCCGCCGCAAGTATAACTACCGAAATAAAATGCCGTTTTTTCATTGCTGTATTACTTCAAACATATCTGAAGCATCCGCCTTTGTAGCATGATCCCTTACGCTTGTAACTCGTACATTAAGCTGACGACCACCAAGCGTGACCTCCAAAACATCGCCTACCTTAACTTCTGCGGATGGCTTTGCTATCTTTCCGTTTATAGTCACCCTGCCAAGGCTGCATGCTTCATTTGATACCGTTCTTCGCTTTATTATACGAGAAACCTTTAGATATTTATCAAGACGCATGTTTTTTACTCTACTTCATCGGGAAGCTTATCCGCACCAACATGGCGCACGCTTTCTATATCAGCATTAAGATCACTGCTGTTTAACCATTCCTCTATAAGCGCGTCCCATTCATCCGATTTTATGCTTTCAAGAAGTGATGCATAAAGCTCATCTTTAACAGCATCATAACTAACGGGACCCTCGGAAACATCCTCAAGGTAATAGATGATGTGATAACCGGTACTATCACTGAATATCTCAGAGTATTCACCAATGCTAAGCTTTGAAAATTCCTCCTTGATAAGATCAGACCAGTCCGTATAGCTTTCATAGCTGCTTATCAGCATACCGTGCTCCATAAAGTATTCAGTATTTACAAAATCAGCATCTTCAGTATACTCGGAAAGCACTTCTTCAAAGGCCACACCACGCTCAAGCTTTTCATATGCTTCTTCGATCTTGTCAAGCGCATCTCCAAAGTGCGCACTGTATATACGATCCATATCATGCTTTACGTCTTCATATTCATCAAGAAGCAGCGCCAGTGCTTCAGCATTTTCGGATGTCTCATTTATAGCATCACTGAGAGCCAGCTCGCCATACTCAGATTTTATTTCACTAAGACGCGCTTCAAGTTCGGTGTATTCGGTATCTATCGCGCTCTCGGCAGTAGTAAATATATGCATGATCCTAAAGTAGCCTTCGGGAGTATAATAGGGTCTGTAGCCACTGTCGGGATACGCCTCAAAATATTCCGCGTCATCCTTATAGGAACCGGGATCATCTTCGTATGTCTCCTTATCGGCTGCTACCATTAAATCATACTCCTCATGCATTATAGCATCATCAACAGTAACATCTTTTAGTACGGCAGCTTCGACAAGCTCGAGCTGATAGTTTTCGATGATCATATCCGTAAGATACGTTTCATATTCCTGACGGGTACATCCTTCACCCAGAAAATGAGCTCCCTCTTCCGCTATGAGTTCCTCTACACGTGCGGAGAGCTGTTCATCGGTATAGTCTTCCCCAAGGCTGTCAAATTCTTGAATAGCGGACTGCTCATGATACTCAACAAGGCTTATAAGCTCCTCATCGATACGGCTCTGAAGCTCAGCGGTCTGCTCTTCGGTATAATCAAATAGATTAAGCTCATCACCCATATGCAATGCGCAGATAGTCCCAACCATCATGTCAAAAATGGTTTCCTGAAATGCTTCAAGCGTAGCTTTGTCGCTATATACATTTTGACTGTAGTAAACGGAATACATATTTGCGTACATCTCAAACGTTTGCTCATATACACCAAGGGTAAGCTCCCTTTCTCCTATGCTTGCAATAACGGTATTGGGATCTTGAGTAGCCGTAATATTGCAGCCTGCCGCTAAAATGGATATCGCGCACATCATTAACGCCACAAGTAAGCATAAAAGTTTTTTCATAAAAATCAAGCTCCTTTAATTCATTGCAATTTAGTATACCACTCACTTATGCTCTATGCAATCATAAATGCCGTGAACAATTTGTAACAAGGCGTTTTTTATTGATTTAACGGATGCGTTTTTTTGCCGAATAAGCAGAGCTGGTTCTTTTCCGTTTATCATTCGTGCGCCTTTTGTTTTTTGAACGATTCTAAGTAGCCTTTCTGTCTTTAAAGGGGCGTTGCCCGAAAACTCCATCCTAAGCTCTCCTATGTTTACATTTATAGATTTAATATAAGCCTTTTTGGCTTCCGATCTAATTAAAGCTATATCAAGTAAATTTTGAACACTCTGCGGAATATCGCCATATCTATCAAACAGCTCATCCTGAATATCCTGTACATCCTCTATGCCGCCTACCATGGCTATCCTTCTATACATAGCCATGCGCTCAGGCGCATTTTGTATATACGTATGAGGTATGTTAGCGTTTATCGGAATGCTTACCGAGGTTTCGATATTTTCTGGTACATCCTCGCCTTTTGCTTCCATTATGGCTTCATTAATAAGTTTGCAGTAAAAATCATATCCAATTGCCGCCATAAAACCATGCTGTTCAGGGCCTAGGAGATTACCGGCGCCTCTTATTTCAAGATCTCGCATTGCAAGCCTAAAGCCAGATCCAAACTGAGTAAATTCTCCAATTGCTTTAAGACGTTTTTCAGCATCACTGGTAAGGACTTTGTTAGCGGCAAACATCAGATAAGCATATGCAATTCTGGTACTTCTTCCTACTCGGCCTCTCAACTGATAGAGCTGGGAAAGGCCAAGGCGATCAGCATCAAATACGATTATGGTATTAACATTTGGTATGTCGATACCATTTTCTATAATCGTTGAGCATATCAGCACATCTTGCTCGCCTTCCATAAAGGAAAGCATCGTTTGTTCAAGCAGGCGTTCGGGCATCTGTCCATGGGCATAAGCAATACGCGCTTCGGGTATTAGCTCAGATATCCGTTCTTTTAACTCCGGCATGTCGTTAACGCGGTTATAAAGTAAAAACACCTGTCCGCCTCGCGCCATTTCCTTTAAAACGGCTTCACGGATAACCCTTGGCGATTCTTCGATCACATAAGTTTGTACTGGATAGCGTTCTTCAGGAGGAGTCTCAATAAGGCTCATATCTCGTACACCAGACAGGGACATATGAAGCGTCCTGGGTATAGGGGTGGCTGTCAATGTAAGCACATCTATATCTTTTTTAAGCTCCTTAATCTGCTCTTTATGTCCAACGCCAAAGCGCTGCTCCTCATCGATTATCATCAGTCCAAGATCGCGGTATTTTACGTCCTTGCTTAAAACTCTATGTGTACCGATAATAAGGTCGGCTGTTCCAAGTTCGATATCGCGAAGCGTTTTTTTAATCTCATCGTTTGTACAAAAACGCGATATAATGCGTACTTCAACAGGAAACCCTCTAAACCTTGCGAGGGCAGTATTATAGTGCTGCTGAGCAAGTACTGTTGTAGGAACAAGGAACATGACCTGCTTTGAATCCATAATAGCTTTAAAGGCGATTCTAAGTGCTACCTCTGTTTTACCAAAACCAACATCGCCGCAAAGAAGTCTATCCATCACCTTTCCTTGCTCCATATCAGCTTTTATCTCGGAAATAGCATTTAGTTGGTCGACAGTCTCCGTATATGGAAAGCTGCTTTCCATCATTAGTTGCCAATGGTTATCCGGGGAATATTTAAAGCCTGTTTTTTGGGAGCGTTCACCATAAAGCTTTACAAGGTCAAATGCAAGCTTTTTTACACTTTCTCTGGTTCTGGATACGGTATTTTGCCACTCGTGTGAATCAAGCTTTGAAAGTTTGGGGCATATATCATCAGCTCCGGTTCCTATATACTTTTGGACACAGTCGAGTTGGTCTGTAGGAATAAGCAAGGCGTCGCTTCCATGATATGAAAGCCTTATATAATCTCTTACAACACCATCTACAGTTATAGTCTCCATGCCAACAAAGCGACCTATACCATATTGCTCATGTACGATAAAATCTCCAGGATTAAGCTCTGAAAAATTTAAAAAGGAACGCTTTGGGGTCAACTTTTTTGAGGATTTTTTAGCTATAACTCCATATAACTCAGCCTCTGAAATAACTACATATGACGAATCGATGTATTCAAAACCACGAGCAAGGCTTTGCGCCACTATTATCTGTTCGCCTATCTGAGCAGTTCTAAAGCAGGATGTTAAAACAGGCAGGTTATGACCAAGCGAAAAGAGTTCGTCCTTGAGCCTGGAGGCATTCTTGCCAGCCAGTATGGTGACGCTATATCCATTGCGCTTCCAGTGAGCAAGGTCATCTGAAAGCAGCTTCATGTTGGTGCTGTACTGCGATATACCTCTTGTTTTAAATGAAAAAATATTGTGCGCGGGTATTGTGGAATAGCTTCTTGTAAGCGAAAAAAGCATTATGGTCTTAGGTGTATTTAATCGGTTCATGATTTCAGCCACACCCCAAATAAGCCCTTCCTGACGTTTGTCAGCCGCTTTTTCAAGCATAAGTGTGGAAAGTGATTCAAAAAATAACGTCTGCTCAATGTTTGCCGCATCCTCTATCCGATTGGGTTCATCCAATATAATAATTGCGTCATTACTTATATATTCCAAAATACTCGAGCATTTATCAAATAGATAGGGAATCAGATTATCAGCTGCAGATGGCATTATACCCTGCTCCAAAAGTTCCCTTTCAGAAGAAAGTCCCTGTGCGTTTTTAAGTTTCACTGCAGCTTTACGCCTTTTTAGCATCGAGAGCGGAGTTTCTGTTGCCGGAGATATAGTAATTTTATTGGTATTTTCAGTTGACCTCTGGGAAAGAGGATCGTAATAACGCATAGTATCTATCTCATTATCAAAAAGCTCGATTCTGATTGGTAAATTTGAAGTTATGGGATATATGTCGATATAGCCTCCGCGAACACAAAACTGTCCCTTTCCTTCGCATACATCGGATCTTTCATATCCAGAAGCATTTAAAAGATCAAGCAATTCATTTATTTCAATAGTATCGCCAATTTCAAACTCGTATATATATTCGGAAAGCTCATATTTTGGAATAATGCATTGCATAAGAGCATTAATAGAAGCTATAACTATACTTTCTTCACCGGAAATAAGCCTTAAAAGAAGCTGCAGGCGCTTTGCAGCAAGATCCTTTGACTGAGCATATGTGTGGGCGCTTAGCGCAATTGTTTTTGCACTAAAAACATATACATTTTTAAAATATGTAGACAATTCCTGAAAAAGCTCAGAAGATGCGGATTCATTGGCTGTTACATATAAAAGATTTCCGCCATGACGCTTGTAAAGACATGCGGTAAAATGAGCTTTATGCGATACCCCAAGTCCAAATACGGATATAGGGCCTGTTTTTTTAGCGATGGCTTCTGTTAGCCTTATATATTCCTCGCTATTATCAAGAATTTTAAGTATTGGATCCATTTTCCTTATTTTCACCCCAATTGGGCTCCTCTTTTTTTGACTTTGGCTTTTTATTGTACTTTGCTTGCGCCTCGGTCAAATGACCGGTACATATAAGTTCTACGGCTGATACAGCATCATCTATAGCAGTCTTCAAAGTTTCTTTTTCATCACCTATTGGTTTGCCTAAAACATATGATATAAGGTTATCTTTTCCCGTTCCAATACCTACACGCACCCGAGTAAAATCACTTGAACCAAGTTGGGCTATTATATGCCGCATTCCGTTGTGAGTTCCTGAGCTCCCCTTTTCTCGTATACGAAGCGTGCCCACAGCGAGATCTATGTCATCATAGATTACGATTAAATTATTCCAATCAAGCTTATACCACCACAGCGTTTCGCATACAGCAAAACCGGAAAGATTCATGAATGTCTGAGGCTTTACTAAGATAACACGCTCAGAATCAATTCTAGCCTCCCCTATAAGCGAGCGGTGAGCCTTTTTAGATATATTTACATTAAGGCGCCGTGCCAACTCATCTATTACCATAAATCCTACATTATGTCTGGTTTCAGCATATTCAGCACCCGGATTCCCTAGACCAACGATAACGTACATATAAACCTCCATATTAGAAAACGATGATCCAGCTAAACTGTATAACCACATTTACATTTTGTTAAGCATTATTTTATTATACGTAAATTTTAAAAATATTCAAGTCTAATACCTAGATCATTCATGAAAAACGACCGACACACCTTTTGATGTACCGGTCGATATTTATTTAAATGTAATTAACCTCTGCGCTGAGATATGCCTATGATATTAGACAATACCCAATCATGCTCCTCAACTGTGACAACGGTGTCACAATATGGGCACTTTGCGCTACTGTTGATATTAAGCGGTGCTCCACAGTTTGGACAGTTATGCACTGTCACATCTCCCTCATCTCTCGTGGTATAGCCTGTGGGACGTGTCAGTATCCACTCATACTCCATGAAGCACTCGGCAGTCTTATTGCCTCGTATCACTTGTCCTGTTTTATCGTCTATCACATAATCAATTATTCGTGTATTTAAGTAGACGACCAGGCAATCATCGTCCTCCTGAGTATACCAGCCACGTATCGTACAGGTAAGAACTGTAGGACGCTCGATATAGTTTGTTTGACCGTTTCTAATATATGCTTGAACTTGGCGTTCCATTTGAGCATAATACGCATCGCTCATATAAGGCCTTATTGGCGTAATGTCCTTATCCTGCCATGCATTCTGCATTTGTATATAAAGGTTACGGAATTTTTCGCTAACATCTCCTATGTTGAAATTAGGATCCTTTTGGACATAGGTCTCAATGGGCTGAAGCTTTTCAGCAGACGTCCTTTGACCACCGGCCCTTACGGGCTGGCTACTCGCCCCCTTCTTCTTCCTTGAAAATACTAGCACTACTATTATAATAAAAATAATCAAGCCATATACAAAACCGCCACCGCCATCAGAATCGATTGTTCCGCCACCGTAATAGGAATAGTCACTACCCCAATCGTCACTATCCCAATCGCTACCGCCCCAATCGCTTCCACTTCCGCCTCCCCAGTCGCTGTCACCGGAAAAATCCCCAAAATCAGCTACAGACTCAACAGGAATAAAAAATGCACACAATAATAGCAAACAGCAGATCATTAGTGCGAAATAACGTTTCATTTTAAAAGGCCTCCTATAGCTATATATATGCATTTTATCATATGTTTATAATAACTGCAATAGCTACAAATCGACATAAGTTTTAGCAAAGTTACACTTGAAATGGAAAAGGACAACACGTATGTTGCAAAAAACAGGAAACTTCACACAAGGAAATTTCCTGTTTAATCAATTCTAATTACTTTGTATAGGTAAAAAAGCCCCTTCCAGTCTTTCTACCAAGAAGCTTTCCGCGCACCATCTTTCGAAGAAGCGTATGAGCGCGATACTTAGGATCACCGGTTTCCGAATATAGCGTGTCCATAATAGCAAGTACAACATCAAGTCCGACCAGATCTCCCAAAGCAAGCGGCCCCATAGGATGATTGCAACCGAGCTTCATGGCGGTATCAATATCTTCAGGAGAAGCTATGCCCTCTGATACAATACCTATCGCTTCATTTATCATGGGTATGAGTATCCTGTTTACAACAAAACCAGGGTTTTCCTGCACTGAAACGGGCTCTTTTTCAATTTCGCGAGAAAGCTCCATAATATAGCTGTAAGTTTCATCTGAGGTATGCACTCCGCGTATCACCTCAACAAGCTTCATAGCAGTTGGAGGATTAAAGAAATGCATTCCGATAAATTTATCCTGGCGCTTTGTAGATGTAGCTATGTCGGTAATCGATATCGAAGATGTATTTGTGCAGAATATGGTCTTTTCATCGCAAATAGCATCAAGTTCACCAAAAACCGACTTCTTTACCGAAGAATTTTCAACGATAGCTTCGATGACAACATCCGCATGAGCAGCAAGACTAAGATCTGTGGTAAAACTGATATTACCTAAAACTATATTCATGTATTCTGCGCTGATCTTGCCACGCTCAAGACGCTTAATAAGGCTCTTTGAAAGACGTGCTGAAGCTGCCTCAATTATGGAGTCATTTATATCACGAACGATAACTTTCATCTCATGCGAAGCAAATACATGGGCAATATCAAGACCCATCGTGCCTGCACCTATAACAAATATGTGTTTCATCTATAATTACACTCCCTTAAATTCATCTCTTTTTTCCTTGGTAACAAAGGCTTTCATTGCCATCTTCTGATCGTGCGTTGCAAAGCAGCGGCTAAACATATCGGCTTCATAATCAAGATCGCCAATGAGCGCAGCATCGGTAAAACGACGTATAGCCTGTTTTGCTCCGTAAACCGCAACAGGAGCATTTTGTGCAATAGATTCAGCAAGGTCAAGTGCCCTTTGCATCAGCTCATCCTGCGGATATACCTTGCTTACAAGTCCTATGTCCAAGGCTTCCGCTGCATTCATCGATTTTCCCGTAAGTATAAGCTCTAAGGCATTCGATATACCAATAACCCTCGGTAATCTCTGCGTGCCGCCAAACCCGGGCGTTATGCCAAGCGTGACCTCGGGCTGTGCAAACTTCGCTTTTTCGCCTGCGAGTCTGATATCGCAAGCAAGCGCAAGCTCACAGCCACCACCAAGAGCGTAACCATTTATAGCTGCAATAAAAGGCTTTTTCATACTTTCTATCATTGAGAATACCGTATGCCCCAAATGGCAAAAGGCTTTTGCTTCTTCCACGTTAAGCTGCGCCATCTCACCAATGTCTGCTCCGGCAACAAAGCTTTTGCCAGCACCGGTGATTATTGCAACTCGTATATCATTGTCTGTCTTTACATTGCAAAGCACCTCCGAGAGGTTATTTAGCATCTCGCGATTGAGTGCGTTCAAAGCTTCCGGCCTATCCATGGTAATTATTGCGACATGCTCTCTTTTTTCAAGTTGTACGCTCATTTTGCTTGACTCCTCTTTATTGTATTATTTAGAAGCTTTTCCTATTCATACCTCTGTTCACAAGCTCATTTACGGCAAAGGTTGCAACGTCCTCGGCATATTTTTGAGGACCAAAGCCCGCATCAAAACCAAGCTCCTTCGCGAGCTCATGGGTGATCCTTGCCCCACCGCATACCACAACGAAGCGTGAACGAAGCCCTTCCGCCTCTAGCAGCTCTATAAGCTCAGTGAGATTTTGTATATGGACATCCTTTTGCGTTACTGTCTGTGAAACAAGGAGTATATCGGCATTAAGCTCTGTAGCTTTTTTAATGAACTCCTCATTTGGAACCTGAGCTCCAAGATTATAGGCTTCGATCATTTCATAGCGCTCAAGCCCATAATGACCGGCGAAACCTTTACGGTTCATTATAGCATCAATACCCACAGTATGAGCATCAGTTCCGGTAGACGCACCGACTACCACAAGCTTACGACCGAAGTGTTCGCGTATAAAATCATCGACCTCATGCATATCCATTACGGATCCTTCAATAGTCTGTACGGTTATATTTTCATAATTGATAGTATGGACACATGAGCCGTATACCACATAGAATGTAAATTCCTTATCAAGAGGCTGAGCTAAAGCAACATTTGGGTCGGTAAGCCCCATTGCTCGCGCCAATATCCGTGCGGCTTCTATTCCTTTTTCGTCATTTTTGACAGGAAGAGTAAATGAAACCTGGACCTTGCCATCATTCATCGTATCGCCATATGCCTTGAGCTTTGTGAGGTCAAGGGTCTTGTCAAAATCCTGTTTATGGGTATTATAAAGTCCTGAACTCATTAGTTTATACCTCCGCTCATAAGCTCAACAAATGGATTAAAGTAGTTTTCTTCCTTTGAAACTACGCCATCAAGACCTTTTCCAGCGTCACGCATACGTTTGATATCCGCAAATATGCCCTTTTCAAGGGTAGCAAATAATCCCATTTGTTCAATTTCCTCAAGAAGCACCATGGCCTTTGTAAGCACCTGGTCAGCACGCTTCTCCATAATACCACCATCCTTAAATGTTATCTCATTGCCAAGATCAGCCATGGTGCGGAAAATGTATTGCGCATTTTCAATGGCAAGCGCCCTATCCGACATAAACGGAGTATGAATGGCTTCTGTCAGCATACCGAGGAGATGTATTTTTTGCCCCGTAAGTATAGTGACCATATTAAACAGAGCATCCTGAACGTGACCGCGGAATATATTGCCCGTCATAAATTTGGTGGGTGGCATATATTTGAGCGGTGCATTAGGGAATATCTCTCTTGCCATCTGAGCTTGTGCTAACTCATAGAGGAAGCCATTTTCCAAATCTGGGGTTATTTCAAAAGCGTGTCCCAATCCCTGCTGTTTTTCAGGCAAACCTGCGCAAAGCGCAAATTGCTCATTTAAAAACTGAGATGCCAAAACGGTATGCGCTTCTTCGACAGCATCAGCTGTGGTCAAATAGTTATCCTCACCCGTATTTATTATAACGCCGGCATAGGAATTGATGACCCTTGAAAAATACTGGTCAACAAGAGTTCTTTGCATGTTTATATCACGGAAGAGAATGCCATAAAGCGCATCATTAAGCATAACATCAAGACGCTCCAGCGCACCCATAGCAGCTATTTCGGGCATACAAAGACCTGAACAATAATTACAAAGCCTTATATAGCGTTTTTCCTCTATTCCAACCTCGTCCAAAGCCGCTCGCATAAGACGGAAATTTTCCTGAGTTGCATAGGTTCCACCGAAGCCCTCGGTAGTTGCGCCATAGGGTACATAATCAAGCAGGCTTTGACCCGTGGTACGAATAACAGCTATAACATCCGCGCCTTGCTTTGCTGCCGCTTTAGCCTGGGTTATATCCTCATATATGTTTCCGGTAGCCACTATTACATAAAGATAAGGACCTTCCTTGTCACCGTATTCACGAAGAAATTCATTGCGCTTTGCAACATTTCCCTTTATCCGTTCTGTAAAAGCTTTGGCCACGGGCATTATAGCCTTGCGTATATCATTGATATGATTTGATTCGATCGTCGCAAGATCGATCGCGCCATTATTGATTGCCTCCGCCACACCCTGTGGCGAAAGCCCGGTGGATATCATTGCGTTACCGATGCAGTATGCAGCGCCAAGACTCAGAATATCTCGCTCCATCATATGGTCTACTACCACATTTGGAAGCGGAACTTCTGACTCATTTACTCCGTCAATGCCAAGGAGTCTGCAAACAGCACGTTCAACTGTAACGGTTGTATGTAGATCGATGAAGGCTTGCGTGTCAAGCGCAATGCGTCTGGCAGATGCCCTTGCGCGCTCAACCTTTGAAAAATCAAGATGCAGTTTGCTTTCCATACACTCACCCTATTCCTTAATTATGACGACCGCGCTCAGTACGTTTTAAGCCCTTAGGCTCCATTGAAAGCATCTGTCCCTGCTCAAGCGCAGATACACCTATCGTGTTTGCTTCCCTCTCACCACGGCATACTTCGCAGTTACATGTCTCTTCATAGTGAGTAGGCTCGGTATATGTAGTTATAACGCCTTCAAAATTGCGCAGTATCACCCGTTTTGGGGTTTGGCTTATTACATATTGAGGCATGACAGGGGTCTTTCCTCCGCCGCCAGGTGCATCAACAACAAATGTGGGCACCGCATAGCCGGATGTATGACCTCTTAAGCCCTCTATTATTTCGATACCCTTTGAAACCGGGGTACGGAAATGTTCAAGACCCATAGAAAGATCGCATTGATAGATATAGTATGGGCGAACACGCATTTTAACAAGTTCGTGTACGAGTTTTTTCATAACATGTACGCAGTCGTTTACTCCCGCAAGAAGCACGCTCTGATTCCCAAGGGGTATACCGGCGTCTGCAAGCATCGCACAAGCCTTTGCTGCTTCATCGGTTATTTCATCTGGGTGATTAAAATGCGTATTAAGCCATATTGGATGATACTTTTTAAGCATGTTGCAAAGCTCCGGTGTGATCCTTTGCGGCATCACAACGGGGGTACGAGAACCGATACGGATTATTTCAACATGCGGTATCGCGCGAAGACTGCTTATTATGTATTCAAGAGTTGCGTCGTTTTGCATGAGCGCATCACCGCCCGAAAGTAAAACATCGCGAACTTCGGGATGTTTTCTTACGTATTCAATGCAGCCATCGATCTGCTTTCTTGGCACCGCACCATCATTTTGTCCTGCAAAGCGTCTTCTTGTGCAGTGGCGGCAATACATGGAGCACTGGTCGGTTATAAGTAAAAGCACCCTATCCGGATACCTGTGAGTAAGTCCGGGTACGGGAGAGTCTGTATCCTCATGAAGCGGATCGAGAAGATCGGCCTCAGCACGATGAAGCTCCGCAGCAGTCGGGATAGCCTGCTTACGCACCGGATCATGCAGATCGCTGGGATCGATAAGCGATAGATAATATGGAGTAATAGCCATACGGAGCGTTCCCAGACATTTTTTGACACCATCTTCCTCTTCGGGAGTAAGCTTTATGTATTTTTTTAGGTCTTCAAGGGTCTCTATACGGTGAGTAACCTGCCAGCGCCAGTCATTCCACTGCTCATTCGGTACATCCGCAAAAAGACCGTACATTCTACTCGATTTCATGTGATCCTCCTTTAAACAGAACAGGGATGGTGCTATTTTTGCAGCCATCCCCAGAATTTTATTGATTAAACATATTTCTCGTCAAAAAGCTTACGAAGCTTTTCATTTTCACGAAGTACGTTAAGGGTTATATCTGCATGCTCCTTAGTGTAGCCGTTTCCAACGATCATCGTTACATCCTTACCGATACCCTCTGCACCAAGCGCAGCCTTTGTAAAGCTGGTAGCCATGGAGAAGAAGTATACGATACCATCATCACGAACGGGAAGGATCGCGCTCATCTCGCAGGACTCGACATTTACACAGCTTATAGAGATATCATATTCCTTGCCATCATTAGCGGCAAGAGCAGCTTCAAGAACAGCAATAGGCTCTGTTGCGCTTGCAACTACGACTTTATTATATACACCAAGTTCCATGAGAGCGTCTACCTGCTTGGGATTTCTGACAACGCCTACTACATTTCCCTTGGGACCAACCTTCTTCATGGCTTCATAGCCGCAAAGAACGCCGCTCTTTCCGTTTGCACCAAGAATAAGCACACTGTCACCTTCCTTGGGGAGCTTTCTTGCCTGAGCAGGTGCGCCTGCAACATCAAGAGCCGCGAGTGCAAGAGGTTCGCTCATATCATCCGGGAGCTTTGCATAAATGCCGCTCTCAAAGAGCACAGCCTGACCGATGATGTCAACACGGTCGATATCCTTATGGATAGCAAGGATCTTCTCTATCTTAAGAGGAGTAAGTGAAAGTGATACAAGGGAAGCGATCTTATCGCCAACCTTAAGATCACGATGCGCAAGATCTTCACCGATATAAGCAACTGTGCCAATAAACATGCCGCCGGAACCAGTTACGGGATTCTGCTGCTTGCCGCGCTCAGCTACAATACCCATTATCATTTCGCCTATCTTCTGCTCATCACCGCCGCAGGCTTCCTCTATCTGGGTGAATGAAGCTGAATCAATGTTGAGCGACTGTACATCACAGATGATCTCATTGGAATAACGCTTGGTCATATCGTTATCGATCCTATAAGCAGCCTGAGTCAAAACGCCCTGGGGCTCAAGAACCCTATGTGTACCATACTTGTTTCCCTTAATTGCCATAAAATTTACCTCCAATAAATTATTCTTTTTCTTTCGCTTAAATGAGCTGTATCAAACTTAGTTTCTCGGTTTTAAACCCAGTATTTTCCTTGCCTCATCGGGAGTTGCCACAGGTCTGCCAAACTCTTTCGCGAGCCTTACTACCTTTTCAACGAGCTCAGCATTGCTCTTTGCCGGTACGCCCTTTTCAAGATATACATTATCTTCAAAGCCAACGCGCACATGACCGCCCATGATTATTGCCATAACAGTCATTGGGAACTCAAACCTCCCAACGCCGGCAACGGTCCAAGTCGAGCCTTCCGGTATGCTTTCCGCCATAAATATAAGGTCTCTGGGTTCACCTGAAATACCGCCATTTACGCCCATAACAAAGTCAAAGTGCATCGGGGTCTTTATGTGACCCTTCTTCGCAAGGCGCTTTGCCATATCGATCATGCCCTTATCAAACACTTCTACCTCGGGCTTTATATCAAGAGCGTTCATCTTCGTAACAAAATCAATTATCATGTTCTCGGTGTTAACAAAGATATCGTCTCCGCCAAAATTACAAGTACCGCAGTCAAGCGTTGCCATTTCCGGACGAAGAGTTATAGGCTGAAGCCTTTCATCATTGGTCATACCAACAGCGCCGCCGGTGGAGGGCTGTATTATGACATCAGGGCAAAGCTCATATATAGCTTTCATACATTCCTCAAAGCGGTCTCGTGACTGAGTGGGAGTGCCATCGTCCTCACGAACGTGCAGATGAATTATTGAGGCGCCTGCTTTATAAGCGCCATAAGCCTGCTCGGCTATTTCCTGAACCGTATAAGGAACTGCGGGATTATGCTCCTTTGTTACCTCTGCACCACATATACATGCTGTAATAATAAGCTTTTCCATAATGTCCTCCTTTTATTTTGCGCTTTTACGCTGCTTATCAAGCGGAACCACACAAGTTCCGCTTGCTCTTGCTACTACTATAGGTTCAGGAAGAACATCACATGCCGAATCATTTATATCCGGGCGAGGCGCTATTACCTTTCTTGCCTCAAATACCATTTTACGAGATGTACGACCACAGCTTACTATTTCACCTATCGCTTCAATGTAATCTCCGGCATAAACAGGCGCGATAAACTCGATCATGTCATATGCCTTAAAAAGTCCTTCATCACCATCGTTCATAATAAGCAATTCGGTAGCGACATCACCAAAGAGTTGAAGCATACGAGCCCCATCTACAAGGTTCCCGCCATAATGCGCATCGTGCGCACTCATACGCAGCCTGATCACAGATTTCATTGTTTAGCCTCCTTGTGGTAGAAAATTTAAAAAAGCGCCAAAAATCAGCTTTTTAACCGATTGATAGCGCATCATCCCGTGTATAATAAACAAAAAACTATTGAAGCGCATTAAAATACATAATATGCGTTTCAATAGCTCTCCGCCCTCTCAGGACGACAGTCACAACGCGCTAAGCGTTGCGCCCAAATATGGAGTGTGGGTAACACCAATCATATTTTCGGCGATAGCACATTCACGCAAAGCACATTACCCCATGTATAACTCAACGCTACCTTACACATCGCTCCTCTATACAACATCTTGTTATTATAATACCAAAAGCAAGTAGTTTTTGTCAATAATGTTTTTTTATATAATTCATAAGCAATGGGTTAGTTCCTAAAAGCTCACATATTGAAAGTGCATCGTGAGGTACGATAGACGAATCCTCCACAAGATAGACCCCGTAGCTCATAGCCTCTTCAATTATGCTTATGCGGCTCTTATTTGAATTATCAATGCGTTTTTTTAGCCCGTACATATCAGTATCACAAAGTCCTTTCACCCTATATTGCCTATCGGCAAACGGAGCCACTCCATCATAATGTGTCGCAAAAAGGCTTATGCAGCGCATATCGCATACATATTCTACAGCACCCTTTACGATAGCAGCGCCCTCATCCGGATTGGTACCCCTTGCCAGCTCATCTACAAGCATAAGCGAAAACCCGGATGCTTCAATACCGGAAATAGCATCGTTTAACTGGGTTATCTCGCTGCCAAAGCTGGATAGCCCCTTGTTATAGTCCCCGGTCGCTCCGGACACCATATAGATATTATCAAAAAGCGGCATCTCGCAGCTATTTGCAAATGGAAAAATACCTGCCTGAATACATAGTGCATTAAGTGCAATCGTGTACAGCACAATGCTTTTTCCTCCCATATTCGCCCCTGTAAGTACGCTTGCACCCATTTCAAGCTCAATGGAAAGAGGTGTAAAGTTACCGCCACTGCGCGACTTTATTGCATATGCAACAGCCGGGTTAAACATATTGGTTAACACCAATCTTTTATCAGTGATATGGGGCATAGGACATCCGTATTTTACGGCAAGCGCAGCCTTAGCCATGGAAAAATCAAGTTTTGCTATTGATCCTACGGTCGATAGCATCTCCTGAGCGTATGGTCTAAGTTCCATACATAGATTTCGTTTTAAGGCCGTCTCCTCAGCGTCCTCCATGGCTACAAATTCAGCACGCTTTAGTAGGAGCGACTCTCGCCTCTTTGCATCAGTACATGAATTGATTTGAAGCTCAATCAGGCGCTTCTGCTCACGCGCATAGCTAAGCTTTTCCGAAAGCGCACCCGAAAGCATGAATGCAGGATTGCGCTTTTTCTCCGGATCTAAAATATCAAGCGCTGCGGAAATGCGGTTGATAGTTATACCACTAAGCTCAAGCTTAGCATTTAAAGTATCAAAAAGGGGCGCGATCGTGTCAAGCTGCAATAAAAAACGCTTTATTTCAAAAAGTTCTATTTCATTAAGGGTAAGAGAATCTATGGAAACTATAGATCTCCTTATATCTTTAAGGCTCATGAGCATGTGGGAAATCTTTTTATATTCAGGAAGCTCCTGCGCTTTGCAAAGCTTATTTATATTTTCCAACTCCTCAAGGAGCAGCCCTCTTTCCTCTGGTTTAAAAAAGCGCAGCTTACGTTTTAGCTCAGCGCCATATGGCGAGCAGGTCTCTATCTCGTTTTTTACAAATGTAAATCCGATCTCATCCATGTATTTTTCATCTATCATGATATTACCTCTTAATTTTATTGGATCAAATGTCACGAGCCCGCTAAAACGTCAAACACGGGCACATGAACAGCATTACTCATTCGTGATAGAAGTTCTGAAGCAGAAAGACTCATTCCATATGCATTAAAAGGATTTACCGCAACACCGATAAGGTTGATTGTCCTAAGTACGGTAAGCTGCATTCCTTTTTTCTTAATCTTATCCGCCGTACCGCTGCTTATAAGAAACTTGCTGGCATCCTCCGCGCACAGTTCCATGCCGTTAAGCTTTATTCCGCTCATAAGAAGCGGCTTCAGCATTGCATCAGTCACGGCTCCTTTTAAAAATACAGCAGCTACGTTAGAATTCTTTCTTAATACATCGCATAAAGCTGTTTCTCTTTGGATAATGATGCAGTCATCTTTTGTGTAAAGCGCCATATGCTTATCAAAGCCATGTTTAAATCGTTCCGATCTATTAAGCAGTAAAAGCTCACATATATGTGCCGTATCGGTAATGAGCGTATTTATATCAGGTGAATAGGACGCCCCGGCGCATAATATCGTAGCCTCAGATACTAACGGGGCAGATAAGGAACGCCTGCTGATAGCTCCGTCTATGAAGACTTTATTCGCGCCTTCTTTTTTCAAGATTTCATTGAGCAAGATTAGCTGTCCCGTCATAGAAGGGCCCCCGATACGAACATAGCCATCGCTTACCGCACGTATCACAGCTACCTCACCCATGGGCGTAAGCATGCCTGTAGTAGCTAATATTTCCTTGGTGATATCGCAAAATTTGACCAGATTCGCAGCCGTTGCAATAATAGTATTAGCACGAACATATATCTCCGGCTTTTTTGTTGAGGTAACTATATCGATAGTCTCTCCGTCCATTCCAATAGAGGTTACCCCAAGTGTTGTATTCGTATCAAAAAGCGACAGCATTTTATTTAAAACGGTAGTCTTACCGGCATTTTTACACATCCCGATTATGGATATCGCATCATAAGGTTCTATATGAGCTCTCGTCAGCACCCTGTACCTCCAATACAATAAAAAATATCACCTTCATATTGTGTGGACAGTCTGAATAACTTTTAATGAAAGGAGATGCCTCATGTATCCATCACGCAGATTCAGACCGCAAAAAAACTATAAACGCATATTGTTTTTTACAATAACTTTATGCCTTTTTCTTTTACTTCCGACAATTGCTTCAGGAGGTAAAGCAAGTAAACCCGTATTGCTTGAGCTGCACAACAAGGTGTCGGAAAGATTAAACTTTGTCATCGACATTGAGGAGGATGTGCCTCAAGACATACGAGATATGCTTGTCAGCCAAACAACCGATAAGTCGAGTCCTGCAAAAACAGGCAAGTTGGATTTGTCGGGCGATCAGCCGACTGTGCTCATATATCACACTCACGCTACCGAGGCCTATACGCCAACGGATCAATACAGCTATGTGTCAACCTCTGAATGGCGCACAGATAATGCCACAAGAAGTATCATAGCGGTTGGGGAGGAGCTTGCGCGCATACTCCGGGATGATTACGGTATATCCGTAATACACGATACTACCGACTATGAACCGCCTAAGCTGTCTACAGCATATGAACGCTCTGAAACAGGTATGCTCTACTATAGGGAGCAATATCCCAGCATACAGCTATTTATAGATATCCATCGCGATGCGTACGAAACCGAAAGCGGGACTTCAGATTATGTACTAATAGACGGTGTACGCACCGCGCGAATGATGTTTGTAGTCGGCACTGGCGAAAACTATGATGATAAGCCCAACTTTGATGCTACATTCTCACTGGCGGAAGACCTATCCAACAGACTTTCAGCTATAGATGAACGCCTTGTGCGCAGTATCCGTGTAAAAACAGGACGCTATAATCAGCATATATCCGATGGATGCGTTCTGGTTGAGGTTGGGCACAATCGAAATACGCTGGAGGAAGCGCTCAATGCGGTGAGGCTTTTGGCACAGGTAATAGCCGAATCCGCAAACGTGCCAAGGACAGTATCCTTTATTCCTTAAGTTCTTACCTTTTTAGCCCTGCAAAGCGCGTAATTATACCTAAAAGCACATTGCAGACCTTTTCCATAGACTGAATGGGAATGTATTCAAATCTGCCGTGAAAATTGAGCCCGCCTGTACAGATATTCGGGCAAGGCAAGCCCATATAGGAAAGCCTGGCTCCATCTGTGCCTCCTCTTACCGGCACTACGATTGGCTTAACACCCACCTCAAGCATGGCATCGCAGGCTATATCGATCAGAAACATATACGGCTCTATTTTTTCACGCATATTATAATATGAATCGGTTATAGTAAGCTTGAGCGTATCATTTCCGTATCTTTTATTTATAAAATCTGCAGCAGCTATCATAAGCTGCTTTTTTTCCAGGAAAGCTTTCATATCATGATCTCTGATTATGTAAAAAAGCTTGGTAGTCTCAATATCACCTTGAATATCATTTAAGTGTATGAATCCTTCATAACCCTCGGTGTATTCCGGACGCTGAGCGGCGGGAAGCATGGCATTGAATTCATTGGCTACATGTATCGAGTTTATCATGCGATTTTTAGCTGAGCCGGGATGGATACTACGCCCATGTACGGTCACCTTGGCGCTTGCCGCATTAAAGTTTTCAAATTCGATCTCACCTATCTCACCGCCATCGACAGTATATGCAAAATCCGCTCCAAATTCGGGAACATCAAAAAGATCAGCGCCTCTTCCTACCTCTTCATCAGGTGTAAAACCTATGCAGATAGCACCATGCGGTATGCTTGGATCATCCAAAATTCGCTTAATGACCGTCATTATCTCCGCAATGCCTGCCTTATCATCGGCGCCGAGCAAAGTAGTTCCATCTGTCGTGATTATGTCCTGGCCTATGCAGTTTTTCAGGCTATCAAAATCTATAGGCGAAAGCACTGTACTTTCATTAAGCACAATATCGCCTCCCGTATAATTTTTGTGTATGATCGGCTTTATATTTGCTCCGGATGCATCGGGAGATGTATCCATATGAGCTATGAGTCCCAATGCGGGCGCTCCGTCCACGTTAGCCTCTATACGAGCGTATACATATCCGTTTTCAGTCATATAGGCATTTGATATGCCCATCTCATGCAGATCGCTAACGAGCAATTTCGCAAGTTCAAACTGACTTTTTGTACTTGGAATGGATTCCTGATCCTCAAGCGATGCGGTATCATAAGATACATACCTTAAAAAACGATCAACAACTGTCATGTAATATTATCCTTTCGAAAGTTTTAATAATTATACCACTCTTTCTTAAGGTATGCAAACAAATTGCCGTATCTGAATATTACTTGGAAAAGTTACCCATAATACAGTTATGAATAAATTACTTAAGGATCATTATGCTAAATCTCAAGCCGGAGGACGCAGCAAGCTAGGACGTATATTTGATTTTGTATTTTTCCGCTTGCTGCTTTTTGGCGTACTCTACCTGATATTTTCGGATATTACTTCAAGTCATATAAGCTTTTTTTCAGCGCTTGTGACTACGATTGCTATTATAATACTCTTTGAGTTATTCAGAAAATTCAGGTTTGAACGATTTGTAAAAAAATACAAAAAGCGGCTTTCAGAGCAGTATACACTTGAAAGGCTTGCACTTCTTGACCCAGCTTCGATAAAGTCGATCTGCCTTGGTTTATCTTGTAAGGGTACGGTTATTGTATTGCAAAAGATCAGTGAAATAACGCTAGATGATCTAATTGCTGCGCTGCGTGGTATAAATGACAATATCGTTCATATCTACTCAATATCGGCCTATTCAGGCACTGCTCAGGAATTCATTAGATCCGCTATACTAGATAAACAGCAGATAATATTGCATAATCCAAGCGAACTTATCACTGCCACAAAACAGGCTGGACAATATATAGGAACGCACGAAGCAGAAGCTATGCTTCTTCAAAAACTTCAATATGATCAAGCACAGAAAAAGCCGGTGTTAAAGCGTTTTTTCACCTTAATACCGACGAATGTGAAGCGCTACGCGATCCTTGGCATAACGCTGTTTATTATGTCGTTCATAGTAAAGCATGGACTGTACTATCAGTTAATGTCGATGCTATGCTTCTCTCTCACCACGCTCAGCATATGGACAAATGCGGCTAAAAAACAGCCCGATCAGCAATAAAAGCTATATCTCTATGCGCTTTTTTGTATGTGATTCGCGATAAAGCACAAACTTACGTCCTATGACCTGTATCACTTCGGCATGGACACGCCCTGCAACCATATCAGCAATCTCAGCCGCGCTCTGTTCGCAGGTTTCAAGTACGTTTACCTTAATAAGCTCCCGCGCCTCAAGTGCAAGATCAAGCTCAGAGGTTATCATTGGCGAAAGGCCGTCTTTGCCTATTATGAATATCGGCTGCATGGTATTGGCCATGGAGCGAAGCTTTGCTCTTTGCTTTCCTGTAAGTTTCATATTATACTCCATTCCTATTCTATAAAATCAAACTCCCATTCGCCCATGCGAATAACACTATTTTCAGTTGCTCCGGCTTTTCTGAGTGCATCTATTATACCTTCACGTATAAGGTATTGCTGGAATCTTCTCATTGATTCCTCATCATCAGCGTATGTAGTATCCAAAATATAGTCAACAGACCCGCCCGTAACTACGAGCACATCTCCGTCCCTCTCAATATTAAAGCCTTTTTCATAGCTCGGCGCATCGTCAAAGTTATCCTCCTCGTACTCAAAGGTTTTAGGCAGAGTATCTAGAATTTTTACTATTTCATCAAGCAGAGCATCAAAGCCCTGTACAGACGCTGCTGAAACCGGAAATACTTTAACATTATCACCAAACTCTTCTTTAAAGAAATAAAGGTATTCCTCAGCGCCGGTGATATCCATTTTATTTGCTGCTACAAGCTGAGGAAGCTCTGAAAGGCGCGTGCTATACTTTGAAAGCTCATCATTTATCTGGCGGTAGTCGTCAATAGGATTACGATATTCGCAGCCGGACATATCAACTACATGTACTAACATACGCGTTCGCTCAATGTGCCTTAGAAAGTCATGCCCAAGACCTGCACCATCAGCCGCACCTTCAATGAGTCCGGGAATATCCGCAAGTACAAACGTATGATCGTATCGTTTTACAACGCCAAGGTTTGGGGTCAGCGTTGTAAAATGATAGTTTGCGATCTTTGGTTTCGCACTTGTCAAAACGGATAAAATGGTAGATTTACCTACATTTGGAAGCCCAATCAGGCCAACATCAGCAATGGTCTTAAGCTCCAGCTCAACCTCATGCTCGTGAACCTTTTGACCCGGTTGTGAAAATCTGGGAGATTGCCTGGTCGGAGTAGCAAACCTCGCGTTACCTCTTCCTCCCCTTCCTCCACGAAGAACCACACGCCTTCTGCCGGGCTTATTCATATCAGCGATTATACGGCCGGTTTCGATATCCCGCACAAGGGTGCCAACGGGAACCTTTATAACAAGGTCCTGTCCATTTTTGCCTCTCATAAGCTGAGCTTTTCCATTTTCACCACGAGGAGCTCTGAAATGCCTTGAAAACTTGAAATCAAGCAGAGTACTCATGTTTTCATCAGCCTCAAATATTATGCTTCCGCCGTTGCCGCCGTCTCCGCCATCAGGGCCGCCTCTTAAAACATATTTTTCACGGTGAAAGGATACGCTACCGTCTCCGCCATCTCCGGCTTTTATAATGACCTTTGCTTTATCAACGAACTGCATAGCTCATTTCTCGCTTTCCTTTTCTTGATAGTATCTGCAAAAACAGCGTAGCGTACACTCAAAACAGCGCGGCTTTTTTGCAATGCATACCCTTCTTCCGTGGAATATAAGCCAGTGATGCGCTATAGACCACTTATCCTTCGGTATGACCTCCATAAGCCTGCGCTCGATTTTTAAAACATCCTCACCATCTGCAAGACCTATTCGAACGGATACCCTTGCAACATGAGTATCAACAGCCAGAGCGGGTATATTAAATGCATTTGATAGAACCACATTTGCAGTTTTTCTTCCCACGCCCGGCAGCTTAATAAGCTCCTCCATCGTTCTTGGAACCTCTCCACTATACTCATTGCATATTATGGTTGCAGTCTTTATTATATTTTTGACCTTTGTATTATAAAAGCCGCACGATTTTACATAACTTGCAAGGGTTTCTTCGCTTAGTTTAGATATGGCTTCCGGCGTATTATGATCCGCAAACAGTACAGCAGTACATTTATTTACCTGCCTATCGGTACACTGCGCGCTTAGTATGGTCGCAACAAGCAATTCAAAGGGCGTGGAATAATGCAGCTCGGGCTTCGCATCCGGATGTAGCTTATCAAGCTCGTCAAGGATAAAGGGTACGTTGTTATTGTTCATTTTCAACCTCACCTGTGATTTCCTGTTACATTTCCGCTATGAATCTAGGGCAAAAATTCAAATGATCGCTAGAACAAAGATGATACTCGATACCATTTCTTATACCGTCTATACCCACCTCACGCGATCTTCCATGTAAGTGCCCATACACTACTTTTTCAACGCCAAATTCCTCCATAAGTATTGAAAAAACAGTATCGCGCTTATTTTCCGCAAGAGGCGGATAATGCATCATGCATATTATTCGCTTGGATTTATCGGCATGCTCAAGTGAAAGCCTTAGGCGCTGACCTTCCCTTTTATAAAGGTGAGCATCATTTGTTTCCGAATAACCCGCAGCGCCCGGACATAACCATCCCCTTGATCCGCAGAAGCAAAAATCTCCAAGCGAAATGGAGTCGTTTTGGATCGCATACATACCATCAGGCAACAAAGCTCTGACCCTTCCGATAGCAGACCACCAAAAGTCATGATTGCCCCTCAAAAGTATCTTACGCCCCTTTAATCGCCCGATGGTATTCAGATCAAAAACAGCATCGTTAAGCGTCATAGCCCAGCTTATATCACCTGGAATGAGAACAATATCTTCGTCTCCAATATGTTTTTGCCAGTTATCTAAAATCCGTTCAAAGTGGTTTATCCAATTTGAACCGAATATCTCCATCGATTTGTCATCATCCCCTCCGGGAAGGTGCAAATCACCTATGGCAAAAACTTTCATTCATCCTCCGAATCCATTTCATCATCTTCATCCTCAGGCTCTTCTTCGTATGCAGCTCCTTCTTTATCGGTTTTAGGATGCATAACAGTTACTTCTATTTCAAGCTCATCAAGATCGCCTTCAACATCGATATCAATTGCATCAATACTATGTATTGTATCGCCTATATCATTACGAGCAAGCAAGCGTTTCTTTTCCGCAAGACACTCTTTACAAAGTTCGCCACCGGGAATATGAGGTCTTTCACCGCATTCAATACACATTACAGCATCTATGCCCTCATCTTCAACGGCAGCCTTTACAGAACGGCTACATACCTTACACAATTTTTCGTCTTCACGAATGTAGTTTAGATCGCATTTCGGACATCTTCTAAAGCCCATGCGCCTACCTCCAACATTGATTAATTTTGTCATTACATTATGCAAAAACACAGTGCATATGTCAATATCATTTTGTACTGATTTTCAAATTTTAATTTGCAGAACAACTATCGGTGATAATAGCCCCAAGCATATTAAGTATTTCCTGCCTGCCCTGCCCTGATTCAGATGAAAACGGAACCGCATAAGGAGGAGCGCCTAAAGCCTTTGCCACTTGATTAGCAGCCTGCTTGCGCCTTGAAACAGCAAGCTTATCGGCTTTTGTGGCCACAAGGGTAAAGGGTATTCCATAATAGAGTATCCAATTGAACATCTGTCTGTCTTCAGCTGTGGGGTCATGCCTTATGTCGATCAGCATAAAAATGTGTGTGACTCTACCGGACGATAAATACCTGTCAATAAGCTCACCCCATTTTTGCTGTTCGATCTTAGGAGCTTTCGCAAAGCCATATCCGGGCAGATCTACAAGATGGTGGCTTGTATTTATGTTGAAAAAGTTAATAAGCCTTGTCTTACCCGGATGCTGTGATGTTTTGGCAAGTTTATAATTATTGCAAATCGAATTGATAAGGCTTGATTTGCCAACGTTTGATTTACCTACCATAGCAACTTCAACGCCAGTCTTTTCGGGGTATACGCCGCCAAGACCCACGCTTGTTATAAATTTAGGATTTTTAATTATAAAATCTTGCATCGTTGCTCCTTTTATCCAGGAAAAAACGTTTTAAAAGCAATGCACATTCCTTTTCCATCACACCGCCTATGGTTACAATACTATGATTAAACCATGAATCACCAAGGTCGATCCTTGAACCCGCGCATCCAAGACGCTCATCATAAGCTCCGAACACGAGCCCTTTCAGCTTTGAATTCACACATGCGCCTATACACATAACACATGGTTCAAGAGTAGAATAGAGCGTACAATCACTAAGCCTCCAATCGTTTATAAACTTTGAAGCCTTTCTTATTGCAAGTATCTCAGCGTGCGCCGTTGCGTCGTGCTTTTTCTCCATAAGATTGTGTGCGGTAGCTATCACTTCTCCATTTCGCACGATGATCGCGCCTACCGGAACTTCGCCATTCCTATACGCCGCCTTTGCCTGCGCAAGCGCAAGCTTCATGTATTTTTCATGTTCGCTTAAGAGCATTGAAATATCGCCTCACGAATGATCTCACACACGGTCGGATGCGGGAAAACTACTTTTTTCGCCTGCTCGATGGTCATGTCCATGGTTATCATTATACCGGCAGCTACTATGAACTCTGAAGCATAATTGCAAAGGGCATGAGCGCCGATTATTCTTCCGGTGGCACACTCAACAATCAGCTTGAATATTCCGTCACCGCCTTCATTTTCAGCAAGGTAGCGTCCCGAGTAGCGCATGGGTATCTTTATAGCCTTTATAGCCATGCCTGCCTTTTCGGCTTCCGCTTCGGTATAGCCGATGCTTCCAAGCTCGGGATTCGTATAGATAGCTGCAGGTATAGCATCATAGCGTACGCTATCCTCTATACCGAGCATGTTGTTTACAGCCACTTCCGCCTCTCTATACGCTGTATGCGCAAGCATGGATCTGCCGTTTACATCTCCGGCAGCATATACATTAGCAACATTCGTCCTCATCGTTAGATCAGTTACGATCGCACCTCTATATAATTCAACACCTATAGTTTCAAGACCTATATCGGATGTATTCGGCCTTCTGCCTATCGATAACAGGACCTTTTCACAGCAGATGCTTTCGGTTTCGCCGTTAAGCTCATAGGTCACAGAACCAGCTCCTATCTCTGTAACCTTTGCTCCAAGCTTAAATATTATACCTTTCCGCTCATAGTTCTTCTTTAAAAGCTCAGTAAGCTCGCGGTCATTTTCCCCGGCAATGTGATCCAGCATTTCAACCACTGTCACCTTTGTTCCCACAGAGTTAAAATAGGATGCCATCTCAAGACCTATCACGCCGCCGCCTATCACAACAAGGCTTTCAGGTATAACGGTAAGATTTAATATTTCACGATTAGTGAGCACAAATCCATTTTCATATTCTTCATAAAGTCCCGGTATTTTAGGCATAGCCGGAGATGAGCCTGTAGCAATAAGCAGTTTTTCAGCCGTGTACTCGGAATCATTCACACAAACAATAAACCTTCCCTCTGCATTTTTGCCGCAAATAACAGCCGTTCCCATTACAAGCTCCGCTCCGTTTGCCTTGAGCGTACTCTTTATTCCGTTTGTAAGCAGCTTTATAACCTTTTCCTTGCGCTTAATCACAGCGCCATGGTCAAAATCTGCTTCGCTTACTGTTACTCCATATTTTTTGCTGCCTACCGCGCCATCATAGAGCTTTGCACTATAAAGCAGAGTTTTTGTAGGTACGCAGCCCTCATTTAAGCATACACCGCCAACGTTTTCACGCTCGATCACCAATGTCTTTATACCTGCATGCGATGCACGCTCAGCAGCAAGATATCCCGCAGGACCGCCGCCTATTATAACTAAACCGTAATCCATATTCTTCTCCTTATGATGTTATCTTTGTGCTAATGATAGCAAGTTATTACAGATACTGCAATATTTAAAATAACCATAGCAAGCCCATTCCATAAAAGGCAGTGCTTAAGCTGATATGGCTTTACACGACCAATAAACCTTATAACTTATACATTTATGCTGACACCTTCATCGGAATACTCTCCTACATCTATCGCTTCTATAAATTCAGCGACCTGCTCTGGACAGCGGCCTATAAAATCGCTCGGATTCATAACGGCCATTATCTCTTCGCGGTTGAGAGGGAAGCTTTCATCCTCGCTAAGCCTATCTAAAAGATCACAGCCCTCGCCGTCCTTCATACGCGCTGTAGCCGCCATTGAGTGCGTTCTGATTATCTCGTGGAGCTCCTGCCTGTCGCCACCCTTTTTCACGGCGCTCATAAGAAGATTCTCTGTCGCTATAAAGGGCAGATACTCAAATACGGTACGTTCGACCACTTTAGCATTTACATGTATGCCGCTTGTGACATTTCGCATAAGCCTCAGCACCGCATCGGTGGCAAGGAATCCTTCGGGAAGAGATATGCGCCTGTTTGCCGAATCATCAAGCGTCCTTTCAAACCACTGCGTTGAAGCCGTCATAGGTGCGTTAAGCGCATTTGCCATCACATAGCGTGAAATGGAGCATATACGTTCGCAGCGCATGGGGTTTCGCTTATAAGCCATTGCCGATGATCCTATTTGGTTCTTCTCAAAGGGTTCTTCGACCTGTCTTAGGTGCTGCAAAAGTCTCATATCATTCGCAAATCTATACGCACTCTGTGCTATTGCGCTAAGCACATTTAATATCCTGCTGTCATATTTTCTTGGATAGGTCTGGCCTGCCACCGGAAACATCGTATTAAAGCCAAATTCTTCCCCTATAAACTTGCTTAGCTGCTTCACTTTCTCATGATCTCCATCAAAAAGGCTCAAAAAGCTCGCATCCGTTCCCGTAGTGCCGCGGCAGCCATGAAAATGAAGATTTTCGATCACAAAATCCAGCTCCGATAGGTCAAGTAAAAGATCCTGTATCCAAAGACAAGCGCGTTTTCCTACCGTAACAAGCTGCGCCGGCTGAAAATGCGTATATCCAAGCGTTGGCATACTGCGATATTCCATTGCAAAGTCACAAAGTGACTTTATAACGGCCGCCAGCTCGCGTCTTATATACTTAAGCGCATCCCTATATATGATAAGATCGGCGTTATCGGTAACATAGCAGCTCGTGGCTCCAAGATGGATTATTCCTTTTGAGGTTTCACAGCTTTCTCCATATACATGAATATGCGCCATCACATCATGGCGAAACTGCTTTTCTTTTTCAGCTACTTTTGCGTAATCTATCTCGTCATTTACATGTGCGCTTAATTCCTCCACCTGCTCAGCGGTAATTGGAAGGCCAAGTTTATGCTCAGCCCTTGCGAGTGCTACCCAAAGCTTTCTCCAGGTTCTATATCGGGTATCCGGAGAAAAGAGCCCAAGCATATAGTCCGATGCATAGCGCGATGATAAGGGGGATTCATAACGATCCTTCATAAATTATGATCATAACTTTCGCATAGCGAAAGTCTCCTTTCTTGTGGAATTAGAAATGGTTTTATGCTACGAAAGTCACAAAACGCAGAAAATTTATTTTTAAACTTTTACCTCACGATTATTTCATCGCGTCCGGCGCCTACCGAAACATAGCTTATTCGGCAGCCGATAGCCGATTCGATGTATTCAACATATTCCCGAGCTTCAATCGGAAGATCCTCATATCGGCGAATGGCGCTTACATCGCATTCCCAGCCCTTCATATTCTTTATTATGGGTCTTGCTCTTGAAAGCCTTGATGGGAAGGGAAAATCTTCGGTTATCTCTCCATCGATATCATATGCGGTGCATATCGGGATTTCCTTCATATAGGCAAGTACATCCAGTTTTGTTAGCGCTATCTCGGTAGCTCCCTGCATGATCGCTCCATACCTTGTTGCTACTATATCTATAGGCCCTACACGTCTTGGTCTTCCCGTTGCCGCACCATACTCGCCGCCCGCCAAACGGAGAGCTTCAGCATCATCGCCAAACCATTCGGCTACAAAAGGTCCCTCGCCTACGCAGGTAGAATATGCCTTCACTATACCAATGACCCTATTTACAGGAATACCGGGAGTCCCTGAGCCTATCGGAGCATAGGCGGCAAGAGGCGATGATGATGAGGTGTAAGGATATATTCCAAAATCTATATCGCGAAGCGCACCAAGTTGAGCCTCATACATTATGCTTTTTCCGCTACGTGCAGCATTCCTTAAATATGCTCCTGTATCCTTTATATAAGGCTTAAGTATAGCTCCATATGTATCAAGATAGTCGATCATTTCCCGCATGGAAAACGGCTTATCTTCATAGACCTTCGAGATCATAAGGTTCTTATATTCCAGAATACCGCTAAGATGCTCAACAAGGTATTCCCTATCCAAAAGTTCGCCCATCATAAGCGCCTTTTTTGTAAACTTATCGCCATAAGAAGGAGCGATTCCACGCCGCGTGGAACCATACTGCTTGCCTGCAAGCCTATTTTCCTCAAGGCCGTCCAAAGCTACATGATATGGCATAACAATTATGGCTCTATCGCTGATCGCAAGATTTTCCGGCGAAATTTTAACGCCTGCACTGCGAACACGCTCGATTTCTCCACAAAGATGCTTTATATCGATCACAGTACCATTGCCCAGTATGTTCATCTTCTCAGGACGGAATATACCCGAAGGAAGAAGGTTTAGTGCAAACTTTCCATAGCTGTTTACTATGGTATGTCCTGCATTGTTACCTCCCTGATAGCGAACGATGATATCGTATTCGGACGCCAAAAGATCGACCATACGCCCCTTTCCTTCATCGCCCCAGTTAACTCCAACAATCGCACAAGTTTTCATAATAATCTCCTTTTTATTTCAAAAGATGCTGTTTCCAACCGCATCGGTTGCTACTATTGCAGGCATATCCGCTATCGTAAGGCGCCTTACTGCCTCTGAGTCCAGTTCAGGAAATGCCACCATCTCGCATTGTTTTACCGCATGTGATATAAGTACTGCAGCGCCCCCTGTAACAACGAAATATATAGCGCTACCTTGCATGGAATCATTTACAGTCTGCGATCTTGCACCTTTCCCTATAAAGCCTGTTATACCGTATTTTACAAGCTGTGGTGTATATGGATCCATTCTTGCTGATGTAGTAGGTCCGCATGGTCCTATTATCTCACCGTTTTTTGACGGACAAGGACCAGTGTAATATATACAGCTTCCAGAAGGTATTGGCAACGGCTCCTTCTTTAGAAGAATATCCATAAGCTTAGCATGAGCAGCATCTCGCGCGGTATATATCTCGCCCGAAAGCAGTACTCTGTCACCCGCTCTAAGCATTTTTATACTTTCTGTATTTAAAGGCACCCTTATATTTTTTCTTTCCATGAGCTTCTTACAATATCCTTTCCGCATGTCTTGCCGCATGACATTGCATATTTACTGCAACAGGCAAACCGGCAATATGAGTTTTATAGCTTCCCGCGTGCACGGCAAGAGCTGTAATATTTCCGCCAAGACCCATTGCGCCTATTCCCGATGCGTTTATTCGCCTGGTTGCTTCATATTCAATAAATCTAAGCTCCGGCGTATCTGCTTTGGAGCCTATTTTTCTTAAAAGCTGACGCTTAGCCGTTTCGCACGCTATTTCTGATGTACCACCTATACCTACACCAACAATCACAGGTGGGCATGAACATGCTCCTGCAGATATTACAGTATTGACTACAGCATTGATTATACTATCGATTCCATCTGCAGGCCTTAACATATAGAGCTTTGACATATTTTCGCTTCCAAAACCCTTCGGCGCCACTGTAAGCTTTAAATTATCACCTTCCACAAACCTTATATGTATTATAGCGGGAGTGTTATCCATTGTATTTTTTCGTGTTATAGGATCTAAAACAGATTTTCTAAAACACTCTTCAATATAAGCTTTTCTTACACCCTCATTAATTGCGCGATTTAAACTCCCCTCTATAAACACCTCTTCTCCTATATCCGCAAATACAACGGTCATGCCCGTATCCTGACAACAGGGCCGCATAGATTGTTTTGCAAGCTCGGCGTTTTCTATAATATCAGACAGGGTCGAATAAGCAGCGCTTCCAGGTAATTCATTACATTTCGCCGCTTCAAGTGCGGATATTACATCCGACGGAAGAACACAGCAGGCATAAGTACACAGCTCATATATGCATTCTTCAATTAATCTATCCTTTATAATTCGCATAGTTTTGTTACCATCCTGCCAATAACAGCAATAATATCGCGTTTAGGATTAAAAAGGTAATATTTTTAGCTGATATAGCTAATTACTTTTTTCAAATATCCACAACATCTTATGCTACCATAAATCATAGCTTCATAGAAGCAGAATTAGAATATATTTTAATCCTAATCATCCCTGTTAAACACAATTGTATATAATGAATTCACTATTGCCAATCACTCGTCTTGTGTGTATTATTTTAATGTAATATTTTTTAATAAAGTGGGAGGTATTTGAATGAAAAAGGTTGCTATTATCATGGGTAGCGACAGTGACCTACCGGTTGTAAATAAAGCAGCTGATAAGCTTAATGAACTTGGTGTTCCCTATGAAATGCATATCATGTCTGCACACAGAACACCTGATATTGTTGCTGAATTTGCGTCAAGTGCGTATAAAAATGGCTTTGGAGTCATTATCGCTGCTGCGGGTATGGCAGCGCACCTTGGCGGAGTTATTGCAGCGCATACAGTCATCCCGGTAATAGGTATACCGATAAAATCAGGAAGTTTAAACGGTCTTGATGCGCTCCTTGCCACGGTTCAAATGCCGTCCGGGATACCTGTAGCTACAGTAGCGATCGATGGAAGCACGAATGCGGCAGTGCTTGCCGCGGAGATACTATCGGTAACCGATTCAGAGTTATACGATAAACTAACTAGAATGCGTGAAAAAATGACTGCTTCAGTCTTGGAAAAAGATGCGAGCATCTCTAATAAATAACAAAAAGGAGTATTAGATTTATGAATAAAACAACACAGCTCTATGAGGGTAAGGCAAAAAAGGTATACTCTACCGATATTGAGGGTGTATATATCGTTGATTATAAAGACGATGCTACCGCGTTTAACGGTGAAAAAAAAGGCACAATACTCGGAAAAGGTATCATTAATAATAAGATAACCAATCATCTTATGAAGCTTGTCGAATCAAAAGGAGTACCAACACACTTTATTAAGCAGCTTTCTGATCGTGAAACAGCGGTAAAAGCGGTAACGATCATACCGATAGAAGTAATAGTAAGAAATATAGCGGCTGGCTCACTCTCAAAACGCCTTGGACTTCCCGAAGGCACAAAACTCGCACATACAGTACTTGAATTCTGCTATAAAGATGACTCCCTCGGTGATCCCATGATAAACGAATACCATGCACTTGCTATAAACATAGCTACACAAGAAGAAATGGACGTTATTTCAAAGTATGCGTTTATGGTGAACGATATACTTACAGAGTATCTCAAAGAAGTTAATATTGAGCTTGTAGACTTTAAGCTTGAGTTTGGTAAGACTCTTGACGGCACCATAATACTTGCCGATGAGATTTCTCCGGATACCTGCCGATTCTGGGACTGCGTCACTCATGAAAAGCTTGATAAGGATCGTTTCAGGCGAGATCTTGGCGGTGTAGAGGACGCATACCATGAAATACTAAATCGTCTTATGGGAGAATAAACTTAGCAAACTAAAAAAATCTTCGCATATCGACCTGTATTCATAAAAGAGTTAGCATACGTATAGTTACAATCATACGTATGCTTTTTCTATATCTCTATATACGAAATTTTAACTTCGAATAAGCTCTCAATCGTACCGACCAGATTATAAATACAGTGGATGGCCTTGGTGCTCTCGTCCTTTTCCAGACTTTTTTCGCTTTTCAAGGCGTTATATCTTGTGCTTTTCCTCTGCAAGCTGCGTCTAGGCTCAGAGCTATTCAAGAGTTTTTTGTTTAGCCATTTTGTGTGACCTCCTTTTTTTGGAAAATGGATATTAAAAGACCGTTAACTTTTGCACACGAGTATGCGTGTCAACGATCTGTTTTTCGATATTCAGTTATTGAGTATGAAAGACAATAAATAAACGCTTAAATAAAGCAGCTTAACTAATCCGTTTCTCAAGCCATTCATTTAACTTTTCACAGCTAAACACATAGCTAGCTCTCGCCACAGTATATGTGATGTCCAATTCTTCAGATTGGAGTAGTGTGTCTATACCTGCATCAGCAATATTGAGGTATGCTGCAAGTTGGAACTTTGACAAGTAACTTCCAAAAAGTTCACCCATGGTTGTGAAAGGCTTGACGGAATAGGTAGTTCTTTTTTGATAATCATTCATTCTGCAACGATAATACCAATGCTGATAACACAGCAAGCAAAGGATTGTGCAATATTATAATTCTTCATATGGATTACCTCCTTTCAAAAAATTAAATTTGTTTTTTCAAAGTTGCTGACTGCAAGTCTACAGGGGATAACCCCTTTAGCTGCGCAAGAAGTGTAGCCATATTGGCGAAACAAAGCAATGCGACAATCTCGGTCATACAGTTTTCTTCTGCTGACTGAGAATCTTGCTTTACAGGGCGCACGATACTCCAGAGAGAATAGTATCGAAGTGCGCACTTTTGTTTCATAAAGCATATCATAATGATGTAAATGAATCAATTTGGTGTTTATAAGAAGCGCTCTGACAAAAGCGTTCAGTCACTTAGCACCGATGTACTGCTTTATGAATGGCGCCCTATACTTCAAATACTTTTTTAATTAATTGACCCAAATCAAGCACATACTATACACATAAATTATTTTGGAGGTAAAGTGCAATGAAGAAGAAGCGCCCCATAAGACATTACGATGATATCGACTATTTTCTTAACGGTCGAAAAAACACCGCTTCAGCTACCGATTATACGGGTCTAATACCCAGCGCAGTAGACGATGAATCGGATGCCGAAGCCTATTCTGAAATGATGGGAATACCTATGCCTCATAGAGAATACTATGAGGATGATTGACCAGGAGGTTTTGTTTTGCCATTATTCATCATATTCATGAGTTGACTTAGCATTGCCGGATTAATGCTACCTCCCTTTCCTCCCTTGCCGCTTTGCGTTAGAAGCTGCATAAGCATCATCGGGTTCATTCCGCCAAATGAGGAGGAATTTTGACCCGTAGCGTTTGATCCGGCCTCCCTTTTCGGTATGTTTGGATCATAGGGCATTCCAAAAGAACGAGCTATCCATACGCGCTCGGCAGGTGCTAAAAATGGCTCCATAGCATCCAAATAGCGCCTAAGATGCTCTATGCCCTGTTCCGTCCTTATACGTTTTGCAAGAAGCCATGCAGGCGAAGCATCCTCATAAGAGTTATATACCCCATCATTTTTCTGTGTTTTTCCTGCAACGCCCCTACCAGCTGCACGTATCCGCTCCGCCCCAACCGGCGGTATTTCACTTATCCGAGATGTATCATCTGCATTTGCTGCCTTGAATGATTCACTTGTTTTGGCATAAGTTACCCGCTCTGTTGGACGGTTTACTTTATTTGTATCATCAACCTGTCCCGTTTCATTTGATATATTATGATCGGAGCTTGAAAAATTTCCCATATTTCTTCCGTTTTGTAGCGCATTGCGATGCATATGATTGCGTTGCTGTCTTTGCATTCCTATCACCGTTCAGCTGCGTTATGCAGCTTTTCCATTAATTATAGTTCTTACTCGTGTTCTCTTTGCGGCTTTATCCGCTATTACTTCATTATATGCAAATGTATTGAAAATCGTCACAATTTTATACACAGCAACATATAGATAAGCGAGGTGATTAAGTATGAACTTTTTTGAGCAAATGCTACAGATGAATGGAGAAAATGAACAGGCAGTAAATCAGCTTAGTGATGCCATGTCAGAATATGAAGGTAAGAGCGAGGATGAGCTTACGGCTGAGCTTAAAAGGCTTAGAGAAAGCGGTCAGATAAGTGATTATGAGCTTGAACAATTTGTTGCCACGGTAGCTCCTTTTTTGGATAATGGGCAGCAAATAAGGCTATATCAGCTTATAGAAAGCTTAAAATAGTGCTTAGCATCACGTGCATTCTTTAAATCTTTAAATCATTTCGGCCAATTTGTGCTATAATAATTAAAAGTAATTATTATGCTGCGCAAAGGGCCTTTTATTGTGCTCTTTAGCATCAGGGAGACCTTATATGGCTTATCAGGCTCTTTATAGGAAATATAGACCCACTACCTTTTCGGATGTGGTCGGTCAGGACTATATTGTGACTATTTTAAAAAACCAGATAGCAAGCGGACATGTTGCACATGCCTATCTATTTGCCGGAACTCGTGGTACGGGAAAGACATCCACGGCAAAGATATTAGCACGAGCGGTAAATTGTCTTTCCCCAAAGGATGGAGACTCATGTGGCAAATGCGAGGCCTGCATTTCAAGCCTTGAATCTAGCCCTGACATAATAGAGATGGATGCCGCATCAAACACAGGTGTAGATGATATACGAAATCTTATTGATAAGGCTATATATCTCCCCATACAGCTTACAAAAAAGGTATACATAATTGATGAGGCGCATATGATGAGCACCAGTGCTTTTAACGCACTTTTAAAAACACTTGAGGAGCCTCCGGCGCATGTCATATTCATACTTGCCACAACTGAGCCTCAAAAAATACCCGCCACTATAATATCACGCTGCCAAAGGCTTGATTTTAAACGGATCACCACAAACGATATGGTTAAACGCCTTAATGTGGTTTTAGGCTCAGCCGGGATAAGCATAGAATATGACGGATTGATTGCAATTGCACGTTCTGCAGACGGCTCGATGCGCGATGCTTTAAGCCTTGCGGATCAGTGCGCATCGTTTTGCGGAGATAAGGTGAGCGCCCAGCAAGTATACAGCGTTCTTGGAGCAGTTGATACGCTTTCCATCTTCCGCCTCGCCGAAGCGCTTACAAGATCAAACGCCTCTGATGCTCTTTTACAGCTTTCCGATATAATCGCATCCGGACGCGATCTAAGCGTACTCCTACATGACCTAGCAGTACATTTTCGAGCGGTCATGATGGCAAAACTATGCGGTGAATGCAGTAATATGCTGGACTGTACCCCGGATACTATGCGTATGTATCAAAAGCAAGCAGAAGAAATGTCGAAGAGCAGAATATTGCGCGCTATAGATATACTCATGCAGACGCAAAATGATATGCGTTGGGCAACGCCACAAAGAGTCCTTGTTGAAACGGCATTTGTGCAAATATGCCATCCTGAAATTGAAGAAGATTTTTTTGCAATGACAGATAGAATCGAATCGCTTGAAAAAAAGCTCAAAGATGGGGATTTTATTGCAAAAGCAACTTCTAATTTATCATATGAGGAGGTTAACTCTTTAAAAGATATCTCTACCCGGGCTTCTATGCAAGAAAAAAGGGGAAAGGCTTCTTTACCCACCCCTACAGAATACTGTAAGAAATTTTTTGAACAATTTGTAGCTACAGTAGAAAAAATCTCACGCCACTCTAATGTACACGTGATCCTCTTAAAGCAGTTTTGTCCAAGATATTTCTTTTTAGATAAGCGCTTTGTTCTTTCTTTTGATGAACATTCAACCGCCTATGAACAGTTCAAGCGGCCTGTAAATAAGAAGATACTTGAGGAGGCTTTAGCTAATCTCGACAGCAACTATCATTTGGAAATAATCTCCGAATCAGAGCTTTTAAATAACGCGGATGATCTAAAGTCCTTTTTCGGCTCACATCTAGTCGAATAGACATACCGTGCTTTAAAGAATACTTTTTAATATCGAGGAAGTATAGAAAAATGAACACCGAACGTATAGTCAAGCTTGCTAAAGCTCAAGGAAAAACATTAACATATCTATGTACTCTTATAGGTAAGCCTAAATGGTATCTCAAAGATGTTCGCACAAAGAATATCAATATTCCGTATGAGTATCTTTTAATAATTGCTAATGACCTTGGAACAAGTCCTGAATACCTTACCTTTGAAACAGATGATGATGGCAGCGGAGGTCTTTATGAAAAGGGGCTTCCTTATGGTCCTATTGTGTGTAACAGAGGCAGCTCACTGGTTATAAAACAATGTTCCACTCAGCAGCTTAAAAAATATGAAATACTGATGGAAGCAATCAAAGAATTGGAACAGGGATCATAATCTTAACCGCATAATAAAAGCAGCGCAGTATATAAAATAGCACACGCTGCTTTTATTTTTATTCTTTTTAGCTGAACAGACGCTTGAAGAAATTTACTATCGATGTAAATATTGCACGTATCTTCTCCCAAACTTTTGCAAAAAAGCTATCGTTCTGCTCTTTTTCATCGGCTCCACCCAAGAACTCCGTAAGCCTTGCATGAAGCTCATCTACATCAAGATTCTGAAGCGTGCGGCAAAGTTTTAGCAGTTCTTCTACCTGCTCATCGCTCAAGTTTACATTAAGCTCATCGGCGATACGCCTTATCTCGGCACGCACCTCATCATCAGTCATTTCCTTGATATTGCCAAGTATCTTCTTAAGCTCATTTATAATCTTTGTGGCATCTTCACTACCAAGCATTTCAGCCAGATCGCCCGTTGTCAAAAGCTCTTGCACACCTGCCAGCTTCTGAGCTCCGGTAAGTGTTTGCCCTGTTATATCCTCATATGCTTTATATATGCCGGCAAGCGCGGCAGTACCCGAAAGCGGATATGGAGCCGTGATCTTAACGTCCGCATCGGTGATGCCGATGGTCACAAGTACGCCCATATAGATAAGATCGGTACACCAGTTGATATTATTGGTGGTAACTGTAAGTCCCTCGCTTTCGTCCAGCATGGTGATCAATATGCATGAGCGCGATACGTTACCAAGCTTTTCCTCGGGAAGCAGCCCCTCAAAAAGCTCGCGCTCCTCAGCATTAGTCATAGTAAGCTCTTTTATATCACCTTCTTGAATGCCAAAGTATTCATATATTTCTGCACGCTGCTCGGCAGTTAGATCCTCACCCATTACAACGCGTGAGCTGGAACTATTTTCAGATTCCGTAGGCTCATCTGTTGTAATCGGATCATCTTCTCCAGCAGGCGCCTCATCATCAGTAGATGGCTCTTCAGTCGGCTCATCACTTATTATATCATCCGCAGGTTCGTCCGTTATCGTATCATCCACAGGATCATCTGACATTTGGGGGTCTTTGGTCATGAGTTCATCCGTAGTACCTTCGATAGTATCCGGTTCATCAGCAAGTATGGTAGGAATTATAACCATGAGCGAAAGTACAAGTACAAGTATAAAAGCAATTATATTTCTTGTTTTCATTAAGTATCTCCTTTCAAAAACTATACTACTATAACACGTTTCATGCGGTAAAGGTTCCCTCCAACTGTGAACTTTTAGTGTTCATTGTTTGTCTTAATTACAACAATCGCCTCATGTTCCTTTCCATCATCAGTTAATTTTAGCTTTGAAACAGGCATTCCATCGCACATTATTGACGGCTCCTCACCCTCTTTTACTAAAATATAATACTCGCTTGTTTTAAAGCGATAACGCAGCTCAAATGGGATCTTAGTGATATTTTGATCAAATTCAAGCACATCACCCAAAAGCTTTACACCAAGTATATGCATAAGCCCTGCCTGATACAGCCACGAAGCAGCGCCTGTGTACCATGTCCAGCCACCTCTTCCTGCATTTTTTCCGATCGAATAAACATCTGCTGCAACAGCAAAAGGCTCCGTCTTATATCTAAGTACCTGCATACGATCACGACTATGGTTTATAGGGTTTATCATGCTAAACATCATATCTGCACTGGCATGATTATTTAGCATGCACTCCGCTATTATAGCCCACGCAGCTGCATGCGTGTACTGACCGCCATTCTCTCTAACACCTTCAATATAAGAGCTTATATAGCCTATATCAGTATCGCTTGCTGAAAAGGGAGGCGCTAGCAGTCTTATTATACCGCTTTCTTCATCAAGAAGCAGCTTTTTTAAAGAGGCCATGGCCGTATGTTTATGCTGCATACCCGCAAAAACTGCCCATGACTGTGTAAGACCATCTATCTTGCAGGCCTTGCTGTATGTAGAACCTATCGCAGTTCCACCAGCCATAAATGCTCGCTTATACCATTCGCCATCCCATGCCTTTTCTTCGCATGCCGATCGTAATAACGCTATCATGTCAGTATAGTGGTTTTTCATTTCTTCATCGCAATACTCCTTAAAACCTTCCAACACAACAATGAGCATAAGCGCGAGCCAAACGCTCTCTCCTCCATCCTTTCCTACAGCATCCATGCCGTCATTCCAATCTCCGCCCTGCATGAGCGGAAGATCATGGCTTCCAAACTGCAGTACAGAATCTATCGCGCGTTTACAATGCATAAAGAGCGTTTCCTTTTTATCCGAAACTTTGTATTCAGCATAGTCTCTCGGCATGTCCTCAAGATACTCTACTTTCTCTAACAGGATATCGCGATCTTTTGTAACTTCAATATATCTCAGTGTCGCATAAGCCATAAAAAGCCTATCATCAGCAAAACCCGACCTTATTCCTGCCATGCCTTCATGCCACCAATGAAGCACGTCTCCTTCTATAAATTGCCTTTTTGCGCATAAAAGTATATGGGAACGCACAAGTTCCGGCTCCGTATAAAGTACCGCCAGTACATCTTGTAATTGATCTCTAAAACCATAGGCTCCGCCAGACTGATAAAATCCGCTTCTTGCCATAAGTCTGCATGCAAGCGTCTGATACAGCAGTCTGCCGTTCATAAGAAGGTCAAAAGCGTCATCACCAGTGTGAATTTTTATGGCAGAAAGTCTATCCTTCCACATATCTTTAACAGCAAAGAGCCTCTTTTCAACATCGTAAGCAGTAAGACCGCTTATATTGCCTATACCCTGTTCGTCATCGAATCCCATGCATAATACCAGTCTTTTAGTCTCGCCCGGATCTATAAGCATTTCGCAGTGAATATAGGGCTTTTTTTGATCTATTTTAACACTGGACTTATAAAGAGCAGCTATATACATCATTCTACTTGCGCACTCAGCATTACGAGCGTTCCTAAACACAATGTGATCATCAACTACTTCATATTTGATTGCTTCCATATGAGGTTGTGCGCCAATTACAGGTATAGCTGTATATTTTATAGATATCCTTTCCTTATTGGCGCCTGTGTTTGTCACGGCTATCAATGTGAATTTAACGGCATCATGTTCGTCCACAAATATGGTCGCATCTATATTTAAATCGTCAATACCACCTTCAAAGCTACTGTATCCAAATCCATGTCTTACAAATTTAACCGTATCATGTAAAAGATCATAGATGCTGCCATTTCTATCAATCGTAATGGTTTCATCTCCATTGTCAAAAACAGCATCATTATGCCAAGAGGTAAGCTTAAGCTCACGACTGTTTTCCGAAAAAGTATAACCGTTTCCTCCTTCGGATATGATCGTACCAAAGCTTCCGTTTGAAAGAACATTCACCCAAGGCAGGGGTGTATTCCTGTTATAGATCACATAATCACCGGTGCTCTCATCAAAGCCGCCAAAGCCATTATCAAATTTAAGCTCAAACGGCGCTTTCATAAGTGAAGCTGGAAGCGCTGGTTTTTTATACGTGCATACACGTTCCTGCGTCAGTTGTTTCCTTATGCCCTTTGAAAGGTCAATATATACGCTTGAGCAAGCTTTAAGAAGTTCTATATCGCCCCCCTCCATCGATCTTTCGGCAAGAAGCCTTACCATACCGGATCTATAAGCGTTTATAAGCTCGAGTATGCCATCACGCAGCTCATCATGGTATCCATTTCCGATATCAGCAAGTATAATAATGTCGGCGTTTATCGTGTGACACTCGAGATACTTATTAAACATTAGGATGATTTTTAAAAGCTTAAGCTCTGAATTCACATTAATCTTTACAGTAAGTATCGGATAATCTCCACTAATCCCGTATCTCCAAAGCCTTTTAATCCCAAATGTGTATGGGAGTTTTCCCTCTTTCATGGACGGCCTCATAAGGCAGCTTATAAGCTGTTGAAAAAGCTCGACATTTGGATCTGGAATACCGTGAAGAGCAAGCGCTCCGCTAATATAGGATTCAGCAAGTCCAAAGGAGCGATCTGGATGAGCACATAGATCATTTGCCGCTTGCTTTACAGCATCTTCTTCCTCGCACATACCCATTGAAATAGTAAAGGTAACTCTTGCGTGCGGATTTATATCAACCGAAGTATGAGCGTATATACCAGGCTCAATAGGAGCTGTTATATTATCTTTAGCCTGCAGCCTTTGATACATCGCATCACTATAGGCCGTATTCCTGCCCGGCATTGCAAGCCTATCCGAGGAATATTCCACATCCACTCCGTCCATCTTGAAAAACAGCCTTTTCTCACGCGAGTTTCCTTTTGCGCGCCTTCTAAATATAAGTATGTTATCCTCCGATAAAAGCATGCTGTCTATCCCTGTACGTACAAAAGCCGGATGTGCTATAGCATCCTCCTGTCTTGTCAGGCATACCTCCATGAAAGCGGATACATCCACCCTTTTTTGCACATTGGTACGATTAATGACCGTAATTCGTTCAATTAAACCGTTGTGTGTCAGGCATATCTCTCGCGTTGCCTCAAGAATATCGGTAATACAGTCAAACTCCACCTTGCTGCTGCTAAAGCATGCAGAGTGCTCTCCAAGCTCGGCAGCGCCTATGGTTGGTGAGATCACCATTCCATCGCATAGCATGAGTATCTGGAGTCCGTATGGCTGCATCCCCTTCCTATCGCGCCATGTTCCGAGCATAATATCGCCTATACGAACAAAGCTGTCTCCATCCGAGGCAAAATAAGCAGTAGCGCTTCCATTGGTAAGCGTCTGTGTTTTGATAACATCCCCATTGCTCACGGATATCCTACGCTCACCATTCTTTTTAATGGGCATTCTTGTATTTTCCACAGAAGGAAGCCTTCTTACTACCAGCGACTTTCGTGGACGCTTTTCTTCAAGCAGTATCTCCGATGCGGAAGCGCCCGGTATACGCATAAAGCGTTTTCTTAAAATACCATCATTTAAAGCATTATTTATTGCAGCGATAGTCATGCCTTCGTGGTGAGCCATGAAGCTGCGAACGATCTCCTGCCGCCCCGATGAATAGTCTGCCGCCTCATATAGACCGTATTTACCAAGCATGCCAGAGCTTATAAGGCTCTCCAAATTATTTAAAACATGCTCATAGTCATATTCCAGGCAGAGCATTGATGCATAGGGCACTACCATATTTTTACTTCGTTCATCCACGCACATTCCAAGACTCGGTACTCCAAATGCCCTATATTGATAATTTAAGTTTTTATCAAACGCAAAATATCCTGATTCGGATACACCAAAAGGTCTGCCTTTTTTGGCAAACATGCGCTGCGCGTTTAACGCGCCTTCACATGAAGCTCTGATAAGCGTACCCGTGTATGCTTCCATAAATATGCCTGCCATCAGATATTCAAATGCCGTACCGCTCCATGAAGCAAGCATACGAACACCATATGCATCTGTAAGCACCCTACCAAGTTTCATCCAGGCTTTAGCCGGAAGTTTTCCCTCCGCTATGCAAGAAAACACGGTTATTCTTGCCTCAGAGGCAAGCAGATCGTAGTATGAAGGTGTTAGCCTGCCGGCATTTAAATCGTAACCGATATGAAGAAGACTTCTTCGCTTGTCAAAAAGCATGTAAAAGTCCATTTCATCTATAAGTGCCGTGATCCTGTTCTTTAAATCGTTAAAAAACTCTTCCTTAAACTCATCAAGAGCGCTTTTTAGGCACATCAAAGAAGCTAATAGATTTCCGCTGTCTACCGTAGATATAAATGGGTTGCCAACAGGCTTTAGCGTAGTGATGTCATACCAGTTATAAAGGTGGCCATTCCATTTACTCATGCTCTCTATCGTTGTAAGCGTTTTATCAAGCCTTGCTTTAAATTCCTCATCACTTATAAGATGCATATCATGCGCTGATAGTAGCGCAATGAGCGCCATACCTATATTCGTAGGCGAAGTAAGGCTAGAGTTGGGTCTTTTTGGCTGAGTCTGAACATTGTCAGGCGGTAAAAAGTTGGTAGACTCATTACAGTTATCGGAAAAATATTGCCAAGTAAGCTCGGAAAGCTTTAAAAGTTCATCTCTTTGAGACTGAGTAAGCTCCTGCTTTTTATATGGAAGATCCATTCTATATACAAGCAAAGGCGCAAGCAGCCATATAACACCTACCGGAACGCAGAATAAAGAGGCTGTACTAAATATGCCAAGCACTATCAGCACGATACCCGCAATGATGTTGGGAAGCATGCGCTCATAGCATTTTGATATGCTTTCTTCCTTTTTGTGCTCAGATTCAGCCGCAGTCTGCCATTCCAGCATTTTTTTATGTGAAATTAGCAGCCTGAAAACGCTTCTTACTGCCGCGTCAACACACATATAAGAATCATACGGCAGGGTCGTCAGGTTTATGCCTGATATGAGCTGTGTTTGCAGGAATTCATAGAGACTTCCCTTAATATCCGTTCTTTTATCGCCATAGGACAAAAGTATCCTCCCAAGTTCAAAAATAGCGTCAAAAAGCGCCGCGGCAAGGAATATTATCGCGGGATAGGTTCTGTTGAATATAAGCGCAAAGGATAACCCCAGAAATACATTTACCGAAAACATACTCCTAAAAAGATTGTCTAGCAGTTTCCATTTGTGAAGCAAGGTAAGACCTTTGCTCTTTTTTCCAAAAATAAATCCCAAAAGCTGCCAGTCGCCACGAAGCCATCTATGCTTTCTTTTCCAAAATGAAAAAAAGTTCTTGGGTTCGCTGTCATAAAGTATTACATCGCTCATATAGCCGCACCTTAGTCTGCAGCCCTCAAGAAGATCATGGCTTAATACAGTATTGTCGGGTATGAAATCACATACCGCGTTTATATATGCTTCCACCGAAAAGATACCCTTGCCGCCAAAATTTCCCTCATAAAAGAAATCCTGCGCAAGATCGGATACAACGCTGTCATAAGCATTAAGCCCGCCGCTATAGGAAAGCTTGCTTGAGAAAAATGTGCTGTCCTTGCCTTTAGCGCGACATTCCATACGCGGTGCAATTATGCCTATTCCTTCCTTTACAATGCCGCTTGTACCAAAAACTGGCTTATTAAGCGGATGCGCCATACCGCCTATAAGTCGTTTTAAGGTGCCGTGAGGAAGGACTGTATCTGCATCAAGCGTAGCGATATATTTTATGCCCGAAGGAATATCCGGCTCTATAACTCTAAAAGTTCCCTTGTCCCCCAGGGCAACAAGTCTTGTAAGCTCTTCTATCGCGCCACGCTTTCTTTCATATCCCATGTATCTATTCTCAGATTCAACAAATACTCGTTTTCTTAAGATAAAATAGAATATTGACTCATCCGATTTATACTTTTCATTTAAAGCTTTTACTAGAAGTATAGCGCGCTCCATAAGCTCTTGCTCACCTGAAAGCTCCAGCTCATCCGCATCAGGGAAATCCGCAAGCACGCCAAAAAAGCAATTGTCAAGCTTATTTGCTATATAGTGCTCTTCGATTCTTTTTAGAGAATCCTCGACAGAGCTTTCACCGGTAAATAGTACCGGAGTGACCAGTAATGTGCGATTTTCAGAACCAATGCCGTCTTTAAGCGCAAGCCTTGGAATGCATCGCGGTTTCACTATCATACAGCTTAAACGCACTGTTATAAAATACCCGATATAAAGCGCTGCGCTTACGGATAATAATGCCGCCAAAAGCCCTTCAAGCAGCCCCAAAACAATAAGAAGCATTGCGATGGCGTATTGAATCGCAGAGAATAAACAAACAGAGAGCTTTGAATTTACACCTCTTATTCTTTTTTCAGGTCTTAATTCAAAAAAAAGTTCATCTTTACCTTTTTCTATTAAAAAATAACCTACATGCGATGCTTTTCCTATGCGATTTTTAGTAAGTGAAACAGCCCTTAATGCCACGGTAACCTCATCGAGCTTAAGGGTAGCAGCTATTTTTTCTGTACATCGCATATAATAGGACTTGCTGGCATCATCCATTCTGGCATATACATCATCCGCCAGGTATGTTCTGTTTATCATAGATATACGCTCTACAAATTCAGCCGCATCTATCGCATCCACTTCACGAATGCTTATCATGGCATTTGAAAGCAGCTCTCTTACGGCTGAAGCCGTCTTAAGCTCGGATTCTATGTCTATGCTTGCTTCTTTAAGTCGTTTTCCCAAGATATCTATCAGGGCGTATTCTTCGCGCTCCACAAGTTTCATGTATATACATCCAGCCACATCACTACGCGAAATGCGCGTAAAAGCACGCTCAGCTTTGATCCTGCTATCGCCTATCCGCGCTAAAAGCGAATCACAGCCTATTGAAAGCTCCATCCTGTCTACACACCATTTTGCGACACTTCCGATAAGCTCAATAAGAGAGAACCTAATCATTTCTAAGACAGCACCCGTTTCGTGAAGTGAAAGCGGCGCCTTAGACTGTACAATATCTATGAATTCAATTATGCTGCTCTCGCTTATGAGTCCAAATCCGCAACGCATAACACTATCCGCAATGGCAAGCGTACGCTGTATCCCCCTGTATTCGCCATCCGCTATACGAGCAAGCCTTTTAGATTTGATGATTTTTTCGCTGTCATCAAGCCTTATAAGTAATTTTTCAATTAAATACTTATTATCAACAAGCATGCCTGCACAAGAAAAAGCATCCTCATCCCACTCCTCTGAGATATACATCTCAATAGCCTCGGATATCACCCTTGCCGCCGCCTCATAGCTTTGATGATATTTGCTTTTAATGAATTTGTTTCCACCTTTTTTAAGCCTAGCGCCGGCTATTTGAAGCGCTTTTTCCTGATCTGTCTCCTTTAAGGCTTGCTTTCCTTTTAAATAATAAAATATGTCACGCATCCGCACCCTCTCTAGCCTTTGCTGCTATCACTCTACAAGGCTCATTAGCGCTTATCTTTCCGCTTTCACGAGAAAATACCCTGTTTAAAGCTTCATCTAGTGTTTGCACCTCAAAGACTTTAATCTTATTATTCTTATAATGGCTTCCTGCAGGTACGATTACACATTTTGCACTCGCCTGATATGCCGCTTCTATCTTTTCGGATATACCGCCTACGCCCCTTATCTCACCAAAAGGTGTTATTTCACCTGTAATGGCAGCGCCTTGATCGAGTATTTTACCCGTAACAGCGCTATACATTGCAACGGCAAATGTCAAACCCGCACTTGGGCCATCAACAGGCATACAGCCGGGTATGTTAATGCGGATGTCAATATCCTCAAAGCTGATCCCACAGCAATGCTTTAGCGCAAGCATCGCGTTTTTTATGGAAGATAGTACAGTGCTCTGCCTTTTTAGTTTCCTGCCCCCCAGCTCTATCTCCTCCTCCTCTATCATACCGGTTACATCGACTCCTGCTTTATCCCCATTTTTTTTCATTACAAAGCATTCAATCTCTATAATATATCCAATAGATTTCTCGGCCGAAACTCCCAGACCATATGCGTGGCCGGCTTCATAGCAAAGCGGTATCATGCTTGATACCTTTTTATCTATCCTACATGCATCGGAAACCCACTCAACATCCTTGCACGATATACAATTCCTTCCGTCAAGAGCTGCATTTCCTGCTGCAAACTGAACGATATTTATCGCATCTCGACCATTTTTAGCGTACTGTGCACAAAGCTTTAAAGCATCAGCCTCTATCTCCATGCCCATTTTGGTTATTGCATTCTTAGAAATTATAATAAGCTCATCCTCAGTAAGACGCCTGAAAAATATTTCAATACATCTTGATCTTAGAGCTGCAGGAATCTCCTCCGGCATTCTTGTTGTTGCTCCAATAAGCCTAAAATCAGCCGGCAGACCGTTTTCGAATATGTCATGTATGTACTCGGGAATATCATTATTGCCTTTTGAATAATATGAACTTTCTACATGTACGCATCTGTCCTCAAGCACCTTTAAGAGCTTATTGAGTTGTGCGCTGTGAAGCTCACCGATCTCGTCTAGAAACAAAACACCGCAATGAGCCTTTGTTACCGCACCCGGCTTGGGCTGCGGAATGCCGCTATTTCCCAAAGCCCCCGCACCTTGATATATAGGATCATGAACAGAACCTATAAGCGGGTCGGCGATCGCACGCTCGTCAAAGCGTAGACATGTAGCGTCCATTTCAATAAACCTTGATTCTTCATCAAATGGGGAGCTATTATTTGCTATTGCCTCATTTAAAACCAATCTCGCTGCGCATGTTTTACCAACGCCCGGAGGTCCGTATATGATAACGTGTTGTGGATTTGTACTACAAAGCGCCACTCTAAGAGCCCTTATACCATCTTCCTGACCGATTATATCCGTGAGCGAGCATGGCCTTGAAAGCTCCGTCAGCGGCAGGGTAAGATGCCTCTCACGAAGCTTTTTGATACTATTATCTTCGTTATGAGCCGATTTTTCCTTTTTGCACACAGCCTCCGGATTTGTTTTTTTACGCCGATAGGCAAGATATATCACAGCGGCTATTATTGCAATCTGTACTGCAAATAAAGCGATCCATTCCATAATAAACCTCCGATAAATTTTACAATGTAGTTTTTGCTGTTTTATACAAAAATAAACGGATTATTTAAAATTGTTGCCCATCATGAAGCTAATTGACAACTCTTACTCTAATTGCTATAATTTTTAAAAAGTTTGGAGGTATTAAATGAAAAAGCTCTTATCCGTTTTTATTATCATATGTACTTTAACTTGCGGTTTAGCATGTAACAGCATTCCGACATCATATTCCGAAGGCGTCTATAATAATAATGAGTATACCAATGATTATACCGTTTTAAGTTTTACTCTTCCTGAAAACTATGAGTTCAAATCTCAATCCGAACTTGCAGAAATGGATGTCTTAAATGATGACAAGCTCGTTGTAGATTATCATATGTATGCAGTAAATGCCAAAACTCAGGAGAGCATAATAATAGCTGCTGAATTTCTTAATAATGATAAAATAACCGCAAGCGATTATTTGGAACGTTTTTTGAGCACCATAGGTCAAACCGCCGAAACTACTGCCATTACACTTGGAGAGGATAGTTTCAGCGCAGCAACAATAGATAACGAAGGAGTAATGCAGCGTATTTGTACAAAGTATATAGATAATTGCATGCTCATAGTTACCATAAGCGGCCAGAGTCTTGAAAGCATAGAAGAGCTTTGCACCTATTTTAATTGATGAAAGCTCTTCTTTTACCAATTATTCAAAGCTTATGACAAAGGCATAAAATTTACATATTTAAGTTTGGCTTTGATCACACGCCTAACGCTTTCATTAAGTCTTTCCTCAGATATGGTTCCATCGTTTACGGCGGCAATAAGTCCCTCGGCTATCTGCGACTGGTATCTTGCAACCGCACCGCAAAGAACTATATCACCACCCGCCAGTATAAACCTTACGCCTGCCTGGTCGGCTGAAAAATTGTTTAAAACACCTGCCATTCGTATGTCGTCCGAAATGATTAGTCCGTCAAAACCAAGCTCATTTCGAAGTATGTGGGTTAAAAATATGTGCGACATAGACGATATATAATCAGGATCCACTTCGGGATAAAGTATGTGTGCAACGAGTATACCATCTACGCCTGCTTCTATTACATCGCGGTAGGGTGCTATATCGTAAGCCATAAGCTCGTCAAGGGTCTTATTTACAATGGGGGTAGTGACATGTGAATCCGCACTGGTAGATCCATGACCCGGAAAATGCTTTGCTACAGAAAGACAGCAGGCGCTGCTCATACCCCTTATACAGGCTGTAGATATAGCTGAAACAATATTGGGATCGCTGCTTATTATTCGGCTTCCAAGAAATGTTTCCATCGGATATTCCGCAACATCTACGCATGGCGCAAGATTCATATTAATGCCTGCGGAGGCCAGTCCTTCGCCTATATATTTAAATTGCTCAAAAGCAATGTCTTCATCTGCAATATCTCCAAGGCGCTTTGCAGAAAAAAGCTCTCGATCCCAGCGGAATCGACGCACGCCTCCGCCTTCCAAATCAATGCTAACCAGCATGGGCAATGTGCAGCCGGCATGAGTTTTTTCAATAAGCCCGGAAGCTCTTAAAAAACCGCCGTCAGCATCAGATGTATCTATATTATTGCCGTATAGTATCATATTGCCTACATGATATTTTAAAAAAATATTCATAAACGTTTCGCTTGGCTCATCTGTTCCCGAAACACCATACATCAAAAGTTGGCCTACCTTCTCATCCAGGGTCATTGATTCCATAATATAGTCTGCGTAATCTTCAATCGCAATAGTATTTATATCAAGCTGTATCTGATATGGCGTTGATGTAGGCGCAAGGGTGTTAGCAGGCTCAAGTGTGGGCTTATTCGTGTCAAGTGATTCAACTGAGCTTAGGGTCACCTGAGGTATGACAAAAGGAGTCTGTGCCTCACTCGGATCAGAGGGAGTATCACATGCACCGACACAAAAAATAAAACAACACAATATTATAATACTAAATAAACGTTTCATAATGGCATTCTATCATATCCGGCAAAAAAATCAACATTTTTCGATTCAAAATATTTAGCGGAGTATAACCTATTTGCCTCTTACTGCTTTAAAAACAAGAAAATTATTCGTACAATCAGCTTATATTTGTCGTGCAAACGCCCGATAGCATATTTTTCATCAAGTATTAACCTGCGTAGGGTTCATATATTTAGCCCATATCTGTTGACGTATGTATATATGAACTGCTAAAATATGTATCTCTGTACATATTAATTTAGTGATGTGATTTGGAGGTAATAACGGTGACACTGCTTGAGCTGCTCTTGACCGCGATCGGACTTGCGATGGACGCATTTGCCGTATCCGTATGTAAGGGTCTTTCCATGGACAAAGCCACATTAAAGCGTGCTGTGATAGTGGGCATTTGGTTTGGAGGCTTTCAGGCGCTCATGCCTCTTATCGGCTACTTTGTCGGTACTCAGTTTGAAGGTCTCTTAACCGCAATAGATCACTGGATAGCTTTTGCTTTGCTGGGACTTATAGGCGCAAATATGATAAGAGAATCCATATCGGGTAAGGATGATAAAACAAACGCATTACTTACAATAAAGGTCATGCTTCCAATGGCGTTAGCGACCAGTATAGACGCGCTTGCCGTTGGCGTTACCTATGCCTTTTTGAAGGTCAATATATTCGTTGCAGTTGCATTCATAGGCGTGATCACTTTCCTGCTGTCAGCCACAGGTGTAAAGATCGGTAATATATTTGGAGCAAAGCTAAAATCAAAAGCCGAGCTTCTTGGAGGCATTATACTAATACTAATGGCAATTAAAATACTCCTTGAGCATCTTGGTATCCTATAAAACAAAACTAACTATAGAAAATAAGGACCCGCATAAGCAGGATAGACCTATCCACTCGATGCGAGTCCTTGTTTTTAGCTTTTAATCTATATATTCTGTGTACATTACCTCCGAATCCTCTTTAAGCAGCTCAACGAGCCTTGCAAGATCGGCTTTACTAAGCTTTAGATACGCCTCGGGCATATCATAGTCACCCAATCCGTTAACCAGCATGCTTATATTGATTTTAATATAGTCGGTTGGGTCGGTGCTAAATTCAGCCCTACTTAGTATTTCGGCATACTCTGGATTTAGCTTCACCGGTGCATACTCAGGATTCGGGTTACCGGTCTTCTCCGCTAATCTATAGCTATCCAAATATAGCTCATATCGGGGGGCATATCCATAAGTCTCGGCAAATACGCTCAGATCCAAAACGAGCCTGAAATAATGAAATTCCGGGGCTTTCATTAATATATCCACCATCTGCGTGAAGCTGATAAAGTAAGAATACTCATAGGTTTCGTATTCATTCTCATGCCACTCTCTGATGAATTGCATGTAAAGCATCGATGTCTCTCTAAATGTATCATCAAGGTAATACTGCTGGATACAATAGTCATAGCCATGCGTACCATATATACTAAGAATCTGAACATAGGGTTCGATTAATTTACCTAAGAGTACCTTATTAGGTTCTCCTTGAATAGCACCTTCCGAGTTATCAACAATAATACCCACGGCCGCATCCGATTTTTCAGAGGGTATGGCCCAGATCGCACTGCTATCGCCTTCACCGAATAATCCGAAATCCATACCGTGAATATTTATGGAGGCAATTTCATTTTCAGGCAAAGTTCCACATTCCTCAATGAAGCTCTCAATGACAGCCTGCTTCTGCTCATTTGTCAGGCGTTCATCTATCAAAGCGGCTGAAATATCGCTTAATTCGGGTCTATATGAAGTAAGTTCGCTATAATCCTTATTTTCGCGCAGAAGCTTCATAAACCCAAGAGCTTCATCTAACTCAAAATATACAGCGGTCGTAAAGCTTCTTCCGTTTTTAAGCTGCACAGTAGCCGTAATATCGTAAATGGAGTTCCCATCTACAGGGTTATCGGTTTTGATCCCCTCAGCTATATAGGTCTTGAGCTCATCATCCGTAAACCTTATCGCCTCTAATGAAAGGGTCAGATAGCTCGATGTAGAATAACCATCATCGGATTTAATAGAAAACCAGCTTATATCATCGGCAGTAAACTCTCTTCCCGCATCAAAGTTCTTAAGCGCAGTAAGCGTGAGCGACATGATAACAGCAATACCGATGCATATGCCATATGTCGGGAGTACTTTAATGAGATTTTTTATGCTTCTTGAACTTAAAAGTTCATACCCGATGAACATTACTAATGATACTGCAAGCAGGATAATAGCATCGCCGTAGTACACTGTATTATAAAAGGTTTCAAAAAGCATGTACGGTATCACCACCAATACAGGAAGCCCACAGGCGCACCTGAAAAATGCCTGATGAAAAGCGGTAGCAGCAGGCGTATCGGCAGCTTCGGCCTTGCGTTTTTTGTAAAGCAGCATCCCGATAAACCACAAGATCGCAGCGTGTACAAGCGTATAAACAGAAGCAGCAATATTTATGTAGTAATCATCGTTAAATCTACCAAACAGCAATCCATACGGAAGTGTCGCAGGAACATTATACGAGTAATCAAATAGCACAAAAAGCTCACTTGAATTGCCCAAAAGGGCACCAACATTATTTAAAGCTGCTCCTACGAGTGAGAATATCATTCTGGGCAGAAATAGTATTATGATAACGCCCAAGAGATACATTAGAGCAGTACCCGTTATCGATGCACTTATAAGCGATACGCTTACGATGAGAGCGCATGTCGATAGTATCGTAAGCAGCATAGGCAGCAGGAGTGCGTAATTAAACAGTGCTCCCGTAATAAGCGAGGAGACACACACACCAAGGCAGCCGGCAACAGCGACAGCAAGCATCCATGTGGCGATCGCAAGTGATGCCGAAACGTAGTATACCGTCCTTGAAACAGGCATACTCAGGTAAAAGTCGGTACCCGGGCGCTTTCTTAAAAAGCTAAACGCTCTGGATACAGCCACTATACCAAAGACATAGAGCGGTAGCAAAAGCAGCGACATAAACCCGTTCGGTTCTAGCAGGTATACTGTATCAGAAACATATCCCGGCTCATAAACAACGCCCGGAAACAGCCAAAAGACATGGATCATACCAAGCAACAGCATTAAAGCGGCAAGTGCGATGCCAATCCCCATCAGCCTCCGAAATATTTCCTTATATACACCAAAAGAAAACAGTCTCTTTTTCATATTATCTCCCCCTATCACAGCAGCACTTCATTGCACTCATATCCAAGCGCATCCATCTCATAAATGAATACCTCCTCAAGTGACAGAGGTATTATTTCAAACAGTAATGGGTTCATAGCCTTTATAAGAGCCGCCACCTCATCCCTGTTTCCGCGAACAATCATAGTAGCCACGCTTCCGCTCTTTTGATAATGCAGCATATCGATAGCCTTAAATGTATCCTTATCATAATCCTTTGAAAACGCGACCTGAATTTTAAACAGGGAGGTTTTAAGATTCATAACATCGCTTTCAAATATTATGCGGCCGCTGTGAAGCATGGCAAGCTGATCGCATGTATCCTCCAGTTCCCTTAAAGAATGGCTTGATATTATGATGGTGGAATTGCGCTCACATATATCGGCATACAGTATGCGCTTTAAAAGGTTTCGCATCACGGGATCAAGACCATCAAAGGTCTCATCGAACATTATGTAGTCTGCGTTACAGGAGAGTGCCAACACTGTCGCCGCCTGCCGCTTCATGCCCTTTGAAAATGTGTTTATCTTCTTTTTAATATCAAGATCAAAGGTTGTCGCAAGTCGATAAAACTTTTCATATGAAAAGTTTTCATACATGGAGGCATACAGCTTTGCCATTCGCTGCATGTTGCACCTTGGTAAAAAATATAGCTCATCCGGCACGAATACTATGCGCTGTTTCATTCCCATATTGTCAAAAACAGGCTCCCCATCAATATGTATCTCACCCTTCTCCGATGAATAAACGCCGCTTATCAAGCGTAAAAATGTTGATTTACCTGCTCCGTTCGACCCGACAAGACCATAGATACAGCCATCGGATATAGAGCAGCTAAAATCATCCAGCGCGGCAAAACTTCCAAAATACTTTGAAATATGACTTGCTACTATCATCCTTCACTATTCTTCCTTTCTTCTTTATTTTCGCTTACATCGGTATCATTTTTGTAAGCACGTCTAACAGCCTCGTGTACCAGCTCTTCCTTTATCCCTGACGTCTTAAGCTCATAAGAAATACGTACGATTTCGTTAAGCATGCTGCTTCTAAGGTTTAAAACTTTTGCCATAGCTCCTTTTGCTATATAGCGACCGCTTCCCATCGAAGACTTACAAATTCCCCGTCTTTCTAGCTCCTGAAAGGCTTTTTGCAGCGTATTGGGATTTACAGAAAGCATTTGAGAAAGCGCGCGAACCGAAGGCATAACATCCCCTTCCTTAAAATCACCGCATATTACCTCGTTTTCAAAGCCTTCTATAAGTTGTTCATATATGGGCTTTCGAGAAAATCTGTCAATTTCAAACATAAGTACCCCTTTCTTTCCGTACTTAGCGTACTATCTCAAATAGTACGCTAAGTACATTCTAGCATCTTTTTATAAAAAATCAATAGATTACATGGAAGAATTGAAATATATTTTGTATAGGGCTATAATGTATTTATGAAGGACTACCTAAATCAAAGCGGATTTGCAGCCGCAATTAAAAATGCAGAAAAAACGCTTTTTAAAGCGGCGTCAGGGATAGGCACGCTCAGGGAAAAAACCTTGCATGCCGTAATTAAGCGTTACATTGAGCCCGATATGTCACGGCATGAAGTTAAGACCGCCTTTGGTATTGTAGACATAATGGCTGCTAATAGGCACATATTCGAGGTTCAGACCCGAAAGCTCCATCTTCTTACCAAAAAGCTTTCAGGACTTTTAAACAGCCATTCTGTTACGGTAGTCTACCCAATTGCCCACAAAAAGCTCCTTTCATGGATAGACCCCATTACTGCGGAGGCATCAAAACCTCGAAAAAGTCCTAAGACCGGCAGTTTTTTTGATGCGCTACGGGAGCTTTATTCACTTAAGCCCCTGCTTTTGAATGAAAATTTGCATATAAGACTAATGCTTATCGATATCATCGAATATCGACTGAAAAACGGTTGGGGGAACGGCGGCAAGCGTGGTTCTGAGCTCTACGAACGAATACCGACCGCCCTTTATGGTGATGTTACTTTAAGCTTTCCTTTAGATTATAAGCTGCTTATCCCAAAGGAGCTGTCACAGGAATTTACGGCAATTGACTTTTCAAAAGCGGCGCATATCAGTCTTTCATCCGCGCAAAGAGGTGTAAATCTGCTCTGCAGTATCGGTGTTATAGAATGTATTGGCAAGCTGAAGCGCAGTAATCTCTATGCAAAAGTATCAACTGAGGAGGAATAACAATATGCTCAAAAAAAACGCAATGGATTATTTTTATGAAAACGATCCGATTTTACACATCACTATGTCTGAGTGTATAAATCGAGGTATGGCGAATATTATCTATGCCGATACCGATGGCGTTTTGCTTCGTTATTCAAATGACGATGCGTATATGTTTACCGCGATAGACGAACTCTCGGGCAAACGTATATTAGAGCAGATAGAAAAATGTAATGTAATATGCCATACGATAGAAGCACTCGTGCCGTATATCAAAGAAAAATATGTTTTAAAGGGCGTAGAGCCCTGCTATGTTTCGGCAAACATGAGCGCAGAACTTATGCAGCTAGACGATAGTATCGATATTCATCCACTAAATGAAGCCAATCTTTCTATAGTATGTCAGCACTATCATGGGGATGACCCTGAAAACAAAAAATACATACAGCAGCGTATAGCAAGCGGAAATATGTTTGGCGCGTTTGATACTTACGGCAATATGATGGGCTTTATCGGCATGCACACAGAGGGCGCTTGCGGCATGCTGGAAGTATTCCCGGAATTCAGACGCAAGGGCATTGGCTCAGCGCTTGAGCGCTACATATCTAATCATCTTATAGCACAGGGCTTTATACCTTTCGGACATATCATTACCGATAACTATAAATCGCTTGCGCTTCAAAGAAGTCTTGGTATGCAGATCAGCAGTGCTGCGATATACTGGCAATTTTAAAGGGAAGCTCCTGCTTTCTTGCTTATAAAATACTTTACATGATTATGAGCGTGTGGTAACATAGCTATTATTTATTCTTGAAGGAGGTAGCTGATATGGTCAAAAAAAGGCTGTCGCCAACACGCATGATCGTTATTGGTTTTGCTGCGGTCATTATTATCGGAACACTGCTGCTTTTGCTTCCGATCTCGCATAAAAACGGCGTAAATGTATCCTTTATCGATGCGCTATTTACATCTACGAGCGCTGTTTGCGTTACCGGCCTTCTTGTTGTTGATTCAGCCGATACTTTTTCGACGTTTGGACAAATAGTCCTTGCTATACTCATCCAAGTAGGTGGTCTTGGTATTACCTCGCTTGGAGTAGGACTTATTACGCTTGCAGGAAAAAAAGTAAATGTCAGGGAGCGCTTGCTTGTTAAAGAGGCGCTGAACTACCCAACTTTCAGTGGCGTTGTTGGGCTTATCCGCTCTGTAATGATTGTTACCTTCAGTATCGAGTTTATTGGTATGTTGCTGAGTTTTATAGTTTTTTCGCAGGATTACCCATTTTTTAAAGCATTAGGAATAAGTGCTTTTCACAGTATAGCTTCGTTTAATAATGCAGGATTTGACATACTTGGAGGTATGACAAGTCTCACTCTCTATGCAGACGATGTTTTGCTCAATATCACGACATGTATGCTTATAATTAGCGGTGGTATTGGTTTTTTTGCTATTACCGATGTTCTAACAAAGCGCTCATTTAAAAAATTCAGCCTGCAAACCAAATTGGTCTTAATCGTTACCGTAACGTTACTTTTATTGGGTACCCTGCTTTTAAAACTTACAAACTCTGATATGACTTGGCTGGAATCTTTTTTCTTAAGTACTTCTGCCAGAACAGCCGGCTTTTCAACTTATCAGATGTCAAAGCTTACAAACGCAGGGCTTATCATAACAATCCTGTTGATGATTATAGGAGCATCTCCCGGTTCTACAGGAGGCGGTATTAAAACAACGACCGCTTTTGTGATTTTAAAATCGCTGCTTTCAACGTCCACCAACAAGCAGCCTATAGCATTTAGAAAACGCATACCCAGAGAAACCATTGATAAGGCATTTTTCGTGGCAATATTTGCATTGATACTTATAACATTGGTCTCGTTTCTACTTTGTATACTTGAGCCAAGCATAAGATTTAGCGATGCAGTATTTGAAGCAGCTTCCGCCTTTGCTACCGTAGGTCTTTCGACAGGCATTACACCTGCCCTTTCGCCATTGAGCAAGATTCTTGTAATAATTACCATGTTTATAGGCAGACTTGGCCCGCTGACAATGGCAACAATATGGGTATACAACCCAAAGCGCGATATTTCATATCCCCCCGGCACCATTGCGGTGGGATGAGTTTGGAGGAATTAAAATGACAAAAAAAAATAAAAGTGAACAGCTTTATGGCATTATAGGTCTTGGACGTTTTGGATTTGCATTGGCACAAGAACTTGCGCTTGCGGGGAAAGATATCATAGTGCTGGATAAAGATGAAGAAAAGGTAAAGGCTGCCGCTTCATTTACCGATAACGCATTTGTAATCGGAAGCCTCACTGCTGAGAATCTCAGGCATGCCGGAATTCAAAATTGCGATACCGTAGTAATATGTATCGGTGAGAAGATCGATGTCAGCATACTTACTACACTTACGGTCATTCGTTTCGGTGTTCCACACGTGATAGCAAAGGCTATGAGCGATGAACAGGGCAGTGTGCTTGAAACCCTTGGCGCTGAAGTCGTATTCCCCGAACGGAATATGGCCGTTCGCGTAGCGCAAAAGCTGCTTGCTCCAAACGTTCTTGAATATATATCCCTTAGCGATGAGATAGATATAATTGAAATAAAGCTATCCGAGCGTATAAATAATAAGACCGTACTTGAGCTCGATCTGCGTAAAAAATTTGGTCTTAACATAATCGCAGTACGAAAAGCTGATAACATAATAATTGAAATAGAACCCACTCTTATGTTGTCAGCAACAGATACCATTACGGTCGTTGGAAAAAAAGCGAACATAAGGAGATTTGAAGCATATCTTTCAAAGTAACATAAAAATAATGATCCCCCGGCGAAGCCGGGGGCATTTCATTTTCGGGCATAGCCCTAATATTAATGGCAGCCCACACGTGGGCATAGGTGGCCTGCCAGCCATGCATGGATTATTTGCTGCCCGTAAACGGGTCTGGAGGGTAAAACAGGCTCAACCGGTCGTTTTCCTTATCAACCTTTAATTGCTTCTGTATGTACGCTTTTATTGCAGCTGTGTTCTTCCCTGTTTCGGTATGCAAACTTCATGTTCCCAAATTTTTGGAATATCATCAGGCTACTCTTCCCCTTCA
>JAFQCL010000037.1 GCA_017416425.1 Clostridia bacterium
TATAAGCTGTTTTCCGCTCCATGTAAGCGTTTTTGAACCATAGCTCGTGGGATTGCCCATGGCATCGTGAGTAAAGGTCTCTGTTTCGGTCCCGACGATGGTCATAAGACCCATGGAGTCCACGTTGTATCGCTTGATGGCAGTCAGCATGTCACCCCATTGGGCGTTGCCGCCCCCCACCCAGAGGGGTTGCCCCCTCCGGGGTGGGGTTTACTTGACTACTTTCTTAAAAACACAAACAACAAATCAACCTACTTTTGCTAGCTTATTCACCGGCGCTTTCCTCTTCAGGACACTGCACCTCAAACATAGACTCATCCCAATGATTTAAGGCTTTGAACGCAGCCAATTGATCGTTATATGCATACGCATCATCAAGCTTTGTCAAAAAAGTATCGCGTTCATACGACCCATCCGGGTCAACGATCATAACGTAAGCATTCACATATATGACATCCTGCCCTTTCGCGCTCCTTTTAAACGTGCGAAAATAATACAAACTTCTACCGTATTTATCTTCATCGCTTTTTTCGCTCAAAACGTTTTCATACTCCCCTATCTCGACATATTCGGCAAAAAGCTCCTCCGGTGATAGTGTCTTACCAAATGATGCATCATTCTCATGCTCAAATATCTTCGGGCGCCTATAGCTTACTATCCGTTTCCCTGTAAGTTTTGCAGCATCAATGGGATCATTCCAATCGTTGATTTTCTTTAGCTGAGAAATTTTAGATTCATCGGCCTCTTGCTCGCCCGTTATAATTACAAAACAAGCATCAGCATAATAATAAGCTCGCTCTCCATCGAATTTCTGGCAAATTACAAATGCGTTAAGCCACCTGCCATTAGCGTCTGAATAAAAGGGAGTATACGCATTGAACTTAAAAAGAACTCTATTAAATCTATCGGTTTCGAGTACCTCTATTACAGCTGGTGCATCAGAGCAACCCAAAATGCTCCAAACGCCAACGGTATATAGCTCTTTATATCGCCATAGCAGATATTCCCATACGATGGAGTTAGCGTAATTTGCGGCTTGCCGCTCAATTCCGATCTCAGTTAATTTAACGCCGTTTATCCATTGAAAATAATGGGTCAGCTCGTGCGCTATAGTAATGAGTACGCAAGCAATTGCGCCGTAGCTTCCCTCAGTCAAGACAAGGGATTCATATCTACCTGCCGCAACGCAGATATAAGGTTCCCAAGCATAGTTGGTCGGTTCGAAAAAATACCCATCAACCGTATCGCCATCACTGGTTTTCACAAATTGAACACTATGTAAATATATAGGCACGCGTACCGGGAAAACATACTCCTTGCGAAGCCACTTGGCAAACTCCAAACACGCAGACCTTACATTAGGGTCTACGCCTTTTTGAACTCTAACTCGCAGTCCCCTCCGCGCATCAGAGCCGAAATGCTTTTGCCATGTTTTCAAACCCCATACATTCATGCTTCTTCCTCGAATATTATGATATAAGCATACTTTCTATGGCTGCGCGAAGGTGTATGTTTTTTAGGAGGCCTTGGTTGAGAACGCGGCTTCCATTTAGGATCCAGTCGAGCCTTATTTTTTCGTTCACGTCCCTGCTTTTTCTGGTCGGGTCTTGCATATGGATCCGGGTCATCTGCAGCTTTAACTTTGCCGTTACTCATTACTACAGAATCCCATGTCGCTAATATAGCATCAGCAGAGTTAACAACTCCTTCGGAAAGTACCGTTAAGAATTGTATAATCAATGCATCTTCTTGGTTTATTATTAAGTCTACTATTATTGCCAAGCAAACGACTAACACTACAAAGTTAACAAACGAAATTGTAGCGCCTCCGATAACTATTGTAGCGGAATCACCTTGGCGATCAACCAAAATTACCGGATTGTTCAAGCAATATACAAAGGTGTTATGGCCAAGCACACCTTGGTCTGTGGATAGATAAACATCAGCCGAAATAAATCTATATATTGAAGGATCGTAATAACGAGACTGTAAGTAGTACCACCCGGTTTCCGTGTCGTAAACATACCCACGATACCTAAACGGCTGATTTACACCCAAAGTGCTCGCCAAAGTTCCGGTAACGCTTATGGGCTTACCCCAGCTATCATAAGTATATTGTACTACCGTGTTTCCGCTGCCGTCAATAATCTTAACTATGTCATTCTGAGCATTTCTGAGGTAATAGTAAGTAGTGAACGTACTTCCACCATTGGAGGAATA
>JAFQCL010000038.1 GCA_017416425.1 Clostridia bacterium
TGACCAGCATAGGCTTTGGCGACAATATGCCCTTTGACCTTAACGTTGCCACCTCCCAGCTGTACAACGAAGGCACAGAGCTGAGCCTCATGCTCCTTGCGGAAAGCGGCTACGGTCAGGGCGAGCTGCTTACCACTCCCCTGCAGATGGCGGTAATGTTCTCCGCCTTTGCCAACGGGGGCAATATAATGCAGCCCTACATCGTGGAAAGCCTCTGCGAGACCAAGGGCATAACCTACGATACCGTATCCTCCACCACCCCAAAGGCATGGAAAACAGGGGTAATCGACCAAGCTTCCCTTGATATCGTAGTGCCCTACCTTCAGGACGTTGTGGATAACTCCCTCAACGGCACAGGCCGCTCCCTCAAGGTAAATTCCGTTCAGGTGGCCGCCAAAACGGGTACCGCGGAAATCGGCAACGACAAGAGCCGTGAAATTTCATGGTTCGCAGGCTTCCGCTGCGGCGTTGAGCCTGAGGATGCCCGCCTTGTGCTGGTAATGCTGGAGGTGCCCACCGAGGATCAGTTCCAGTCCCTCAAGTTTGACATAGCAAGGGAACTGCTGAAAATGAGCGCACCTTAAACACATAAAAATAAAAGTCCGCATTAAGCGGACTTTTATTTTCTACTTTTCAAGTATTTTAGATTCTTAATGTACATATCATCGACGAGTTTATTTTGTCTGGTTATTTCCTCTCCACTTAGGTTTCCTTCTTCCATCCAAGCTTTTCTCGCCATCTCTTCCAATTTTTCCCGCTCTTCATAGTATTGCCAATATAAAACATTTGCTGCATCAATTTGTTTTATTCCTTTGGCTTGATATTTCAAATAATCATTCATACACAGCATCCTTTCTTCACTACAACCATTTTACTATCATTAAGTAGTAAAATGCAATACTATTAAATGATGGTAGGTATTCTAAGCTTGAGGTGATTTTATGTATTATCCCAGGCTTAGAGACCTTAGAGAAGATAACGATATGCCACAGAAGCAAGTGGCCGCATACTTGGGTATAGACCAGCGGGTATACAGCAACTACGAAACCGGCAAACGTGAACTGCCCAGTCGCTTTCTTCCCCTTCTTGCGGAACTATATGGTACTTCTGTGGACTATATTTTAGGACGTACTGATATCATCGTTCCTTATCCTTCCAAAGCAAAATCAAAATAATTCAGCACATAAAAAGGCATGACCACGTCATGCCTTTTGTATTATCTCTTTATTTCGTTCAGTTTGCGGGGGTCTCTGTCTTTTTCAGCTCATGGGCAAGCCACAGGTTGGCAATGCCGCTGAGGATAAGGGCGGCGCCTGTGATTATGGTCATGGCTATCTTACCCTTGAAGGGGTCAAACATCAGGAATATGCCCAGCGCAATAAATACCAGCGTACCGATAGCATCACGCTTCCACCCTGCAGCAGCGGCTTTCTTCAGCGCAAGGGATATCTGCCCCTTTATTACGCCGTCCGCTATAAGGGCGGCGCCCGCTATGGTGATCACCGTGGTGGTGACCTTTTCGTTCCATCTGAGCACCAGCACGCCCAGCAGCAACACAGTAAGGGCACGTATTATTCCGTTGCCAATATTCAGGCCGTCCTTTTTGCAGCACATCAATACCCTGAACGCACCGTACAGCGCAAGGGCGCAGCCCAATGCTATGGCAACTATCTGAGGCGCGCCTTTGGATATTACTGCCATTACGCCGCCAAGCAGTATAAAGAGTGCTGTTGATAAATAAAAGGACTTTTTGAATTCGCTGTTCATGGGACCTCCTGTAATTTTAGACGCTGATGGATAGAACTGATAAAATACGACAAAATATATTTCTTATCATGATTTTACCAGAAACGCATTTAATTGTGCAGTGCCTTTTTTTATTCTTAATCATTTATTTCAATTTTCTTATTCATTTTTTCGCCGTCCTTCCTTTGCCGTGTAAAAACCGCAGGTTTGGGGATGCTATTAACCATGAAGGACAGACGCTTAAAATACATCA
>JAFQCL010000039.1 GCA_017416425.1 Clostridia bacterium
GTCCTCATCGATGGATGCGCTGCGCCCAACCACCATAAGGCCCTTCTTGTCAAACATCCATGATACGCAGCCGCTGGCGCCCATGCTGCCGCCGCTCTTGTCGAAAATATGACGGATCTCGGCTGCGGTACGGTTGCGGTTATCGGTAACGACCTCAACGATAACGGCAGTGCCGCCGGGGCCGTAGCCTTCGTAGGTGATTTCTTCGTAGTTTACGCTGCCCAGTTCGCCTGCGGCCTTCTTGATAGAGCGGGTAATGTTATCGTTGGGCATGTTGTTTGCCTTTGCCTTGGCGATAACGTCTCTGAGCTTGGAATTGTTGGCAGGATCACTGCCGCCTTCCTTAACAGCTATGGCGATCTCACGGCCTATTTTAGTGAAAATCTTGCCGCGCTGGGAGTCGGTCTTTTCCTTTTTATTTTTAATATTGGCCCATTTGGAATGTCCGGACATAGGTTTATACCCTCCTGAGAATTATCAACGCTTAATTATAGCACTATTATGACAGCTTGTTCAAGCATTCTGTGATATATCATCGTATTTTTGCCTGAGCTTTTTCATATCTTCCCAGGCTTCCCGCTTTTTGCTCTCATCCCTAAGAAGCGCCGCAGGATGATACGTAGGCAATATCCAAACGCCCTTGCTCTGCTTCCAGCATCCTCTGTCACGGGTTATGCGTACATTTTCATCATATATATATCTGGCAGCCGTAGCGCCGAGGCAAACTATTATCTTTGGCCTTATCAGCGCAAACTGCGCCCTGAGATACGGCAGACACGCTTCCGCTTCGCTGAGCTCCGGAGTTCTGTTTCCCGGCGGACGGCACTTGACTATATTGGCTATATAGACATTTTCCCGCTTTAAATCGATTGCGCCTATCATCTTATCCAGCAGCCTGCCTGCGGCGCCAACAAAAGGCCTTCCGGTTTCATCCTCTTCCCGTCCCGGCCCTTCTCCGATAAACATAATGGCGGCCTTTGGGTTACCTTCCCCGATAACTATATTGCTGCGCTTTTCACACAGCCTGCATTTTGTACAGCCTTCAATGCCCTCATACAGTTCTTTCCAGTCGTAATGCGCCATGACTTTCCTCTTTTTTATATAGTATAAAGGTTTGTTTTAGCATGCTGTGCCAAAACAACGATTCGCAAATCACAAATCACCCGATGCTTTTGAATCTTTTCTTGGTTTTATCCGATGAAATTTAAAGATATTTATTGCTTATTATCTAAATATTCCATATCCTGCAGATTTATAATTGCAAAGGATATATAAATGCTATATAATTAAAAATTATAATAAGTATTTCTTATGTTTTATATAATATTAGCAAATATTTGCCCTTTGGGCAATATACCTAAAGTCACTATTTAAAACCATTACCCTTACAGGAGGATATATCATGCCTGCCGATCTTGATCTTTACAGCATATTCTGTACCGTTGCCCGCTGCGGAAGCCTTTCCCATGCAGCAAGGGAGCTTTATGTTAGCCAGCCTGCAATAAGCCAGTCCATGCACAGGCTGGAGTACATGCTTGGCTGTACTTTATTTACCCGCACCAGCCGTGGTATTA
>JAFQCL010000040.1 GCA_017416425.1 Clostridia bacterium
CATGATTCCGGCCTGTCCCCTGTTGCATACCGCCCTGCGCCGTGCTGTGAAGTCCATCTATACCGTAGCCATTAAGCCCATGATTCCGGCCTGTCCCCTGCTGCATACCGCCCTGCGCCGTGCTGTGAAGTCCATCTATACCGTAGCCATTAAGCCCATGATTCCGGCCTGTCCCCTGCTGCATGACGCCCTGCGCCGTGCGAAACCCGGTAACGCTTGCATCCGAATTGACAGGCGCATAGTTCACATCACCCGGCGTAGCATTTTTCCCATATAAAGCCCTGTTTTTCCTTAGTTTAAAAAAATCGCTTATTGCCATAATATTTCTCCTTTTCTACGCAATAAAAGCGGCATACGAAAGAGTATGCCGCGCTGGTCTATAAAGGATGATATCAGGCGCTTACGCCATGCTCTATTCTAAGCATCCAGAGGTTATTCAGTATAACAGCCGTATATGCCTGAACCTTTGCGGCGATGGTAGCGCGCTGGTTTAGCGGGTCGCTTGCGCCGGCTGAGCCATGGGGCTTGATTATGGTCTGAAGCGCACCGCTTGAACCTTCAATATCCACTATGCCATAAGCATCCTTGCCAAATACCAGTGTAGCGTGAACATCCGCCGCCTTCTTTGTGGCAGAATCCAGTTTTCCGGCGTCATTGCTATAGATTATCGTGTCCGCGCTAAGTGTAACACTCTGGGTAAGGGTTACAAGATTGCTCGTTTTATCAAATGAAGCAATGGTATATTCGCTAGAGCCTATCATAAGCTTGTTTCCCGCCACCGAAAGATACTCAGCTTCCGCCTGCGTGGGGGCATTTTTAAGCTTGAATGTCGATAAACTTGAAGTCGCGCTATCAACCGCGTTCAAAACGCTCTGCCTATAGACCTTAGCTTCAGTGGATTCTACGAAAACAACGCCAAACAGCCTGCCGATTTCGCCCGAATATATCTGCTCCGCACCGCAATATTTTGAAACATCCTGCCAAAGCGTATCGCTCTGAAGATCATAGGTAGCTTCGGGTGAACATATGCAGATAAAGTGAGGCTTTCTCCCCTCATCGCTAAAGGGGCGTGCCTTTGCGCGCTTAAGCGTGCGTACAGCCTTCCTTATATCCTCAACGGTAAGTTTATCCGTAGCTTCGATCTGATCTCTGAGCATCTTTCCGCCGGCATACTGTACATTTGTACCTGCGCACATGGCGTCACGTGTGACCCATTCGACAACCGTACCAAGCTGTTCACCAAGAAGCTCGGCTGTATCGGAGATCACCTGATCGTAGCCTGTAAGGTTTAAAAGGTCTGACACTTCAACATAAGCGCCATACTGAGCGACTTCCGCCTCAACCGAGGTCTGAGAAAGGGACTGACCCTCGGGGGTAACGCCCTCCACCAGCGTATTATCCTCAATGGAGGGATTAAAGAGCGTCCATCTGCGAAATTCGATACGTTTTCCGTTGTTCTTGGGCAGGGGACGCTTCTGGCCGAACTTCGCATGCACAAAGCGCGTCTTAGCGCTCTCAAGAAGCTGGCGGTCATAAAAGGTCTTGTTAAGCTTTGTGGTAAAATTTGTGTTTAAAGTAGTATTGGTCATTTAGCCTCCTAAAATTTAAAGCCTTGTTGAAACTCCGCTTGACGCGGCATTTCTAAGCTGCTTTTTCAGCTTATTAAACTGCTCACTCGACATGTTTGCATAATCCCTGCTTTGAGAAAGGGGCATATCTCCCCTTAAGCTCTGTGGTAGGGAGCGATTGCTCTTAAGCTTTGCAACGATATCGCCTTTATCGGGATCATTTTTATTATCAACGACCCTTGTGGCCTGCTCGCAGCCAAGCTCAGAAGCGATAACTGCAAAATCCGGATCCGCAATATAGCTCTCCGGAGGGTTTTTAAGCTTACCCTCGCGATTTAGCCTTGACAGTTCAAGTGCAATGCTCTTTGCCCTTGAAGTAAAGCCGTTTTTATAGCCTTCCGAATTTTCAAGGCTACCTGCTATACTTTCCGCCACATCCTCTACGCTTACCTGATTCTTCTCGGCAATGCTTGTGAGCACCTGCATGCCGAGCTGAAGTGCAGTCTCATTGAGGCGGCTTTCATGCTCGGGTAAAAATACAGATTGAGATTTATTTTCCAAAAAAACGCTCCTATCTCCGGCCTTTGCCGGCAAAATAAAAAAAGGCGGGGCACTTGAGAGGAATGAGCCCCGCGCCCCGGGGTTTTAGCAATGCGATGGGATATGGGCTGCCCTTTGTCCCACGCGGCTTATATAAAAACTGAGCTTGGCGCTCGTGCCTTCCGCCAAAAAGGGCGCCCGCATTGCTTTTATTTAGCAGAAATCCAGAAAATAAAATAAAAGGAGCAAAATCCCGGGCGGCGGAAAAACCAACATTTTACGCCTTTCAGCTCATTTCCATGGCTTTCTACGATTAAAAGCATAACACCCTTAATGTGCAGTGGGGGTGCGTGATGGTAGCATATTGAGTACAACAAAAAAAGCAAGCCAATTGGCTTGCTTTTTGCGTGGAAACCGGCAGCTGCCTATCTTCCCGGGCCGTCTCCAGCCAAGTATTGTCGGTGTATAAGGGCTTAACTTCTGTGTTCGGGATGAGAACAGGTGGTACCCCTTAG
>JAFQCL010000041.1 GCA_017416425.1 Clostridia bacterium
CTAAGGGGTACCACCTGTTCTCATCCCGAACACAGAAGTTAAGCCCTTATACACCGACAATACTTGGCTGGAGACGGCCCGGGAAGATAGGCAGCTGCCGGTTTCCACGCAAAAAGCAAGCCAATTGGCTTGCTTTTTTTGGGTTTTGTGGCAAATTTGGGCTTGTTATCCTCTCACCTCTATGGTATAATAATCTGAAATATGCATTTATGAGGTCGTATTATGATTGATCGTTGTAACAGATTGGTTGCTTTGGCTACCGAAAAGGAGATAGATGCTATTATCGTAACTTCTCCGATTAACTATCAATATTTTTCGGGGTTTACCGGTTCCAATGCAATTCTTCTTATCACAAAGGAACGCAGGATACTTTATACCGATTTTAGGTATACTATTCAGGCTAACATTCAGACCAAAGGCGAGTTTGAAGTAGTTGAGGTTTCAAGGCTTATTGGAATGGATATGATAAGGGATGAGCTTAAGCGTATTGGCGCAAGGCGTGTTGGCTTTGAGGATGCTACCATCACCGTTCGTAGGTTTAAAACATTTGAAACCCTTGAAGTTACCCTTGTCCCGTTTTATAATGAGATGACCGAGATCAGGATGTATAAATCGCCCTATGAGATCGAGCAGATAATTGCTGCTCAAAATGCGGCTGATGCGGCCTTTAAGCAGCTTCTTGGCATTATAAAACCCGGAATGCGCGAGGTAGAAGTTGCTGTTGAGCTTGAGTATCTTATGAAAAAAAATGGAGCTGACGATAAGAGTTTTGATACTATCGTTGGCTCTGGCGAAAATGGCGCTCTTTGTCATGCTGTTCCAGGCCAGCGCAGGTTAACTTATGGTGATCTTGTTGTTCTTGATTTTGGCGCCAGGATAAATGGTTATTGCTCCGACATGACAAGAACGATCGCGATCGGCGAGCCATGTGATAAACTAAAAGAAATATATAAAATTGTGCTTGACGCGCATTTTATGGCCCTTGATGCTCTAAAACCCGGTATTACCGGAGGCGAGCTGGATGCCATAGCTCGTGATCATATAGCTGCGCATGGTTATGGCGACTGCTTCGGGCATAGCCTTGGACATGGCTTTGGCCTTGAGGTGCATGAGTCACCCGCCGCCGCAAAGGGCAATGAGACCATATTGCGTCCCGGTATGACTATCACTGTAGAGCCTGGCATCTATATTGAAGGGCTTGGTGGTGTAAGAATAGAGGATTGCTGCATTGTGACTGAGGACGGCTATATCGACCCGGTAACAGCGCCAAAGCATCTTATTATAATTGAATAGCAAATTAAAATTAAATTGGAGGTATTACCATAATGATAATGGCAGGCGATTTTAGAAAAGGCGTTACCGTAGAGATAGACGGCCAGGTTTGGTCGATCGCTGATTTCCAGCATGTAAAGCCCGGTAAGGGCGCTGCGTTCGTGCGCACAAGGCTTAAGAATGTAATGACGGGTGCTGTTCTTGAGCGCACCTTCAGCCCGACAGATAAGTATCCCAAGGCTCATATTGAAACAAAGGAGATGCAGTATCTCTACAGTGATGGCGAGCTTTACTACTTCATGGATACCGAGAGCTATGAGCAGCTTGCGCTCAATCACGATAATGTTGAGGATGCGATAGACTTTATAATTGAGGAATCCACAGTTACCGTTCGCTTCTACAAGGGTCAGCCCTTCTCCGTTGCTGCGCCCAACTTTGTTGAACTTACCATTACCGAGACTGAACCCGGATTTAAGGGCGACACCGCTACGGGTACAACTAAACCCGCAACCCTTGAAACCGGTTATGTGATAAATGTCCCGTTGTTTGTTAACGAAGGCGATAAGATTCGTATCGACACCAGGACCGGCGAGTATATGTCCAGGGTATAACACACATAATACCTTATTTTCTGTACAGACTAAATGACAGGATCAATATTTGGAGGTGCAAAATGAACGAACTAAGCAAGAAAGTTGCATATATAAAAGGTCTTATGGATGGTCTTGAGATCGGCGGACCGAATGCTAAGCTGTTTGCCGCTATAATAGACGTTCTTGAGGACATTGCTGATACTGCTGAAGAAAATTCTGAAATGATCGATGCTATCGATGGCGTTATCGATGAGATAGCTGATGACTTTGAGGAGCTTGAAGCTTCGATGAATAACCTTGAGGATGAGCTTGATGATCTTCAGGATGAACTAGATGAGATATCCGACATAGTCTACGATATTTTCGAGGACGAAGAAGACGATGACGAAGAAGATGACGATGACGACGATGAAGATGATGATTTTATCGAACTTGTTTGTCCCAATTGCGATGAATCGGTCTACTTCGATATGGATATGCTGGATGACGAGGATGAAGATATAGTTTGTCCTAACTGCGGAAGCATAATTATCCCAGCTGAAGGCTGCTGCTGTGATTGTGATTGCGATGATGACTGCGAGTGTTGCAGTGATGACGAGCATGACTGTGAATGCGGCTGCTGCGAAGAGCATCACGAGGACTGATTTTAAAATACTGAATCTTACGCTAAAAAAGCAACACGGGGCTTTTGCTTCGTGTTGCTTTGATGATGGGGAAGTGAGGCTTTTTATGAGTCACAGGATAAGCGGTGTTGACATAGGTTCGCCAGCGGAAGCCCTTCTGATTGAGGTTGGTTCAACGCTTCTTTCCATTAATGGTGAAGAGGTTCTGGATGTGGTTGACTATGAGCACCTAACCATGGAGACTGATATCACCATTAAATGGGAGACGCCGGAGGGTGAAATAAAAAGCGGTCATATATCTAAAGATGAGTATGAGCCTTTGGGTCTTTCTTTTTCCGATGATCTTATAGGAGGCATAAGGAGCTGTAAAAACCGTTGTGTGTTCTGTTTTATAGACCAGATGCCGCGTGGCGGAAGAAAAACGCTTCATGTTAAGGATGATGATTGGCGAATGTCGCTCATAATGGGCAACTACGTTACTCTGACCAATGTAAGCGAGCGGGAATTTGAGCGCATAATAAGACGAAAAGCAAGCCCTCTTTATATATCCGTACATACCCTTGATCCAAAGCTTCGTGTTAAGATGATGGCAAATCCTTCGGCCGCGCTGATAGGGGAGCGCCTGAGAAGGCTTTATAACGCCGGTATTAAGGTACATTGTCAAATCGTGTTGTGTCCGGGACTTAACGATGGCGAAGAACTCGTGAATACTTTAAGTGGACTTTGTGAGCTGTACCCCTGTGTACAGTCCGTTGCGGTCGTTCCGGTTGGGCTTACGAAGTTTCGTGAGGGGCTTTTTCCCTTAAGGGGACTTACCGCGGAAGATGCCGGAAATGCTTTGGATCAAATTGAATGCTTTCAGAGAGAGATGCTAAAGCTCCACAATGAGCGTGTCATATACGGCTCAGATGAACTGTATCTGCTGGCCGGTCGTGATTTTCCATCCTTTGATGAATACGAAGATTTTATTCAGCTTGAAAATGGCGTAGGTATGTTTCGTAAGCTTGAGTGGGAGATTAAGGATGCGCTCCTTGATATAAAGCCCCTTCCAAGGCGTATAATGATCGATGCCCTGACCGGGACTTTGATTGCGGGCAGATTGCAGCATCTTTACGATATGCTCGAACCATATGGCGTCAATGTGCGTGTTACCGCCATATCAAATTCTTATTTTGGTGAAAGTGTGACCGTTGCGGGGCTTGTCTGCGCCCACGATATAATAGAGCAGACAAAGGATCGCTTAAATGGTGAATTGGTCATACTACCGCGCTCAATGCTTCGCGAAAAGGACTTTGTTTTTTTGGATGGTATGAGTATTTTTGAGCTGGAAACACATCTTAAAAGAAGAGTGATCCCCATAAGCGCAGATGATGGATATAATGGTATTTCGGAGCTTTTTTCAGCGCTAAGCGAGCTAATTTCAAAATAGGAGGCAAAACCCATGTCAAAACCCCTGGTCGCTATAGTAGGCAGGCCCAATGTTGGTAAGTCTACGCTCTTTAACAAGTTGGCAGGAAAACGCATTGCCATCGTTGAGGATACACCGGGTGTTACCCGAGACAGAATATATGCGGACGCGGAGTGGCTTACGCATTCATTTACTATAATAGATACGGGTGGAATAGAGCCCGAGCGCGAGGACATAATCAGCATACAGATGCGAAGGCAGGCGGAGCTTGCTATCGATACGGCTGATGTTATAGTATTCGTTGTGGATGGCCGAGAGGGTATCACAGCCGCCGATGAGGAGGTTGCGGAGATGCTTCGCCGCTCACATAAGCCCATCGTGCTTTGTGTAAATAAGGTCGATCATCCTAAATTTGCGGACACGATATATGACTTCTACGCGCTGGGCATCGGAGACCCCATCTCCATATCGGGTGAGCAGGGGCTGGGAATTAATGACATGCTTGATGCCATTGTAGAGCACTTTGATGGAGCCCTTGAGGAGGTTTTAGATGATACCGTTAGGATCACCGTGATGGGACGTCCTAATGTTGGAAAATCAAGCCTTGTAAACGCGCTTCTTGGAAGTGAGCGCACCATCGTAAGTGAAATTCCGGGTACTACAAGGGATGCCATAGATTCTCCGTTTACATTTGGCGGAAAGAACTATGTTCTTGTCGATACCGCCGGCATAAGAAGAAAGCGTGCAATAGAGGATGAATCTATAGAACGCTACAGCGTCATAAGGTCGCTTGATTCGCTTAGGCGCTCTGATGTTGTGCTCGTGGTAATAGATGCAAGCCAGGGGCTTAGCGAGCAGGATGTGCGCCTTGCGGGATACGCCCATGAAGAGGGTAAAGCTATCGTACTCATCGTGAATAAGTGGGATATTATCGAAAAGGATACGCATACCATCGAGCAGTTTAAAAAGGATATAAAGACCGATCTGGCATTTATGGATTATGTGCCCATGCTGTTTATTTCGGCAAAGACTGGGCAGAGGGTCTTAAAGGTGATGGAATATGTTGATCTTGTTTACGAGCAGAGCATGAGACGCATAACTACGGGCACGTTAAACGATATCGTAAGCGAGGCGATAATGGCAAATGAGCCGCCTTCCGACAAGGGGCGCAGGCTTAAGATATACTATGCGACTCAGGTCGCCATAAAGCCTCCAACATTTGTGATATTTGTGAATGAACCCGATATCATGCATTTTTCATATAAACGCTATCTTGAAAACTACTTAAGAAAGTCCTTTGGACTAACCGCGACTCCCATACGCCTTCTTATTAGAAAGCGTGAAAAAAAGGATGAATGAGCCCTTAATATTTACGGCCGCAGCTTTTGCGGTCATTTTTTGAGCGTATAAAAGGGCTTCCATGTAAAAACAGAAGCCCAATACAACTTATAATTTACGCGGTTTTTCCGGGCAGCGCCTTTTTAATGGTGCTCATAAAGGGCAGCGCGGATACTATAACACAAAGAACGCCTTCAACGCCTATGTATGCCGAATTGTAAAGCAAAGAGTACACCCAGGCATTGTCAAAGCCTGCTTCGGCAGCGTATTCGGCGAAGAATACGGCGCCCGAAACGGTGCTGCATATAAGGCGAGCAAAGCATGCCACGGCAACGCCAAGGGGGAGACTGCGCTTAAAGAAACCGGAAAGACCAAGTACTGTAAACGCAAGCAGATAGTCGAGTATAAACTGTATTGGATGAACTACCCAGACTCCCTGTATCATTTGAAGGAGTCCATATGCAAAGGCTGCAAGAAGGCCATACCTTGGACCATACCAACCGGCATATAAGCAGACAGGCAGCATGGATAGTAAAGTAAGCGATCCGCCAAGCGGCATGCTGAATATCTTCATATAGCTCAGCACAAATGCCAGCGATATGCACATGGCGCCGACCACGAGCGCACGAACATCAATGCCTTTTTGGGGCATTGTAACATCGCTGTTCTGATCCTTTGGTGTGCGCTTTTTATAGAGCAGGATGGCAACTATTAGCGCGATTGACACAACACCCGCGACTATAAGCGAGATAAGGTCTATGCCGGCAAGCTCCGACAGCTCCTCAAAGAGCGTAAAACTGATGCTTTCACTAAGTAGTAACATGGGAAAAACCTCCAACTAAAAAACTCTCATCCACCAAAAGGATGAGAGGCTGTAAAAGCATTTTCCTCTCCGCCTTCCCTACGCAGGTACTAACCTACAGGTTCAAAGGGATCATGCCTTAAAACGGCATGTCTCAGCGCGATACAGCGCACCCCCGACGGTGTATGATAATCAATTATAGCATACAGATAAGCAAATGACAAAGTATATTATTAAAACCGCGTTTCAGCTACAGCATTATGCATATCACGTTATTGCAGCCATCGTTTACCATTTTGCCTATGGTATCCTGAAGCTTCGACTTAACGTTGTCCGGCATACGGTTTACTTTTAGCGCCATACTTTCACGCATAAGGTCATAAAGCGATCTTCCGAATATGTCGGTATCCCAGATGCTTGCGGGGTCGTTCTCATATGCGCTGATAAGGCGCTTTGAAAATTGCTCCGCCTGTTCTTCGCTTCCTACAAGCGGCGCTACCTCGGCATCAAGGTCTACACGAATAAGGTGTAATCCGGAGGCCCTTGCGCGAAGCCTCACTCCAAAACGGCTGCCCTGCTGCACTATCTCAGGTTCCTCAAGCTGCATTGCTTCAAGCTCGGGCGGCACCATACCATAACCGGTGCGGCTGGCATCAAGGAGAGCCGATTGCATGCGCGAATATTCGCTGCTTACCTTTGAAAAGTCTCTTAGAAGCTGCATGAGCGCAAAATCATCGGCGATCTCAACGCCGCACTCTTCCGTAAGCGTTCTATAGAACACGTTTTCAAAAGGCATGAGCGAAAGCTTTATTATGCCGCTGCCCATGTCAAGCTCTGTAAGCCGAATGGGTTGATAGTCCGTAATATCGGTCATGCCCTCTATAAGCGCTTTATAGTCGCGCATCTTATATAACCTTTTCGATATGTTAACGGCGGCATCAATTACATTTTTTGCAAGAGGGTGCGCGCTGCCAAGACCTCGTATCCATTTGGGGATATCGACCTGTACCATACTTATCGGGAATTCCAGCAATATGCTTTCAAGGAGCATGCAGGCCTGATCCGCAGTCATATTAAGTACATCAAGTACCGTTACGGAGGTATCGTATTTATTTGAAAGCGCTTCTGCCAGCTCAAGCGTCTCCAAAGCATCGGGGTTAATTGTATTTAAAACTATGGCAAAGGGCTTTCCCTGAGCTTGAAGCTCGGCTATGACTCTCTCTTCGGAAGGACAATATGCCTCCCTTGAAATGCCCGTTATGCTGCCATCGGTGGTTATAACTACACCAATGGTCGAATGCTCGGTTATAACGCGTTTGGTTCCAAGTTCTGCCGCCTCATCAAAGGGGATATCGTGATCATACCAGGGGGTACGAACCATGCGCGGTAGATCATCCTCCTCATGGCCAAGCGCACCGTCCACCATGTAGCCAACGCAATCCACCATGCGTATACGGAAATCCATGGCAGACTCAACTGATATGCGGGCAGCTTCGTTTGGTACGAAACGCGGCTGTGTTGTCATAATGGTGCGTCCGGAGCCGCTTTGGGGCAATTCATCTATAATGCGTAAGCGCTCATTTTCATCTGTAATACCGGGCACGACAAGTGTGTCCATAAAACGCTTGATGAAGGTTGATTTACCTGTGCGCACGGGACCTACTACACCAAGATATATGTCGCCTTGGGTGCGCTTTGCGATATCGTTATAGAGTTTTGCTCTGTCCATCAAAAATTTCCTCCCATGCAAAACAATAGCTTAGTTGATTATTATGTGAAATGTTTTTCGAATATGTACATAAGCGGTTAAATAATCTAAAAAATAAGCTCATACATGCCATAATACAGAAAAATCATATTTCCATAAATTACCAATATAGCTTTTTCCTTGATTTTTAATGAAAAAAACAGAATTAAGTTAAATAATAGCAAAATTAGTATATACAAAAAAGTATAAATTTGTTATAATAAAAGCATTAATAATAGGGGAGGAATGGCAGATGCGTAAATTTATTACCATTATACTTGTGCTTTTGATGCTCATGTCTGCACTTCCGATGGGTGTTGCCTCTGCGGATTCAGGTGTGTATCAATATGTTAGGGTAAAGCTGTCTACAAACAATGCGTCTACCCTTAACTTTGATGTGTCAGGGGAGTACTTCATACAGGAAAATAATGTGCGCTTTTCGGATGGCAGGCTAACGGTTAGCGTAAATAATTCGAGGGTTATTGTGAGCCACAGCTTGCTGGGCGAACTGTATCGCGGCACGAGAGTATCCTTAATGAGGATGGATCTTGACCGCAATGAGGGGTATCTGCGTCTTAATGAACGTAAATATCTTGGTCATATGTATATAACTGTTACCTCAAACGGCTATTTGCAGGTTGTAAATAAAGTTCCGATGGCGCAGTATCTTTATGGTGTACTTGTGAGCGAGATGAACAACTCATTCCCTCTTGAGGCGCTTAAAGCTCAGGCCATAGCGTCCAAGAATTATGCTATATCAAAGATGAATTCAAATGGAGCATATGATGTTTTAGATACAACACTGGATCAGGTGTATAGGGGCTATAACGCAAACGCTACCCGTGTAATAGATGCGGTGGACTCCACAATAAGAAATGTACTTATGGCAGATGAAAATATCATTCGTGCGTTTTTTGCTCATTCTAATGGTGGCGAGACTAATCTTCCGTCTTACGCATGGGGAAATAGCGGTGGGTCTGTTGATAATGGCTTTAGTATCACGCTGGATCAGGATGACCTGACAGGCGCCGCTAGCATTCTTGAAACGCTTTATGTTCCATTTAATAATGGAGGCACGTCAAATGAGCAGTTTAACAGTCTTCTTATGAGGAAGGCAGGGGAGCTGCTTGGCGCGGATGTAATAAATATAGTAAGTATAGATGCCTTTGAGCTGAATACACCCGCTTTTGCTAATACCACGCGCAATCTTACAAATGTATATGTAAAGCTTAAAGTCATGATTATGGCTGATGAAGAGGAAAACAATAAAAATATCATGGAAGCTGAATTTGAATTTGCTCCGTATGAGCTTTTAAACGCAGGGGTGTTTTCAAATTCGTCGCTACGCATATATTGGGGTGAGAACACCGAAGGCGGATATACCGTGTATCATGCAAGATTTGGACATGGCGTGGGCTTGAGCCAATGGGGCGCATATGAAATGGCCGATAATGGAAAGACTTATCGGGAGATACTTTCCTTCTATTATCCGAATGCGACCCTTACCAATGTAAACATAACCATGCCGGATGATCCTGTTCCGGGCCCTATAACTCAGCCAACGAGCCCTCCTACCTCCGCACCCACAACTGCGCCGACCAATACTCCGTATCCAACATCAACGCCGCCCGGTGATCATGACTTCATAAGCTATGGCGAAATAAATGCTAATGGAGTTAATTTCAGAAGCGGCCCTGCTACTTCATACTCAATAATAGACGTTCTCTATAGAGGCGATGTTTTATACGTGATAGAAGAGGTAGACGGATGGTATCATGCGGTAACAGAGGATGGTATACAAGGCTACGTACGTTCAAATTTTCTAAATATTTTAGGTACTTTTGATGATAATGATATAGTGGCCAGAGGAAGAATAACCACTGGGGGAATCAATCTAAGAAGCGGCCCGTCCTTTTCATATGAAATAGTGCATGTTCTTGAAAACGGTGAGATTGTTGACATACTTGACTATTCAAGCTCCTGGTATAAAGTACGGACTGAAGATAATATAACGGGCTATGTTCGTTCGATGTATGTTGAGATAACAGAATATATAGATAACCCCACTCCTCAGCCTACTCCTTCAATGACGAGCATGCCTATCATAACGCCGACAATGCCACCAATAACGCAAAGCGGTTATATCAATGCGAATGGAGTAAATCTCAGAGCTGGTGCTGGCACGAATTATCAAATACTTGGTGTGCTTTTAAGAAACGATGAGGTGGGAATAATTCGTGAAGTTGGGGATTGGTACCAGATATATGCGCAGAGGCTTGGTTTTACAGGATTTGTAAAGGGCAACTTTGTTACCCTTGATCAGCCAACTCCCACTAATACTCCTCAGCCCATCGATATACCTGCGCCTGATAACCCTATGAGCGGGGTAATAACTGCAAATGGAGTAAATTTCAGAAGCGGTCCGGGTACTCAGTACGATATTATAGGTGTATTAAGACGTGATGATGCCTTAATAGTGTATGAAACCGTGGGCGAGTGGTATCGAGTGAGACATGAGGATAGCTCAGGATATGTCCATTCGGACTATGTAAGACTGATCGGAGAATATGTACCCGACTATCCCGATGGAGCCATAGCGCTTGGCGTAACAACCGGAAATGTGAACCTTAGAACAGGCCCTTCTACGGATTATGAACTTATTATGACTGTTCCGAATGGATCTCAGATTGTAATATACTCAGAGCAAGATGGGTGGTATGAGGTCGAATATGATGGTGAAAGAGGCTATATTAGTGGAAAGTACGTAAGGATCACTCAGACCATAGGTGAAGAGCCCGAACCCGAACCCGATCTCATGCCTATAGGAGAAGGTGTGACTACGAACAGGGTATATCTAAGAACCGGCCCGGGTACAGACTATAACGCGCTGATGCTTGTGGAGTCGGGCAAAAGTGTAACGCTATATGGCCTTTATGACGGCTGGTATCACGTAAGTTACATGGGTACTATGGGCTATATGTATGCGGCTTATGTCAGGCTGATAGAGAGCGAACCGGAAGTGGGACTTCAGCCTGCTGTAGGAACGGTAACAGGTAATGTCAACTTCCGCACAGGTGCAGGGACTAATTATAGCGTGATAAGCACCATATATAAAAATTCCAATGTACAAGTGATAGGCCAATGCATGGATTGGTACTATGTACTTTATGGTGGTCGTGCGGGGTATGTACATAAAGCTTATGTCAGCATAACAACTGCGGGAAACTTAGCCATTGAAAACGTGAACGAAACTGCTTTTGCCATAGATACGGTGACATTAAATGATGTAAACCTTAGAATGGCACAAAGCCTTACTTCAAGCGTAATTCGCTGCATACCTCGTGGCGATGATGTTACAGTATATTATGTAGCAGACGGCTGGTGCCTTGTGAACCATAATGGCGCATGGGGGTATACCGTGGATTATTACATTGATTTGTAATGTAAAACGTTATTGTGCCGCTTCTCTTATAATAAAGGGAGGCGGCTTTAAATATAAGCGCATTTAGCGCAACAAAAAAAGCAGGCCGATATGTTTTGTCCTGCTCTTTGTAAATCATGATGCGTAATAAATCTTAGCTAAGCTTCGATATCATGAAGTCTTCTAAGCGCCTCAGCTCCTCGCATTGCATAGCTTATAAGCGTAGACAGTCCTTCCATAAAGCCGGAAAGATCAAGCTCATTCAGGCTCTGCATATCGATGCTTGGCGATTTGCTTTTGGCATAGCGATTCATGTTTTCTTCCGCATAGGGGTTAAAAGGCTTTTCGCCCTCGGCCTCAAGCTCGGATATAACGCTTAATATGAGATCGGGCTTTGTCTTTAGTATTGATCGATACTTGTTTTGATAGCGCAGCATGGCCTTCGTGTCGCCATTTCCAAGCTCAAGAGTACAGGCGCGAACGGATTGTCCTTTTGCTTGTGCCAAAAGCACCTTTTTTAAAAGCATGGTTATTTCCTCATCGGAGAAGGGTACAAAGGTAGCTGCCTGACATCCGCAGCGTTCAGCTATGAGCTCATCCTTTATTCTGCTGTAATAATAGTTGCGGATGCTGTTTGGCCTTCTTCCTGTTATCTGCGCGACGCGATCAAATGCCAAGCGAAGCGGTCTTCCTTCCTTGCGAGTGTTTGCTACTTCTGAAAGCAGCAGCGAATCCTCTTCCTCACTCCAGCCGTTTTTGGAGCACCTGGGCGCATAGAATAATGAGTTTACATTAAATTTATTCATCGTGGATAAAACCTCCTTAAGCTTTATAAGGTGATTGTTGCCGTATTCTTTTTTTATATACATAGTAATCTTTTAATTTATATGTCGATTTAGGCCTGATTATGTTGCATGAAAGCTACACATATTAAATTGTTGTTTTCTTGAGTTGATAGCATCTTGAAAAAGGTATATAGATTTGATATGCTGGATATATAAGTAATGAGAGGTGCCTTAGTATGGAATTGTTAAAAGCGAAAATACGAGATGAAGCTACAGTGCTGCCCGGGCGAATAATAAAGGTCGATGGCTTTTTAAATCACAGAGTGGACGTAAGTCTTATGAAGGAACTTGCAAAGGAGTTTTACAGGCGTTTTTCAAGAGATAGCATAACGGCAATAGTAACTATTGAGGCTTCAGGAATAGCCCTTGCGACGGCATGCGCTATGGAGTTTAATGTTCCTCTTATATTTGCAAAGAAGGCAAAATCGGATAACATTGAGGGTGGGCTTATAACAAGCGAAGTTTATTCCTATACATATCATAGGAAAATGACGCTGCTAATTAATTCGCAGTGGCTTAAAGAAAGCGATCGTGTGCTCATTATTGATGATTTTTTGGCAAACGGCGAATCTGTGAGAGGTCTCATTGAGATATTAAAGTATTCGGGAGCGACTGTTGCGGGAATAGGCATTGCTATTGAAAAAGGCTTTAAACCCGGCGGTAAGAGGCTCCGCGAGTTGGGTTATGATGTGCAATCCCTTGTAATCATAGATGACGCTTCACAAGAAGGTATAGTATTCAGGGATTTTGATTATGATTAATCAATATGAAAGATAAGCGTTTTGCTTTATATTTTGAAACTAAACTTTTATAAGAAAGGAAACTTTTGCTATGCGAAAGTCAGATAATAACAATGATAGACTTTAACAATGGTTCATTTATTAAACTTAAGAAAGTAAGTTCAGATTCTGTTGAACAAAATATCAAGCCCCTCCTGCTGCCCGAAGAAGTAATCATAGGGGCATATAAGGGCATGCGTGACTATGTAGTATTTACCGATAAGCGTTTTATAGCGGTAAATGTTCAGGGGCTTACGGGTAAAAAACAGGATTTTACATCTATGCCGTATAAAAATGTAAGTGTATTTTCGATAGAAACAGCGGGCGTTTTTGACCTGGACAGCGAGCTGCAGCTCTATTTCAGCGGAGTGGGAAAGGTCTCGTTTGAGTTTTCAGGCGCCTCCGATATAGTGCAAATCGGACAGCTCATAAGCAGATATGTTCTTTAAATTGCAATATATTTTACGTTTTACATCAAAAAACGCTGGCTTTAGTTGCGTAATGTTGTAAAATAGTGTATAATTATTGCTTAATTTATGAGTACAAAACACTATGGAGGTTACATGTATGACAAATAACGTTCGTCCTTTGAACATGCAGCGAATCACTACGCCTGCGCTGGCAGAAGCTTTTATCAATGAGCAGCTCGTGGCTCTTCGTGAGCAGATCGGTGAAAAAAGAGTTTTATTGGCGCTATCAGGAGGTGTAGATTCATCGGTGGTAGCTGCGCTTCTTATAAAGGCGATAGGCAAGCAGCTTGTTTGTGTGCATGTAAATCATGGCCTTTTGAGAAAGGGCGAGCCCGAGCAGGTGATCGAGGTGTTCCGCAACCAGATGGATGCGAATCTTATTTATGTGGATGCTGTAGATCGCTTCCTTGATAAGTTGGCGGGTGTTGCCGATCCCGAGAGCAAGCGCAGGATAATAGGCGCAGAGTTTATTAGGGTATTTGAAGAAGAGGCGCGTAAGCTTGACGGTATAGACTTTTTGGCTCAGGGCACGATTTACCCTGACATACTTGAAAGCGGCCCCGTTAAGGCTCATCACAATGTAGGCGGTCTGCCTGAAGATATGAAATTTGAGCTGGTAGAGCCCTTAAAGCTTCTGTATAAGGACGAAGTTCGTGTAGTAGGTGATGCTCTCGGGCTTCCGAGTAACATGGTCTATCGCCAGCCATTCCCGGGTCCGGGTCTTGGGGTAAGATGCCTTGGCGCTATAACAAGGGATCGTCTTGAAGCTGTGCGCGAGTCCGATGCAATACTTCGTGAAGAGTTTGAAAAGAATGGCTATGCGGGCAAGGTATGGCAGTATTTCACCGCGATCCCGGACATGAAGTCCGTAGGTGTACGTGATGACAGGCGTGTAGATGAGTGGTGTGTCATAATTCGAGCTGTAAATACCAAGGATGCTATGACCGCTACCGTTCAAAATATACCTTTTGAGCTTTTGACCCATATCACCGCTCGCATTACAAGTGAAGTTCCCGGTGTAAATCGCGTGCTGTATGATCTCACCCCTAAGCCCACAGGGACGATTGAGTGGGAGTGATTTGAAAAAGCCAAAAAACCCAGTAATCACAAGGCTTTTCGGACTTTGCCCACTTCTTCTGATAAGGTTTTGATAAGAACCCCCTCCAATGCGATTATTCTGCATTGCGAGTGGCTTGTGAGTAAAGAATAATTTCGACCATCTCACAAAATACCCATATTAACATTTAAGCCCATACTGATCGGATGTCAGTACGGGCTTTTTGTCGTTCATTTTATTGCCGCTTGTGAATTTTTAGTAAACAATCAAGGAAATGCCGAAAAAAGGGTTGCAAAAACGGCTTTAAAAAGATGATAGGTAAAGGGTTTATTATTCTGCTTTTTTGATAGAACTACGCTCCAAGATAATGGCTTGATGAAAAAGCAGCCATAGACCGAAATGTATGACTGCCAAAGTGTGTTTTATTTGGTTGCCTGTTTCCGCTTGAATACAATCGCCAAAATGATGCAAATTGCAATTCCGATTGCGTAAGGAATCAGCAACAGGAATGCTGTGCTGGCAGGAGCGCTATATCCGGCGTGTTCAATACCACAGAGCATATCACGGTAGTTAAACGCAACAACTGCACACATGATGTTGGACAAAAGCACTGCAAGCAAACCGAAGATAATGGATAGTTTTTTCATGCGTAATCCTCCTTCATTACTTTTCTTTGTGTTATTTAGGAGCAAAACCGGACCAACAACAATAGCTACAATGCAGAGAAACTGGATTTATTTATGGAAGCAGGCGCGTGTTATTTATTATCTTCATTACACGGAGGAAATGGGTATCCGTTTTGTTGTCGCGACGATGCCGCCTACAGCGCAGAATAGCAGTATCTTCCTATCTTTCAACTAAAAAGGTCTGAACAGCGCCACCACATCGAGCAGCCGGCAATGCTATAAATTCACGGAGAAGGGGCAATCGAGCCAAGCGAGCCGCAGTCGCCCTCAATCTTTGTTCCTCGGTATGTAAGGTGTCTTGAGGAAGCGGCGGAAAAGCTCTATAAACTCGTCTATCTTTTCAAAATTGGGTTGGTAGTAGACCTTGCCGTTCTTGACCGTATTTTGGACAAAGCCGCTCATTACAAGCTTATTTATATGGTAGGAGACCGTTGAGGGCGGCATTGAAAAAATGTCACCCAATTCAAGCCCGCATACAGGTCTTGAACACACGCACTGCAGCATATCGATTCGCGTTTCATCCGAGAGTGCCTTGAAGCAGCCTGAAATACGCCTGCTGTCGTAAGAGCCGTAGAGCTGCTCCGTAATGTCATGTATGCCGATGCCGATGGTCAGTTCAACCGCACCGAACGCCATGCTGTCACGCATACAGATGGAGTTCGGGTCAATTGCGCTGAACCTTACGGAGTAGGTATCTGCGATGGGCACGTCACAGTTGAAACGCCCGCGCATATAGCCCGGTAAATCACCGATGCCCGCAAAAATCGTCTCAAGCCTCTGTATGGCATCGCCGTATAGAGCCTCATTCTCTTCAATTATTGCTGTAGCGGGTCTCAAAAGCTCCGCAAGCTCATCAATGCTGCTCTCATAGTTCACATAAAGCTCCGTAAGCTTCCTTATAAGGGAGGTGGGTATGGGTAGCGTGCTCAGGAAGTTGAGAAAGCCGTCATCGCTAAGCGTATCGATATCTATGCCGTCCATAAACGAGATGATTTTCTTCATATTGGATATGCCGTCAAGAAAAAGCCGTATCTTCTGCGGTCTCGGCAGAGCCTTGCGCGATGCACAAAGGCTGTCCAGCCCCTCCGTGTCATCATCGAGCGCGGCACTGTGCCCGAGCAAAAGCTTTGCAACGGTTGCAATGGGTAATTCGTCCTCCTTGCCGCACAGCTCAATTATAAAGAAGTGGTCATAGCGGCTGGAGCGCATAATAAGCCCGCTAAGCTTTTCATCGATCGCTCTTTCGAGTTTCAAAGAAGACTCGTATATTTGCATCAGCTTATCCGCAATTGCGGGTCGGTTGGCGCACATCCTTTCGGCTTGCTGCCGAACGCTGATGTCGTTTACAATCTGTGTGAAGTACATTATGGCATCTTCAATGGGGGAGTGGCTTTTAAACATATATCACCGGTCAAAAAATATTTTGCTTGCCCAAAATCCGCATACGACAATGCTCAAACGGTCGGCACGCACAGATATCATAACATATTAAACATAATTTTGCAAGAACTCATTTCAAAAAAAATTGTAATTGCACCTCGAAAATAGGTAAAATAAGGCTTGCATTTCGAAAAAGTATGTGATAAGCTATATTCAACGCCTACATATCGGGCGAATATTTAGGAGGTGCGTTTATGAGACACATGACGACAAAAAAATTTCTCGCGGGCATTATGACGTTAATAATGCTCTTCAGCTGCTTTGGCTTCGCCGATGCCGTTGATTTCAGCGGTAGCGGCATTGTTGATGCCAATGACAGCGTCACAAGCGAAGCCGCCGACTCACAGACAATCGACCCCAATGAGGAAACAATAATTCTGATTGGTGTCGAGGGTGATGCGGCGCTTAAAACCCACAAGAACATTGATGACGCATTAAAAGCGGCGCCTGGCATCAAAAAGATGCAGGAAGAGGCTGTTGAGCTCATTGAAAAAGCCATTGGTGAGGAAATAACGGTGATGGACTCATACACGCTCCTCTACAATGGCTTCACAATTATGGGCACATATTCAATGGTAGACAGATTAAATGCCATTGACGGCATAACTGCCTCTGTCCCCGCAAAGTTCAGTGCGCTTGACTTCGTTGACGGCGGTGATATCGTTACCCCCAGAGTCAACACTTCCACCGGCACCATCGGCGCACAGCAGGCCTGGCAGCTGGGTTACACGGGCGAAGGCTCTGCTATCGCAGTCATCGATACGGGCATACGCGCCACCCATGAGGCGTTCTCTATCATGCCCGAAAACGGCAAGATAACCGAGGAATATCTTTCCGAGGTCATCAGCGAGCACGGCGACATTATCCATTTCGGTTCGAGCGCCACTCAGCTTTACATAAACGAGAAGCTGCCCTTCAACTGGGACTATTACGACAACAACTATGATCCCAATCACACTTCAAGTGACCATGGTACACATGTATCCGGTATTGCTGCGGGTCACAGCCCCGGAGGCTTTAAGGGAACCGCTCCCGATGCACAGTTGGTCACCATGCAGGTATTCGACATCTACGGCAGCGCATATTTCACAACATTGCTGCTCGCTTTGGAGGACTGCGTTGTTCTCGGTGTCGATGCCATCAACATGAGCTTGGGCACCCCCGGCGGATTTACCGACCCGAGCTACATCTCCGATGATTTTGCAAATGCGCTTGACCTGCTTGAAGCAGCGGGCATACCGGTTATTGTTGCTGCCGGCAACGATGCGAATACACTTCTCTGGACTAACTACGGCGATAACCGTAACCGCGTATATGCAGGTCTTGCCGCCAACCCCGACTACGGTATTGTCGGTGCTCCTGCTACCTTCGGTCAGGCATTTGCGGTAGGCTCCATTAGAAACACCTCTGCGGAGACAAGCTACCTGACTGTCGGCGATCACTATTTCTATCCAGCAAGCGTTACCGGTTCCACAGATTTGGGCGCTCTTGCCGGTTCCGATCCCACGGATTATCCCATTGTATATGCCGGCTACTGCTCTCAGGAAGAGCTTGCTGAGCTGGATGTCGAAGGCGCAATCGTGCTTGCACGCCGTGGCAACAATATAACCTTCACGGACAAGTGCACTTGGGCCGCGGATGCGGGCGCAGCGGGCATCATCATATTTAACAATACCTCGGGAGACTTCAGCCCGTCTGTGGTTTCCCCCATACCTCTGGGTACCCTCAGCCAGGCAAGCGGTGAGGAGATAATCTCTCTTCTTACCGATGGAGTAAACGGCACTTGTACCCTCACAGTTGGCACTGTTTATGAGGCTCTTTCAATGTCCTCTACATCCAGCTGGGGCACTACCGCAGACCTTAAGATTAAGCCCGAGATAGTTGCTCCCGGTGACAATATCAACTCCGCAATCGGTTTCGGTAGCGATATGGACTACGGAAACAAGAGTGGTACCTCAATGGCAACCCCCCAGATTGCCGCAGCTATGGCCATCATAAGGGAGCGTGTGGCAGAGGTTATGCCTAATGCCACCGCAGAGGAGATCAATAAGCTGGCATATTCCTTTGCAATGAGCACTGCACATCAGGTAAACGGCTTTGTAAGGCAGCAGGGAGCCGGTGTTATCGACATTGCTTCCGCTGTAACAACAGAGGCTTACCTCTCCGTTCCCGGATGTGATCGTCCCAAGCTTGAGATCGGTGAAAACGAAGAAGGCACATTCACATTTACATTCAACGTAAATAACTTTGGCGATTCCGAGCTTACATATTCTATCGTTCCCTATGTTATGACAGATTCCGCAACAGACGGCACATATGATGGTCCCTGGCATCAGCCGTCAGCAGAGTCCATTGATGTAAAGCTTGTCACGGGCAGCATATTCAATGTAACAAACCTTGTTGACATAACCGCCCCTGACACCGTAACCGTACCCGCCGGTGAAAGCGTAGAGATTGAAATGACCATAGCTGCCACAGAGGCGCTTATGGACTACATCCACGAAAACTTTTCCTCTGGCATCTATCTCGAAGGCTTCATTAAGCTTGAGGCTATAACTGAAAACACCGTTGATCTCTCCATCCCCTTCCTCGGTTTTGTCGGTGATTGGGACTATGCTGCAATGTTTGACCGCGGCTATTATTGGCAGTACCCCACGGGTGAGATAAATATGCAGCAGCATTATACCTGCCTCTACAATTTTGCGGGTTACACCGCAGAGCAGGGCCTCGGCTTGAACAGGTATGCGGACATGACTGGTCATCCCTTCATACCCGATCGCGGCGCAATATCCCCCAACGGCGATGGCCTTTATGATTCCCTCTCTTACATAGAGTTCGCCTTGCTGAGAGGTGCAAAAGAGCTCAAGGTGTATGTTGAAAACGCCGAAGGTCAGGTAATACAGACCATCTACGAAGGTCAATATGCCATAAAGAACCACTTCTGGGATTACAACTATGCCGGTACCCTCAACAAGATACTGCCTGACTTCACGGGCGCCAATATGTCCGAGGGTGAGACTGTATACGTTGTTGTCGAAGCATGGCTTGACCATGAAGGTTATCTGCCCGAGAACAATGAGAACGGTCGTTGGATTATCCCCGTAACAAAGGATACTCAGGTTCCCGGTATCGCCGTAAGCGAGAGCGGCATCGAGATAATAGATGAGCAGTACATTGCTTACATCGGTATCTACTCAGACGAGGAGATGCAGAATGCTCTGCTTGAAACCGGCGTGTTTGCCGAGCAGCGTGCGGAAGCCTACGCCTATGACACCGAGCTTACGGAGCTGTATGTCAAAGTTGCGGACTATGCCGGCAACGAGACCACCTACCATGTCGACCGCGAAACCGGCATTGTGTATGACCTTGATATTTCCGTTACGGACTTCGGTCGTCAGATAAACGGCTATTCCGTATCCGACTACACAACATACTCTACCCAGAAGAGCTGGATATCCTTCATGAGCAATGTTCCCGCCGGTACAATCGAGACACTTAAGCTTGACGGCTTTAGCAACTCCGTCGGCGGCGGTATGGGTCAGGAGGTTGATATCTATGACTGCGCTGTGACCCCGGACGGCACCATATACGCTTGTGATATGCCGTGCAACCTGTTCACAATCGACCCCGAAACCTTTGAACGCAGCGAACCCATATTCAACGGCCTTGACGCCGGAGGCTTCCAGCTCAGGAACCTCATGGTACACCCAGAAACCGGTGAGCTGTACTGTATGTACTGTGTCAACGGTTGGCAGTATAATTTCGGCAAGGTTGATTTGGAAAACCGCACCATTGAGTGGATGTTTACAATCAATGAATTCTGCTGGGCAATGGATTTCCTTGATAAGAACACTCTTATTAGCTATGACGGCAATGACCTGCGTACCTACGATCTCTCCGGCAACAATATCGACACTATCGAACTCGGTGCATATCTCGGCGATCCCACCCAGACAGGTGGTAACCTCAGCTGGGCAGGTTATACCGGCTCTCTGCTGTATGAGGAAGAGACAAACTCTGTATACTGCACTTCCTATTGGGGCTGGCTCTACTTTGGTGAGCGCAGTGGCTCCGGTGGTATGTTCAAGTTTGACCTTGACACAAACACCATGAGCTTGCACACCTTTGGCGATGCTCGCGGAGGCGGCCGCTTCGTAATGGGTCTGTATTTTGCGGACGAGGCTGGCAACCAGGTTCCCACTCCTCTGGAGGACTTCAGCCTTAGCTGTGACACGCTGGATGTTGACCTTTACGGCACAAGCGAGATTGAATTTATCCGTAACCCGGTGGATGCAAACCTCTATGAGCTTGAATGGTCGTCTGAAGACGAAAGCATCGCCACTGTAGACGGTAACAAAGTAAAAGCTACCGTAGAAGGCGTAGGCATCGGTACAACCACTATCGTCTGCACGGTACTCGTGGACGGTGAGGTATTTGGCACTGCAGAAGCAGAGGTGAACGTTGTTCCCAACGAAGCACTGAACGAAGCGGCAAATGCTGAAGGCAGCAATATCATCGTTGGTTCGCCCTCACCCTATCCGTTCATCCCCGTTCAAGGTGAAGACAGATACTATATTGAGTCCACAAACCAGACTGTCGGCAACACGTCATCCGTACTCAAGACCGACCTGTACATGATGGCAGGCGATACTCTGGAGTTTGACTACTTTGTCAGCAGCGAGCTTGACTATGACTACTTCAACTTCCTGGTAAACGGCACTCTTGTCCTTTCCGACTCAGGTACCGATGACGGTTGGGAGCAGTTCTCTTACACTGCTACGGAAGCCGGCACATACACATTTGAATGGCGCTTTGATAAGGATCCGGCCGCTCAGGAGGGTGAGGATGTTCTGCGTATCGATGAGATAAAGTGTATTCGCGCATTGGATATCAATGGTGACGGTAACCTCAGCGGAGCCGACGCGCTCCTGGTACTGCGTTACTCAATGGATTTGTGCACTATGAACGATGAGCAGATCGAACGTGCAGACGTTGATGACAGCGGCAGCGTCACCGCTCTTGATGCACTCATCATACTGCGTGCTATATTTGAATTGGATCAGTAAGGTAGACTTCCTTACCTATACTACTACTTCCAAAACATTAATTTCCATCCAATAGAACGCAACAACAGGGCTATCGCTGTAAATGACGGCAGTCCTCAGCTTTGCGGCAAAAAAATAGCGCCATTGCCATGCCGCCGTTGATGCCCCTCTTTCGGCTTGCCGATGCACAGACGAGCAGAGCGATAACCCAAAGTGCCTAAGCTTCGCTTGTCTGAATTCCAGAGAGGAGAATCAACGGGCATCAACGCTGATTTTTGATTGATACTTATTCCCCGCCGCTCCGAGGAATACAGAGGATTACAGTAGTCATAACCACCGCTCGTGCCGGTAGTTTGCACAGACCCCTTGGGACAAGTCACAGGCTGAGCCTATAGGTTCGCCGACAAGCCTGCCAATCGCGCGACTTTTCGGGCTTGTCCCTAAAGGGGCTTTAATTATTTGCTATCTTTTACCGGCAGACCCCTGAATAGGTCAAGACTTAGCGAAGAACAGCAAACCGCTACTTTCACTAATGGATACAATGTAAAAGAATCTTTATATTAAAGAACAATACAGTTTTTGCTTGTTGAATTTTAGATTGGGTACAATTATAAACAATACTGCTGTTAAAGACGCTAACAAGGACACTGTCAGCACAATATATGATTATAATCGTATTGTAATTCCTGAAAATGCTACCATAAGATAGTATAGCCACACAAGCCAGGCATACAAATCTGTTACCAAGTATCAGATGCTAACCTAATAGTTTCTCCAGGGTGTTCCAAAAGTCTAATCCACTCGCGGAACACCCTTTTTATGTCATTAAATATTCTTGCACCGTTTGAACCAGGCTGATATTATATTTATATTGACACCTTTATCTTTGTCTTTTTTCACAACAAAAAGTACGTAAACAGCATATCCGCCTCAGATTCCGCTTCAGGATGAAAGGAATTCATGTTCTTATTTGTCCATCCCACAAGCCGTAGCCGTTTCAATCAAGTAGCGATCATTCACTACCGTATCATATAAACGGAAGCCACCGGAAAAGTTATAAGCTGTAAAACCGCTTCCTTCCAGTATACAGGTGGCAATATAACTGCGCAGACCACTTTGGCATATGACATAGACCGGTTTTTGAGGTTCGATCTCTGACAAATGTTCACGCAGTTCATCCACAGGGATATTGCGGAAGCCATCGATGTGACCACCAGCATATTCTTCCGCAGTTCTGGTGTCTAAAAGCGTCACGCTACCATCAAGAGGCAATGCTGAAGCATCCTCCAAATGCCACTGCTTTAACTTTCCTTTAGCGATATTGTCAATCAAAAGACCTGCCATATTTATTGGATCTTTTGCGGAGGAATAGGGAGGTGAATAGGCAAGATCCAGATCCTTCAGCTGAGTGGCTTTCAGGCCGGCATAAATAGCTGTAGCCAGTACATCAATGCGCTTGTCCACACCCTCAAAGCCCAATATCTGAGCGCCCAGCAGTCGATATGTATCCTTTTCAAATACCACCTTAACGGTCATTAGCTTGCCGCCGGGATAGTAACCCGCATGACTCATAGGTGACAGGATAACTTTATCTATATTAAATCCGGCTTTTTTCGCGTTGGTCTCATTAAGGCCGGTAGTAGCCGCTGTTAAATCAAATATCTTGATTACAGTACTGCCCTGAGAACCCAAATAACGGCTATCGCCTCCTAAGATGTTATCAGCAACGATACGCCCCTGTTTGTTGGCAGGGCCTGCCAAAGATATCAATGTATCTGCACCAGTAATATAGTGCTTCACCTGTACTGCGTCACCTGCGGCATAGATATCAGGTATGGAGGTTTCCATTCGGTCGTTGACAACGATACTGCCCTTTATCCCAAGCTCCAGCCCGGCCTCTTTTGCAAGGTCGGTATCGGGGGTAACGCCAATGGCTAAAATCACTATATCAGCATGAAGAGGAGGCTCGCCCTTTAACAGTACATCCATGCCGCCGTCCCTTTCTTGAAAGCCCTCCACTGTATGACCAAGCTTCAGTTTTACACCATGTCTGCGTACCTCACTATGGATAAAAGCTGCCATATCTGGGTCAAAAGGGCTCATAAGCTGCTTAAGGCTTTCAACGATTGTGACCGTCATGCCCAATTTACGTAGATTTTCTGCCAATTCCATACTGATGAACCCCCCGCCTGCCAGCACCGCAGACTTAGGATGGCGCCTGTTTATATACTCTTTAATGCGAAAGGTATCTTCCACAGTGCGTAAGGTAAACAGTTTTTCCTGTCCTAAACCGGAAAAGCGAGGTTGAGTGGGCTTTGAACCGGGACAAAGAATCAGCTTATCATAGGATTCCTCAAATTCCTCATTTAATTCCAAGTTTTTAACCGATACGGTCTTTCTGTCTGGATGGATAGCTGTAACTTCATGGCGCACCCTCACATCCACCCGGAAACGTGAGAAAAAGCTTTCAGGGGTCTGTAGCGTCAGATCCTCAGGGTCGGTAATCACATCTCCTATATAATAGGGCAAGCCGCAGTTAGCATAAGAAATATATCCTGAACGTTCAAACACCACGATTTCAGCCCTCTCATCCAGTCTGCGGATACGAGCTGCAGCGGTAGCCCCTGCAGCGACACCACCTATAATCACAACTTTCATGTTAACGCTCCACCTTTCCCGAGTAATCAGCGATACCGCCTATATTCATTATATTGGTATATCCCATGTGCCGCAAGCTACTCTCCGCTTGACGACTTCTTGAACCCGAGTAGCAGTATATAAAAAGCGGTACATCTTTGTTCTCTACAGCTAAAGTAACTTTATCAATGTACTGCAATGGGACATTTTTACTGCCGGGGATGTGCCCCTGTCGATATTCCTGGGGTGTGCGAACATCCAGCAGAATGGCGCCACAGGTAGCTTCGTATTCCTTTACACCTTTGTTGATGTCAGCGTTTTTGAAAAAATCAAATAAGTCCATAGCAATTACCCCTTTACAGTTCAGCGAGAATGACATTTTTACTTTTTGCATAGCCAGCTTGTTTGAGAATCTTTCTCGCCTCTATCTCAATAAAGGTGGGAACGTTCATTACGCCAAACCGGCTGTCCAATGCCGACTGTTTATCAAGATTGGCCTTAACTACCTGACTGCCAAAGCACATTTTTTCAACCTCACCCACAATAGAATCCATCATACGGTAGGAACCACGCCATGATACCAGTAAATGCAAAGGAACAAACTCATTAGAATCCATAACTTGATTATTTAAATCAAGTTCATTGTTTATAGCAGACATTTTCTTATCCTCCTGGTTCTTCTTTTATGTTTTCATTATAGTAATAAGCGCTATTCATTTCCGTGATGATATCACATTATCAAAAGCGAAACTTCAAGGCTGCTGCCACTTAAAAAAAGGCGCCCCGCAAGTCGGTCAGACCTTTGGAATACCCTGGAGGAAAATGTTAGACTATATCCTGATAGTATGTAGCAATTTCATGCCCGAAACTATGCTTTTGACATGGCTTTTCTGTTGCCGCCCAGCCCTGGAGGGAGGAGTGGACGGACTTAAGTTTTGCCTTCAACTCTAAGAAGAGAATTTCGGCAACCAAAAGGCATAAGCCCCACCTATACCTTTTAGTTGCCGCCTACCCCCCGAAGGGGATAGGTGGGTTATCCTTATAAAGGTGTGTATAGAATCAATTAGTTGCAGTAACGATCCATGTGCCGTTGGATTCAGTA